>CABUJH010000008.1 GCA_902491895.1 uncultured Collinsella sp. | reverse complement strand
GGGCACCGTAAGGAAGGCTTCCGGCCTGATCGTTCGCATGCTTTTCCACGTCAAAGATAGAGAGCAGCTCCATAGCGCGCTCGTGCGCCTGCTTCTCGTGCTTCCAGTAGCTGGGCAGGCGCAAAACGCCCTCGAGTCCCGTGTACTTCTCCTGGTTGTGCAGGCCAACCTTGACGTTGTCCTCGACCGTCATGGACGAGAACAGGCGGATGTTTTGGAACGTACGAGCAATGCCCATGCGGTTGACCTGGCTCACGGTCTTGCCGCTCGTGTCCTGGCCGTTGAGCAGAATAGTTCCGTTTGTGGGCTGATAGACCTTGGTAAGCAGGTTGAATACCGTGGTCTTGCCAGCACCATTGGGACCAATGAGACCGGCGATCTCGGTCTTGCCGATGGTGAGGTTAAAGTCGTCGACTGCCTTCAGGCCGCCAAACTCGATACCCAGGTGGATGCACTCGAGCGCCGGCGTCTCGTTGACGTCGCGATCGGGAACGATGGCACGGCTGGGATAGGGCACCATCTTGCCCTTTTCGAACTCAAACTTAGACATTGGCTTCGGCCTCCCCCTTCTTCTTTGGCTTAAAGCGGGCGATAAAGCCTTGGATCTGAGGGCTATTGGTGCAGATCATCACAAGAATGAGGACGATGGCGTAAACGAGCATGCGATAATCGGAGAACTCGCGCAGCGCCTCGGGAAGAATCGTCAGCACCGCGGCGGCGATAACGGAACCGCGCATGTTGCCCAGACCGCCCAGGACCACGAAGACCAGAATGAGAATCGAGGTATTGAAGTCGAATTTAGTGGCGGAAAGCTGCGAGAAGTTACCGCCGAACAGGGCTCCGGCAGCACCGGCGAGGGCAGCGGAAACCACGAAGGCAATCATGCGGTACTGGGTGACGGAGATGCCCACAGACTCGGCAGCGATCTTGTTGTCGCGCACGGCAATAATGGCACGACCGGTACGGCTGCGAACCAGGTTGAGCACAATCACGAGCGCGACCATAACCAGGATTGCGCCGGCAAGGAAGGTCGAATAGGTCGACACGCCCGATGCGCCCTGCGCGCCCTTGATGATGGCGGTGCCGTCCTCGAGCAGGTGCAGGTCGTCGATCGTAGAGTTACCCGTGATGTTAAAGATCACATGCAGGCCGCGGGAATCGACGCCCACAATGAGGCAGGTGACGACCTCTTTGATGATCTCGCCAAAAGCCAGGGTCACAATGGCCAGATAGTCGCCGCTCAGGCGCAGGACCGGGATACCGATCAAGAAGCCCAAGATGGCAGCGGCGATAGCGCCGACCACAATGCTGATGATCAGACGCATCGGATCGGACGGAACGGTGCTCTCCAGCGCGACGGCAGTGACGATGCCCGTATAGGCACCGACGCTCATAAAGCCCGCGTGGCCCAGCGACAAGTCGCCTGCGATGCCGACGACGAGGTTAAGGGAGATGGCCATGACGATATAGGCCGTGATGGGAACCAGCTGACCGGCGATCATGCGCGGGATCATGTGGTTGGACTGCATAAAGAACACGATGGCGAACGCCACAACGCACATGGCGTACGTGACAAAGTCGTGACGCGTCTGCTTGTCTTTAAGAAACTTCATAACGCTCACCTACACCTTCTCGGGGACGTACTTGCCCAAGAGGCCGGCAGGCTTGACGAGCAGGACGATGATCAAAACACCAAAGACGATGGAGTTGGCAAGGCTCGTGGAAATGTAAGCCTGCGCCATCGCCTCGATGATGCCGATGAGAATACCACCGACAAAGGCACCGGGGATGGAACCGATGCCGCCGAAAACGGCAGCGTCGAAGGCCTTGATGCCAGGCATGGCGCCCGTGGTGGGCTGCAACACCGGCGAGTAGGAGCACAGGAGCACGCCGGCGATGGCGGCAAGGGCGGAGCCGATGGCGAACGTCATCGAGATGGTGCGGTTGACGTTGATGCCCATGAGCTGAGCGGCGGCCTTGTCCTCGGACACAGCGCGCATGGCCTTGCCCATCTTGGTCTTACCTGTAAAGAACATCAGGCCGGCCATGATAACCAGGCAGGCGACGATGGTGACGAGCGAGACGGCGCTTACGTTAAACTTGGCCAAGAACTCCGGCACCGGGAAGGTGACGAGCGAAGTGAAGTTCTTGGGCGTGGCGCCCCACAGAAGCTGCGCGGCGTTCTGCAGGAAGTAAGACACGCCGATGGCCGTGATCAGAACGGCCAGCGGGCCTGCTTGGCGCAGCGGCTTATAGGCCAGACCCTCAATGAGAACACCGAGAACCGTGCAGACCACACAAGAGAGAACTACAGATGCCCAGCCCGGGAGGCCGAGATACGACGTGGCGCAGAACGAGACATAGGCACCGACCATGATGACATCGCCGTGAGCGAAGTTGAGCATCTTGGCGATACCGTAGACCATGGTGTAGCCCAACGCGATGATGGCGTAGACGCTGCCCATGGACAGGCCGTTGACCAGGTATTGGATAAAGACCGTCATGTTCCACATCCCCCTTTCGAATAGGTTTCCAGTTAATGTATGAAACAGGGACGTTACACTGTCCCTAGATACCAAGCAAGCAGGGAAGGCCAAAACCTCCCCTGCTTGGGATCAAAACCGCTCTATGTAAGGCGGCCAATTAGGCCTGTACGTACTTGCCGTCGGTGATGACGTACGCCGTGGGCTCCTTCTGGACCTGGCCCTTATCGTTCCAGGTGAGCTTGCCGGTCAGACCGTCAACGGTAATCTTGAGCATAGCCTTGGACAGCTTCTCGGCGACCTCGGTCGGGTCGGCGTCGACACCAAGACCGGCCTCCTTGAGGGCCTCGGCAACCGCGTGCACGCCGTCGTAGGCGTCGGCGGCAAACTGGTCGGGGGTATCGCCGTACTTATCCTTGTAAGCGTTGACGAAGTCGGCGTTCTTCTCGTCGTCGGCGGAGAACGGGGTCATGAGCAGCAGGCCCTCGGCAAGAGAGGTATCGAAGCCCTCAACGCCCAGGATGCCATCCATGCCGTCGCAGCCCATCATCTTGACGTCGTAGCCCATGTCCTTGGCGTTCTTGAGCAGGACGGACGCCGGCGTGTAGTAGATCGGCGCAAAGATCATGGTGGCGCCGGCCTGCTTGGCCTTGGTCAGCTGGTTGGTAAAGCTCGTGGCGGAGTCGTCCTTAAAGGTCTCCTCGTCGACAATCTCGAGCTTGGACTCAGCGGCCTGGGCCTTAAAGGAATCTGCGATGCCCGAAGAATAGGCGTCGCCGGAGTTATAGAACAGCACGAACTTCTCGTCCGCATACTTCTGCGCCAGGAACTTGGCAGCGTTGACACCCTGGTTGGGGTCGGTGAAGCAAACCTGGAAGACGCAATCCTTGCCGTCGGTGACGTCCTCGGAGGACGCGGACGGGGTGATCATGAACGTCTTGGGGTCGTTACCGCACTCGGCGGCAACGGCAACCGACGCACCCGTGGTGGTCGGGCCGACGAGAGCCTGCATGCCCCAGTCGAGCAGGGTATTAAAGGCGTTGACGGCCTTCTCGCCATCGGCCTGGTCATCCTCGGCCTTGCTGGCAAGCGGCAGCTCCTTGGTCGAGAAATCCTTGCAGCCAAGCTCGACGCCCTGGGTAACGGACTTGCCGTAGGACGCGTTGGCGCCGGTCAGCGGGCCGATGGTGCCGATCTTAAACGAAGCGTCGCCCGAAGCGGAACCACTGTCGCCGCCGTTGGAGGAGCAGCCAGCTAGAATGGACATCGCCCCCAGACCTGCTGCGCTCGCGATAACGCTCCTGCGATTCATAACAGGGTTCAATGACTTACCGGTGAGGCTCGACATGCGGCTCTCCTCTCAAATCTCGTCGGGTTTCAGTTACCCGACAGGCCATCCTTCGCCGTGTTCGGCGTTCGCAAAATAGTAGACGCTTTAGTTGAGAAAAGTGGCGATTATTTCAACTTTTCTTTTGTTTTGCCCATTTATCCATAGTTCTGCGTATTCCTGTCTGTTTATGCAGTTTAGCCACTTTATTGTGTGAAAGTAATGTTTCTGTTCTGTTACAGGCGTCCTTGCCCTGATTAAAATGGCCTCACCGCTCGCGTTTTGTGCGCACCTAGGCGGCGATGTACTTGCCGTCCTGGATCACATAAGCCGTAGCGGGCTTTTCGACCTGGCCCTCGTCATTCCACGCCGACGAGCGCCTGCATGCCCCAGTCGCACAGGGCAAACCTTATGGTGCAAACGTTGACAGTTTGTTACGGAGTTCCGTTTGTAGCGAGCATGTTTCCAATGTTTCCGCAGCGTTTCGGGGGTGCCGTTTTGTGCGACTCCTGTTGCCTGGCGAGCACGCGCCCTCGGTTCACGCTAGAATGCACTCAACCTTTAAGCGGTTAATCCATCCATAAGATGCACGAAGGAGCTATCTATGAGCGAACCCCTGCGCACCGTGAACGTCGGCCTCATCGGTCTGGGAACCGTCGGCGGCGGCGTGGCCCGTCTGATCAAGAGCCACCACGATGAGTACCTGGCAGCCTACGGCATCGACCTTAAGCTGACCCGCGCCTGCGCGCTTGCCTGGGAGCAGGCCGAGGCAGCCGGTATTGAGCGTGAGGCCTTTACGAGCGACTGGCACGATGTCGTCACCGACCCCGCCGTCGACATCGTCGTCGAGCTCATCGGCGGCGAGCACCCCGCAACCGAGATCTTCACCACTGCCTTCGAGAACGGCAAGCATGTCGTCTCTGCCAACAAGGCCCTGCTGGGCCGTCATGTCGAGACGCTCGCCGAGAAGGCGCGCGCGTGCGGCGTGCAGATTAAGTGCGAGGCCAGCTGCGGCGGTGGCATCCCCATTGTCAGCACGCTCGAGCACGACCTGGTGGGCAACAAGATCCTGACCATCGCTGGCATTCTCAACGGCACCACCAACTACATCCTGTCGCGCATGGACGCCGAGGGCGCCGATTACGCTGACGTGCTCGCCGACGCCCAGGCAAAGGGCTATGCCGAGGCCGACCCGTCCGCCGACGTCGACGGCTTCGACGCCGCCAGCAAGACGGCAATCCTCGCTTCCATCGGCTTTGGCACCCGCGTGACCACCGACGATGTCTACCAGCAGGGTATCCGTACCATCGGCGCCGAGGACATTGCCCAGGCCCGCGAGCTCGGCTACACCATCAAGCTGCTGGGGATCGCACGCAACACCGACGCCGGCGTCGACGTCCGCGTGCATCCCACGCTCATCCCGGCAGACCATATGCTCGCCAAGGTCAACGGCGCCATGAACGCCGTCTACGTGGTGGGTGACGCCGTGGGCGAAACCATGTTCTACGGTGCCGGCGCAGGCTCCTTCCCCACCGCAAGCGCCGTCGTGGGCGATATCCTGTCGCTCTCCGAGCAGATCAGCCGCGGCGTGGCTCCGCTACCCGAGATTGAGCCCTATGGCCACAACCTCGCCTTTAAGCCCATGGACGAGCTCACGACCAAGTACTATGTACGCCTGAAGGTCGCCGACCGCGTGGGAGCCCTGTCCGAGACGGTCGACATCTTTGCCAAGCACAACATTTCGATCTCGCTCATCAACCAGGTCGAGGACGGCAAGTCGGGCATCAGCGATGCCTGCTCGGTCATCTTCCTGACGCACCGCGCGCTCGAGAAGGACGTCCAGGCTGCCGCCGCCGAGCTTGCCAGCGTCGACTGCGTGGCCGAGGTCGCCAACGTCCTGCGTATCGAGGACGTCGAGGCCTGGACCGAAGGCGTTATGGCGAACTAGCCCGATTCTCGGCAAATCAAATAACGCATGAGGGGCTCCTATCCGATTGGATGGGAGCCCCTTTTGCTACATCCTTTGAGCGAACTGGTCGACTAACGTTTGAACAACTTGACCGTTCGTCAACAACCGTGGATACCGTTTGCCGATATGCGACAGCAGCTGTATTTTGCCGCCGCTATGCTGTGCCGTGTATGTCCGCCCGCGATGAGAGGAAGCACCATGTTGCTCGAGGGCAAGAAAGCAATCATCACCGGAGGCACGCGCGGTATCGGCTATGCGATCGCCTGCCGTTTTATCGAGGAAGGCGCTGCCGTCACCGTCTTTGGCTCGCGCCAGGAGACTGCCGACGCGGCCGTTGAGAAGCTGGCGGCCGCCTATCCCGACGCCAAGGTCTGGGGCCGCTCCTGCGACCTCACCTCACTCGAGGCCGTGACCGAGGCCTTTACGCAGGCCGCAGCCGACATGGGCGGTCTCGATACGGTCGTCAACAACGCCGGCATCTCCCAGCGCTCGCCCCTTTTGGATTACACGGCCGAGGAGTTCGCCAAAGTTATGGACCTCAACGTCGTCGCCGTCTTTAACGGCCACCAGGCTGCCGCCAAGATCATGACCGAGGCCGGCCATGGCGGCACCATCACCACCACGAGCTCGATGGTCGCCAAGTATGGTCAGCCCTCCGGTGTCGGCTACCCCACGTCCAAGTTTGCCGTCAACGGTATGGTCCAGTCGCTCTCGCGCGAGCTCGCCCCCATGGGCATTCGCGTCAATGCCGTCGCACCCGGCGTGACCAAGACCGATATGGTCGCCAACCTGCCCGAAGAGGTCATCAAGCCCATCATCGCCACCATTCCGCTGGGTCGCATGGGCGAGCCCGAGGATGTCGCCAACGCCTTTGTTTTCCTGGCGAGCGACATGTCCTCCTACGTCACGGGCGCCGTGCTCCCCGTCGACGGAGCCGCCCGCTCTTAAGGGACCACAAGCCTCAGCTCCCAGCCTCAACATAGTCCAACAAAGAAGGCGCGCCGTCTGCATCAACTGCAGGCAGCGCGCCTTCTTCTGTTCGAAAGGGAAGCTGTGTCCCGGAATTCCGACTCAGACCGGGACGCAGCTTCCCTCAGGGCAATGTTTCGGAAAGAGTGCCCCGTTTTGAACGCCGATTCTGGGATACCGTTTCCGCAACGGGTCTCTCGCGGAAACTGCATCCCACTCTGAGCGCCCATTCCGGGACACAGTTTCCCAACGGCCCCCGTTTCGGAAACCACATCCCGTTCCGAGCCTTCAAAGCGGGACGCGGCTTCCCCGAGAGAGTATCGACTACTTGCCGTCGTCGTCCTCGGCTTCTTCTCTTGCATAGAGCTCCAGCATGCGGCGGCGGTATTCGCGCACGGCGAGCTTGGCGCGCTCCAGGCGGCAACGCTCGCGCGGGGTCAGCTCGGACGGGTCGACCTCATCACCATAGGTCTTATCGGCAAGAAGATGCGCCGCGTCCACGATGCGGGCATCGATGTGGCCGCTCGCCGCCTCGGCGGAAAGACGCTCGGCAATCGTATCGAGCGTAGGCAAGCCCTCGAATACGCGACCATGGCCATGCGAAGTCAGCAGCTCGTGCTCACGTGCGAGCAGGCTCGCCAAATCGTGATGGGCGCGCAGGATGTCGAGCGCATCGGATGGATGCTCGGCAACTTCTGCCACGGCGGCGACCGGCGCGGCGTCGACCACGCGGTAGAAGAGCTGCGCGAGCAACGGCATCAAGAACACCGTGATGGCACCGGCGGCAACCATGACCGACGCGATATCTTGCGACAGCGCGCCCGCGTTGACGGCAACGCTTGTCACGGCAACGATGATCGGCAGGGCCGTGGTGCAGTACAGGGCCACGGTAATGCGACCATACGCCGACACATCGCGCGTCGCAGGACAAATGCTCATAGAAATAAGAATGGGCACGGCACGAATAATCAACAACGCCACGATAAAGCCCACGAGCAGACCCGGGCGCGACGCCACGGCCGTCAGATCGATCTTTGCGCCCGATACGGTAAAGAATACCGGAATCAAAAAGCCGTAGGCCAGGCCATCGAGCTTGGTCTCGAGCGTATGGTTGCCCTCGGGGATGATATAGCGCAAGACAAAGCCGGCGGCAAAAGAACCCAGCACGATATCGAGGTCAAAGACGGCCGAGAATGCCACGAGCGTGACCAGGATGAGCACCGTCAGGCGCACGAAGGTCTGCGACGTGGTATCGGCGCGTTCCTCGACAAACGCAAAGAAGCGGCTGCCGACGCGCTTGGAGCGGCTTGGGACCACGGCCAGCAACACGCAGACCACCGCAAACAACCCAAGGATTACAAGCGTTTGGATGCCGGTGCGGGCAGACAGCAGCACCGACATGGCGAGCACAGGGCCGAGCTCACCCCAGGTGCCATACGCGAGAATCGAGTCGCCCACACGCGTACCGGTGAGCGAGCGCTCGCGCATGATGGGCACGAGCGTACCGAGCGCCGTGGAAGTAAGGGCAAGCGTCACGGCGATACCGTCGAAATGACTGACCGAGAACCACGGGGTAAAGCGCACGGCAAGCCAGGCGATACCAAACGTGACGACCCACGTCGCCAAGCCGTAGCGCCCCTCCACACCCGTGATGCTCTTGGGGTCGATCTCAAAGCCGGCAAGCAGGAACAAAAAGGCCAGGCCGAGCTCGGACACGAGCGAGACCTCGGCATCTACATGGATAATGTCGAGCATATGGGGTCCCAGCATCGCGCCGAACACGAGCAAAAAGACCGTCTCGGGAACGGGTTTCCCGGGAATCGCCGAGGCGATGAAGGGGCTTGCAAAGGCCACGAGCGCGATGATGGCGAGTGAAACGAATGCCATGTGATGCCTTTCTCTTGTTTGCGCTTCACTGTAGCACCCTCGCCGTCCTCAACGCGCCGCGAGCTGTCGTATCATAGTGAGGTTTACAAACATGTGGCTCAAGGCGACTGCAGGGCAGACCCCGCAAACCGACCGCTGCCGCATACCGTACCGTACGCCCAACCGATCAGGAAGGCAGGAACCAATGGTCTCTCGTATCTACGTGGAGAAGAAACCCGGGTTCGACGTCGAGGCTCAGCAGCTCAAGGGCGAGCTGACCGAAATTCTCGGCATCAAGGGCATCGAGGCCCTGAGGATCATCAACCGCTACGACGTTGAGGGCATCGACGAGGAGCTTTTCCGCTCCTGCGTGCCGACCGTCTTTAGCGAGCCCCAGGTCGATGTGACCTACGACGAGCTCCCCGCAAGCGATGGCGCCGTCTTTGCCGTCGAATTCCTGCCTGGCCAGTTTGACCAGCGCGCTGACTCCGCTAGCGAGTGCGTGCAGCTCATCAGCCAGGGCGAGCGCCCCGCCGTGCGCTCCGCCAAGGTCTATATGATCTCGGGCGCTCTGGACGAGGCCGCCATCGATGCCATCAAGCACTACGTGGTGAACCCCGTCGAGGCGCGCATCGCCTCGCTCGACCTGCCCGAGACGCTGTACATGGAGACCCCCGAGCCCCAGCCCGTCGAGGTGCTCGACGGCTTCCGCGAGCTCGACGAGGCCGGCCTTGCCGCCTTTATTTCCGAGCGCGGCCTTGCCATGGACGAGGCGGACATCGCCTTCTGTCAGCAGTACTTCCGCGATGAGGATCGCGACCCCACCATCACCGAGATCCGCGTGATCGACACCTATTGGTCCGACCACTGCCGTCACACCACCTTCGGCACCGTCCTGGATGACGTGACGATCGACGACGCCGTGGTGCAGCAGGCCTTCGACCGCTACATGGAGATGCGCCATGAGCTCGGTCGCGACGCCAAGCCCGTCTGCCTCATGGACATGGGCACCATCGGCGCCAAGTACCTCAAGAAGACCGGCGTCATGACCGATGTCGATGAGTCCGAGGAGATCAACGCCTGCACCGTCAAGGTAAAGGTCGATGTCGATGGCGAGGACCAAGACTGGCTGTTCCTCTTTAAGAACGAGACCCATAACCACCCGACCGAGATCGAGCCCTTCGGCGGTGCCGCCACCTGCGTGGGCGGCGCCATCCGCGACCCGCTCTCGGGCCGCAGCTATGTGTATCAGGCCATGCGCGTCACCGGCGCCGGCGACCCCACCGTCCCGGTTTCCGAGACGCTCGAGGGCAAGCTGCCGCAGCGCAAGCTCGTGACCACTGCCGCCGCCGGCTACTCCAGCTACGGCAACCAGATCGGCCTTGCCACCGGTCAGGTCAACGAACTCTATCACCCCGGTTATGTGGCCAAGCGCATGGAGGTTGGCGCCGTCGTGGGCGCTACCCCGGCAAACCACGTTCGTCGCGAGTGCCCCGCCCCCACCGACAAGATCATCCTGCTGGGCGGCCGCACCGGCCGTGATGGCATCGGTGGCGCCACCGGCTCCTCCAAGACCCAGAACACCGAGTCCATCGAGACCTCGGGTGCCGAGGTCCAGAAGGGCAACGCCCCGGTCGAGCGCAAGCTGCAGCGCCTGTTCCGCCGCGGCGATGCCTGCCGTCTGATCAAGCGCTGCAACGACTTTGGCGCCGGCGGTGTCTCGGTCGCCGTGGGCGAGCTTGCCGACGGCCTGTATGTCGACCTTGATACCGTGACCAAGAAGTACGACGGCCTGGACGGCACCGAGCTCGCTATCTCCGAGTCCCAGGAGCGCATGGCTTGCGCCGTCGCCGACGATGACGTCGAGGAGTTCATGGGCTACGCCGCCGAGGAAAACCTGGAGGCTACCGTTATCGCCGAGGTTACCGCCGAGCCGCGCATGCGCATGGCCTGGAACGGCGTCGCCATCGTCGACCTGTCCCGCGAGTTCCTCAACTCCAACGGCGCACCCAAGCACCAGGTCGCCCACGTGTGCGCCCGTAGCGTGTGGCAGCCCAGCTGGGCCGGCACCACGCTCGCCGAGCGTATGACCTCGCTCGTCACCGACCTCAACGTCGCTTCCAACAAGGGCCTTTCCGAGCGCTTCGACTCCACCATCGGCGCCGCGACCGTGCTCATGCCCTTTGGCGGCAAGACGCAGCTCACCCCGAGCTCTGCCATGGTCGCCAAGTTCCCCGTGGACGGCGAGACCACCACGGCGAGTGCCATGGCATGGGGCTTCAACCCCTATCTGATGGAGGCCGACCAGTTTGCGGGCGCCTACCTGTCCGTGGTCGAGTCCATCGCCAAGCTCGTGGCTGCCGGCTTTGAGCACAAGCGCGCCTATCTCTCCTTCCAGGAGTACTTCGAGCGTCTGCGCACCGAGGCCGAGCGCTGGGGCAAGCCCACGGCAGCCGTCCTGGGCGCCCTCATGGCCCAGGTCGACCTGGGTGCCGGCGCCATCGGCGGCAAGGACTCCATGAGCGGTTCGTTTGAGGACGAGGCCGGCGAGCTCAACGTTCCGCCGACCCTGATCAGCTTCGCCGTCGCCGTGGGCAAGGCCGCCCGCGCCGTCTCGCCCGAGTTCAAGGGCCTCACGCACCGCGTCGTCCGCATCGCCCCCGCCACCTATGGCGAGGACTACCGCCCCGACGCCCAGCAGCTGCTCGCCGCGTTTGACGCCGTCGAGGCGCTCACTGCTACCGGCAACGCCCTGGCCATCTCCACGCCCGGCTACGGCTGCGGCGCCGAGAGCCTCTTTAAGATGTGCGTCGGTAACCAGATCGGTATCGAGCTTGCCGAGGATGTAGACGTGGAGAGCCTCTTCACCCCGCTCTACGGCAGCTTTATCGTCGAGCTCGCCGAGGATGCCGAGCTGCCCGAGGTCGCCGACGGCGTTGTCGTCGAGCCCCTGGGCACCACCGTCGAGGGCTATGTCATCGACACCGGCTCCGAAGTCATCGAGCTCTCCGAGCTCCAGGAGGCCTGGGAGAGCGGCATCGAGGGCGTCTTTGCCTACCGCAGCGTCGACGAGACCCCCGAGGTCGAGACCATCGACTTCCGCGCCAAGGACATCCACGTGTACGGCGGCGCCAAGATCGCCCGCCCGCGCGTGGTTATCCCCGTGTTCCCCGGCAACAACTGCGAGTACGATAGCGCCCGCGCCTTCCGCGCCGCCGGCGCCGAGGCCGACACCTTCGTGATCAACAACCTCACGCCCGAAGCCGTCGCCGAGAGCACCCACGAGCTTGCCCGCCGCATCCGCGCAAGCCAGATCGTCATGATCCCCGGCGGCTTCTCGGGCGGCGACGAGCCCGACGGCTCCGCCAAGTTCATCACGGCGTTCTTCCGCGCTCCCGAGGTCACCGAGGCAGTCCGCGACCTGCTCAAGGCCCGCGATGGCCTGATGCTGGGTATCTGCAACGGCTTCCAGGCCCTGGTCAAGCTCGGCCTGGTGCCCTACGGCGACATCGTCGACGCCACGCCCGATGCGCCCACGTTGACGTTCAACACCATCGGTCGCCACCAGAGCCGTCTGGTGCGCACCCGCATCTCGTCCAACTTGTCCCCGTGGCTGTCGCAGTGCAGCCTGGACGACCCCTACACCGTCGCCATCAGCCACGGCGAGGGCCGCTTTGTCGCCAATGACGAAGTGCTCGCCCAGCTGATCGCCAGCGGCCAGGTCGCCACGCAGTACGTGGGCGAGGACGGCAAGCCCAGCATGGATCTCTCCGTCAACCCCAACGGCTCCGCACTCGCCATCGAGGGCATCACGAGCCCCGACGGCCGCGTCCTGGGCAAGATGGGCCATGCCGAGCGTCGCGGCGACAACCTGTACCGCAACGTGCCCGAGCATGTCCCCGGCGATAAGTTCATGCCGATCTTTGAGAGCGGCGTGGCCTACTTCGCTTAAACCCTTCCCATCGGTTACAATCCCTTCGGGTAACAACACCCGCCACCGACACATCCGGTGGCGGGTTCTTTTTTGCTTCGCGCATGTAGGAAGGACATCATGGAAAGCCGCAAGCCGTATCTCGCCACCCTGCCCGGACTCATCCTGGGCTGTCTTGTTTGCTGTGCACTCTGGGGATCGGCCTTTCCCTGCATCAAGATCGGCTACGCACTCTTTGGTATCCCAGCGCACGATAGCGCTTCGCAGCTGCTCTTTGCAGGTTTACGCTTTACGCTTGCCGGCGCCCTGGTTATCGTTGGGATGAGCGCGGCCCAACGCCGCCCCCTCATACCGCAAGCGCGCGACATCAAACCCATCTTTGTCTTGTCGCTCTTCCAGACTATCGGGCAGTACTTCTTTTTCTATCTGGGCCTCTCACGCGCCAGCGCCATGTCGAGCTCCATCATCGAGGCCAGCGCCAACTTCCTCGCAATCCTCTTTGCCGCCCTGGCATTTCACACCGAGAAGCTCAGTACGGCCAAGGTGCTTGGCTGTGCGCTGGGCTTTGCCGGCGTCGCGCTCGTCAACCTTTCGGGCGCAGATGGCACCTTTGGCTTCAGGCTCGATGGCGAGGGCTTTATCCTAGCCTCCACTGTCGCGGGTGCTCTTTCGACCTGCCTGATCGGTATCTTCTCGCGCGAGCACGACGGCGTCTTGCTTGCCGGGTGGCAGTTCTTGGTCGGCGGCCTGGTCCTCACCGCCATCGGCTTTTTGATGGGTAGCGCGCTCTCCCCCACAGCGATTGTCCCCGCCATCGCGCTCATCATCTACATGGCGCTTATCTCCGCGGTCGCCTACTCGCTGTGGTCGCGCCTGCTTGCCGTCAACCCCGTCAGCCGCGTCTCTGTCTTTGGATTTATGAACCCCGTCTTTGGTGTGGTGCTGAGCGCGCTGCTGCTCGGCGAGGGCGCTGGCACGAGCCCCGTTACCGTCATCGTTGCCCTGCTGTTGGTCTGCGGCGGCATCATCATCGTCAACAAACCCAAAAAAGCCTAGCGAGCTCACCTTTTTAGGGAGGGCATTCGCATACTTTAGCTTAATGGAGCACACTGGTTCTCGTTGATTTCGTACCGAGTCGCGGCGGCAGACGCCCGTCTTGCCGCACCGCGCCTGGGCATTATGGCCGGTGGCCCCCACAAACGCAAAAGGGGCGCACGACCATCGCAACGGTCGTGTGCCCCTTTTTTCTAGCGTATCTGGATGCCGGCTTTCTTTTTCTCGGCCTTGACGCGGTAGAGCTCCGCATCGGCGGCGCGAAGTAAGTCTTGCCAGGTATCAACACTATCGCCGACCCGCGCGTAACCGATGGACATCCGCAATGCATACGGCACCTCGGCACGAGCGAACTCGTCGTCAATCGCCGAACACAGGTCTATGACGTCCTGCTCCGCCGCTGCTTTTTGGAGCACCACGAACTCATCGCCACCATAGCGTGCGATAAAGCCACCAGACGCCGAGCAGACTTCTTTGAGCGCAGCGGATATGACCTGAAGAGCATGGTCGCCCTCCACATGTCCATAGCGATCGTTAATCTGCTTAAAGCCATCAGCGTCCATCATAAGCAGATACACATCATCGGCCCGGTCAGTACCCGAGAACAGCGACAACATATAGGTCTCAAAACGGTTGCGGTTGTTGAGTCCAGTCAACGGGTCAGTCGAGATCAGTTGCTCCTGATAGACGATATAGAGCAGCAGGATGCTCAGCGTTATACCGAAGCAAAGGCCCGGTACCGAAAACAAAACCTGGAAGGTACCGCCCACCAGAGCGGGAACCGCAAAAAAGGCGAGGGTGCGATAAATGGCCTTCTTTTGCAAGCTTTCGACTTTTCGAGCCTGAATAAAGGCATGCAAGGACGTATATATGACGTAGCAGTAGCTAACGATAGGCTGAATCATATAAAGCGCTCCGCGACGATATACGCCCTGCGTATCGATATAGAACATAGTGTGCGTCCAGTAGCTGGTAAATGCCAGAACGACCACCAAAGCGGTTGGCAACGTTAAAAGTATCACCCTATAGGGCGTGGTCAGAAGCCGTGAGCCCTGCATCGTCTCGGAATAGAAAAACCAAATGAGGCACGCGATGGCGAACAGCGAAAACGAAACCGCGTTGGAAATCCAGTTGGCCGTGATGCCTACAGGAGTGCTCACGCCGTCCGAGAGCGTCCAGATCATATCGAAGAAAATGTAGGCAGCAGACGTGTAGCCCAGCATGCTAAACAAAAGCTGCTGGGTGCTCGAGAACAGGGAGCGACGGCTTCGTACGGCAAGTCCGATAAGAATAATCATGCACAGCAGGAATATCTCGATCTTGAGTGCCTTAATCACCAGGTGCCATTCCCTCTATATCCAAGTGGCCAGAATCGCCCGAGTCGCGCCCAGGCGCCAAACGCCCCTTTCTCCGCAGGGGTAAGGGGAATAATAGCAGAGCGCCCGAACATCACTGCAAAACAGTTTCCGTTCGGGCGCTCGGACGGCGCGAACTGCACGCCGGAATCAATTATCGGTAACGGCCGTTACTCGCCGTCGATGTCGGTCGCGACGGCCTCCTCAATAGCCTCGACGCCTTCGACCGACAGATCTTCTTCGCCCTGGCAGAACTTCTTGTCGACCCAGCCGGTCAGAATCGGAGCCATGATTGCCGTGATGATAACGGCAGTGGCGATCTGGGCGTACGCGGTGGGTGCAAGCTCGGCGTAGCGCGGCGCGACCTCGGCGAGAGCAACCGGCGTGGTCATAGCCGTGCCGGCGATGGTGGAGCAAGCCACGGCAGCCTTGCCGTTACCACCGCACAGGCGCTCGAACGCAAAGGTGATGGGACCGACGACAAACAGCGTGACAAGGCCCAGCAAGATGCCGGAAATACCACCGGTGATAAAGCTCGACAGGCTCATGGACGCACCGAGCTGAAATCCGATGACGGCAATCGCAGGGTTGGCACCGGGAACTAGCAGGTTCTTAATAAACGGGAACAGGTTGCCCAGAACCATGCCGATAACGAGCGGCAAAATGGAGCCGATGATAGTACCGACAGGAATGTTGGCGAGACCCGAAACACCAAGGATGATCATCGTGACGGCGGGGCCGGCCGTAAAGAACAGGATACCGACAGCGCCCTGCTCGGACTCATCGCCGAACTCGCCCATGATGCCCGTATAGAGCACCATGTTGCAAAACGTGATGCCGCCGATGATAGACACGGAGCTCAGACCCAGGAAGTTGTCGTTAAAGAAGTATGCCACGCCTAGGCCGAGAGCCGCTGCGACGACCAGCTTGGGGATCAGCACGACGATGCCGGTCTTGATGGCGCCCGGCGTGGACTTAAAGCTGATGCCGGCGCCCACAAACAGCAGGATCGCGGCGACGATGGTATTGGAGCCGCCGCGGCAGGCAGCCGTAAAGAAGCCGCCGATCTCAAAAACCTGCGGGCAGAAGGTGTTGAGCAAAAGACCGACGATCATCGGATAGATCATGATGTCACCCGGGATGCGCGGGACCCTGAATTTCTTTTGCTCGTTGGCGGTCGCTTCCTGTGCCATGAAACCCCCATTTCCGCTGACGGGGTACAAAAGCCCACGTCACGCTTTGCTACAGTAAAGTTTGACCATGGTACCAGAAGAAATTGACCAACTCGGTGAAAAATTCAACAAGTTGGGATGGAACGAGATTCGGCGCCCGCGACGCCACCCCTATATAAGGCTCAAAACGATATAGAACACGATGCCCGAAACGCAGCACCACAACATCGACTTTGTCTTGATTGCCACCGCCACGACGCCGGCGGCCGCAATCCAGGGAACCAAGGCAGGCCAGAGTCCCGCGTCGAACGCGCCGGGGTTCACCAAGTCGTTGGCGACCAGCGCGGCAAAGGCAGCGGGCGGGATATAGCCCAGGGCCTCGGTAATGCGGGGCGACAGGGTCCGCCCGCGCAAGGCGAACGCCGGCGCGATGCGAAAGAACGCGATAGCAGCCCACGACGACAGCCACAGAACCAAGAACTCGTTAACGGGCATCGCGGGCACCTCTTCCGTCAAATACAGCATCGCACGCCAGCGCAATGGCAATGCCGACCACGACGCTTGCCGGCACGGCAATATTCGTGAGGCCCAAGAACTTGCATACGGAGACGGATACCGCACCCGAAACCGCCGCGACAACGTTGCCGCGCGACAGCCGCTGCGAAAAGAGCAGGCAGATAAAGAGCGAGGTGCAGACAAAGGCTGCAATGGCGGTGGGAACATCGACAACGGCGCCGACGATGGCGCCCATCGTACACGAAACGCCCCATGTTGCGATGAGGATCACGTTGAGCACAAAGGACTCGCGCGGGCCCCAATCCTCCCCTTCAACCAACTTGGCAAGCGAGATGCCATATGCCTCCTCGGTAAGTGTCGCGGCAACAGCCAGCGTCTGACGCTTCGAGGCACCCCTCAGATGCGGTGCGATCGATGCCGAGTAAAGCGCAAAACGCGAGGAGATGGCGGCAACGCTCGCGACGATCGATGCTGCAGGCACACCCGCCAGCCACAGGTTGCAGATCATAAACTGGCCGCTGCCCGTCACAAACGTACTGCTTAGAGCAAAGACCATCCAGGGCTCCATTCCCGTCTGCCCCATGATCATTCCGCACGGCGCGCCTATTGCAACATAGGTAAGCATCACTGGCCAGACGGTTCTAACGATTTTGAGCACCATAGCGTTCCTCGTCCCGACAAGCTTTCCGAGCCGCATTCAACGACGCGGCAGAATCATCGCCCGGTGGCAATAAAGTTCGCCTACAATTGCCACCGGATCGAAAGACACAGAAAGACACAGCTTTTTAGGAAGTCATTATGACAGCTATCGATCGAACGACGGCAGTCGCGGCCTTCAAGACCTATACCGATGCTTACGATGCCGCCAATCCGCGTATCGCGCTCAAAATCGAGCATACGTACCACGTTGCCGAGGTATGCGATGCCGTGGCGCGCGAACAGGACTGGTCACCGCAGGACATTGACCTAGCGTGGCTTTGCGGCCTGCTACACGATATGGGTCGCTTTGAACAGTTGCGACGCTGGGACACGTTTAAGGATGCCGAGAGTATGAGCCATGCGGAGTTGGGCGTCGAGGTTCTCTTTGGCAAAAACCCTGCAGACGCGCCCGCGACAACAAGTATCCGCGACTTTATCGACGATCCGGCAGAAGACGAGCTCATCCGTGCAAGCATCGCCCACCACAGCGATTTTCGCCTACCCACGGAACTCGACACCCGCACGCGGAACTTCTGCGATATCGTGCGCGATGGCGACAAGATCGACATTATGCGCACCATCGCCGACAGCACCGTCGACACCATCCTCAAGGTTGATGAGGATACATTTCTTACCAGCCACTTCTCGGTACCGACGCTTGCCGCCTTTGACGAACACCGCTGCGTCGCACGCGACGAACGCGATGAGCCGGCCGACTACTTGGTGGGGCTCATCTGCTTTATGTTTGAGCTCGTCTATCCCGCAAGCCGCGCGCTGGCGCGCAAGCAGGGCGATATCTACCGCCTGCTCGACGCGCCCTTTGGTATCGTGCGGCCCTTTACCGATCCCGCCACGCAAGCGACCTGGGAGCGCTTAAAGGACGAGATGCGCGACTGGCTGGCGCGCGCCTAGCGCTCGAGCTGGGCCAGGAGCTCCTCGACGACTTCGACGGCGTCGCCGACAACTTTGTACTGCGCAGCGCCAAAGATGGGAGCATCCGGGTCCTCGTTGACGGCGATGATGCACTCCGCGCCGCCGATGCCGGCTAGGTGCTGGATAGCACCCGAAACGCCGATGCTCACGAGGAGCTTAGGCGAAACCGACACGCCGGTCTGGCCAATCTGGTGGCGGTACTCCAGCCAACCCGCCTCCACGACGGGACGCGTGCAACCAAGCTCGGCACCCAGCGCATCGGCGAGCTTTCGCATCAGAGGCAGATTCTTCTTGGAGCCAATGCCGCGGCCCACCACGACCAGGCGCTCGGCATCGGCAATTGATGCCTGCTGCCCCCACTCCTCGGCTGGAATCGAGATATTGACGCGGGCCTTAACATCATCCGCCAGCGATACCTGGGTAATCGTGCCAGAGCGGCCGTAATCAAACTCGGGCGCTCCAAAGATGCCGGGACGCACCGTTGCCATCTGGGGACGATGATTGGGGCAGATAATGGTGGCCATCAAGTTGCCGCCAAACGCCGGGCGCGTCTGCTGCAGTAGGCCCGACTCCGCATCCATCGAAAGCACGGTGCAGTCGGCCGTAAGACCCGTCTGCGAACGCACGGCAACGCCGGGTGCCAGTTCGCGACCAAAAGCGGTTGCACCATATAGGATGGCCTCGGGTTTGCGTTCGGCTGCCAAATCGCAGATCAAGCGGGCGTAGACCTCCGCATCGTTTTGGCGCAGGCGCTCGTCGCGACAGGCCAGGACTTCGTCGGCGCCCGCGCAAACCAGATGCTCCAGGTCCCCAAGCGAGCCCTCGGGGCTCATGCCGACCAGTGCCACCAGACGGCAGCCGCGAGCATCGGCAAGCTCGCGCCCCTTGCCCATGAGCTCGTAGGCCACGGGAGCCACGGCATCGTGCTCGTCAGTCTGCACGAAGACCCAAATGTCTCGATATGCATCAAGGTCCACCGCACCAGCGGCCTCGTCACGCTCGATCGAGATAGCATTGACGGGGCAGGCGTCGACGCACCCACCGCATAGGATGCAGCCGTCAGTTACGCGGGCGCATCGGTTGGGTCGCTCGCCTTCCACTACGATGCCGCCCGAGGCACAGGCGCGAACGCAGCGACCGCAGCCGATACAGGCTTCGCTATCGATAATCAGTCCGCTCATCTATGCCATCCCCTCGATAATCTTGGCAAGCTTTGCCGCCTGCTCGGACGCCGTCCCCTCAACGGCCTCGCACGTTTGGTCACGGTCGGGCACAAACGAGCGCACGACCTGTGTCGGCGACCCGGCAAGACCGCAACGCGCGGGGTCGGCGTTCACGTCGGCGGCACTGACCACGCGCACGTCCGCCTCCTCCGCCGCGCGAATACCGGCAATACTCGGCATACGCAACTGGCCAATCTCCTTGGCAGTCGTCATCGCGCACGGCATCTCAAGGTACACCGTCTCCTCGCCGGCATCGCATCCGTGAACGAGCGCCAGCGAGCCACAGGTCGTAAAGCCCGCGCTCTGCACGCAGCTCACGTCGGTCACGCAGGGAATATCAAAGGCACCGGCAAGCTCGGGACCAATCTGGGCCGTATCGCCATCCACCGCCATCTTGCCGCAGATGAGCAGGTCGAAGTCCTCGTCGAGCGCCTCGATGCCGCACTTGAGGGCATAGGTGGTTGCCAGGGTATCGGCACCTGCAAAGGCGCGATCGGTCAGCAGCAGCGCATCGTCGGCGCCTCGAGCGATGCAGTCGCGCAGCAGCGACTCGGTCGCGGGGATGCCCATCGACACCACCGTCACGCGCACATCCATGCCAAAGCCGATAAAGTCGTCCTTCAGCGCCAGCGCGCATTCCAAAGCGCTCGCATCAAAGGGATTAATGACCGCCTGCTTGCCATCGCGCACGATGGTATTGGTCTTGGGGTCCATCTTGACCTCAGTGCTGCCCGGCACGGCCTTGACGCACACCACCATATGGAAATCGCTCATCTTCACGCGCCCCCTTTCTGGACGAGCTCATCCAAGAGCTTCTCCGAAAACAGGTTACCGCGACCCAGCTGCCCGGCAGGATCGAGCTGGAGCTTGAGCCGCGCCGACTCGACCATGGCCTCGTGACCGTACATCGTCTCCAAGAAGCCCGCCTTGATCTTGCCGACGCCGTGTTCTGCGGAGACGGCACCGCCCATGGCCGTGACCTCGGAAGCCCACTGGGCAAAGAGTTCTGCGCCGCGGCGATAATCCTGTGCATCGCGCGGCAGAATGTTCACATGCAGATGGTTGTTACCGATATGCCCCCAGGCGGCAGATTCAAGCCCACTTTCCGCCAGCGTGCGGCGATAGAGGGCGATAACATCGGCCAAGTGCGCGTTGGGCACCGACATGTCCGAACCCAGTTTGGTGATGGTGGGATCCATGCGGCGGCGCTCGTCGATGAGCATGTTGACGCTCTCGGGCACCGCATGGCGGAAGAATCGCTGACACTCGCGATCGACCTCGGTGCGCGCGACCCATGTCGCATCGCCACTGCCGCCCGCAAGCTCCAGTACCCACCCCAAGTGATACAGCTCCTCAGTCGCCTGGGCTTCGTCGTCGCAGTCGAGCTCCACGTAGACACAGACCTTGGCGTCTTTGTCGAGCGCAGGCAGCGAGGCAAACGCCGTCGACTGCTCACGCTGACGACGCAGGATATCCAGGGCGCCAGCATCGAAGTACTCGATGGCAGCCGCATGGGACAGGACGGGACGCACAGAATCGGTGAAGGACACGGCCTTGTCTTCGCTGTCGAAGAAGCAGCTCACGCCCCAAACGACCGCGGGTGCCACCTGCAGGGCAATCTCGAGTTCGGTGATGACACCGATTGTGCCACACGCACCGATAAACAGATCGATGGCATCCATATCGTCAGCAACGAAATAGCCCGAAGCATTTTTTGTCTTGGGCATGGTATAGCCGGGAAGATCGAGCTCGAGTGTACGGCCCGCTGCCGTCACGAGCGACAGGTGGCGGCCCTGGGCAAAAGCCTCGCCGCGCCGAAGCTCAAGCAAATCGCCATCAGCCAGCACGACGTGGAGTCCCGTGATATGTGGGCGCATGGGGCCGTAGGCGTAGCTGCGGGCACCGGAGGCGTTACATGCCGCCATGCCGCCCAGACAGGCAGACGCCTCGGTGGGATCGGTGGGAAAGAACTGCTCGGGAGCCTCTTGGAACTCCTCGTAGGCCTCAAGCGATGCCTGGTCCCAACCAGCGGTCGGCAGCACCTTCTTGCTCAGCTGCTTGCGCAGCTCCGAGAGCACAACGCCCGGCTCCACGCGCAGCAGAAATTGGCCTTGTTCATCGCGGCGAAGGCCCAAATAGCGATTCATACGGGAAGTATTGAGGATATGCCCGCCGTGGGGCACGGCGCCGGCGGCAAGGCCGGTTCGGGCGCCCTGAACCGTTACCGGAACACGCTCGGCATGGAGCTTTTCCAAAATGGCACGGACCTCGTTTTCCGTTGTCGGAAACGAGATGCTCGAGGCCTCGCCCGATGCGCGAGATTCATCGCGGCCATACTCTTCGAACTCGTCGGTGAAGGGTTTGATGGTTGCAGACACGCGAACTCCCCCTTTAGCTAACTACAGTGTTTGCAGGGAGATGTTACCGCATCGTTTCGTCGACGTGTTCGAGACCGTCTCCATAATTGGCGTTTTTTACGTTCGTGCAATTCGGCGAGCGGCTTGATTTCCTCGGCAGACGATGCTTTTGACACATATGGCCCCGCCGTCGCCGACCGCGCGATTGTCGCTCGAAAAAAGTTGGAGTATTTTTTGCCGCCTTTTACCTGCGGAGACGCCAATCCGTCAAGCATTTGGTCAGAAATTGGTCAAGTAGCGGCTGATAAGGTCGGCGTCGACAGCCAAAACCGATAGAAGTTTTGGCCCAGAAGCAGGGAGGTTCCCATGGCATATTACTGGCCCCAGTACGGCATCGCCATCGAAGTCGACGACGATCCCCATCTCCTGCCTTTCGACGAAGAGGCATTCCCCGATACGACGGTCTACCACGTTACCACCGATGTGATCTGCGACCCCGAGTCGTTCTCGGCGCTCGCCCACCACATCGCGCATATCCACGACATCGAGCTCCCTCCCGACTTCGACGAGCTCGTCTACTCGCGCCGTCTGATGCTTCACATGCTCTTTGGAGCGGACCCGTCCACCTTTGCGCGCATCTATACCGCCAAGGATGCCGCATGAGCGCGAAGAAGCCACCCCACTTTGCAGGCCTGGGTCGTCGCAAGAAGCTCATCGTTGCCTGCTTGGCCATCGTCTGTGCCCTTGTCGCCGTAGGACTATACGTTTGGCAGTCGCAGCCCGTACCCGAGGCGGGCGCTTCGGTTACGACGGCCGAGGGCAAAACGCGCCAGGAAATCCAAGATGAGCTCGACGCCATCGTCCGCGACAACATGATGACGATTTCGGTCGCGCCGGTCGCTCAGCTGCAGGAGGACGGCAAACTGCGCGTCAACGTGCAAAACGTCCAAGACAATAAATTTCCCCAGCGATTCCGCGTCATCCAAAACGACGAGACCATGTACGAATCCGGTGTGGTCGAGACCGGCAAGACAATCGAGACGTGCCCCGCCGGCGACATCAAAGAAGGCGAGGCGTACATCGAGATCCAGGCACTCGATGCAAAGACCCTCGACAGCCACGGCAATCCGACACGTGTCAAGGTACGGGTTGAGCAAACCGAGAACTAGCCTTCCGGCCGACACGGCACCGCATGCAATTCACCAGCATTCGTCCAATCATCGCGGGGACGGCCCGCGGCGAATAGAAAGGAACGACCATGGACATCACCAGGAACATGAACGGAGTCAGAGCGCTCGTCGTGGGCACAGGGCTCGCGCTCGCGCTCGCAATGGGCGCCGCCCCGACGCCAGCTATGGCAGCCGGGCGCGTTGGAACCACGAAGGTAATGGTCAGGACCGAGATCGACAACGTTGAGTTCAAAGTTCCGACGGTTATTCCCTTCGTCGCCAAGGCCGACGGCACGCTTCAGGGCCCCTCAGAAGACGCGACCACCATCGACAATCATTCGGCCTACGGCATCCATGTCACCAACATGAAGATCGACGCCATGAACACCTGGACCATTGCCGCCGACGCCAAGGCCGGAACCGCGCAGAACTCCATCGACTTTAAGGTCGGCCCCGACGGCGCGCTCCAGAACGCCAGCGCCGCCGCGCAAGGGACGGGCCTCGATCTTTCCAAGAATGCAGCCTTCGACATGGGCTACCAGGGCATTGCCGGCGGCACGGACAAAATCAAGCTCAAGACAAGCGGAAACGTCGCCCGCGTCACGCGCGACATCTTCCGCGTAACCGGCGAAGGCGATCAGGTTGCGACGATCACCTGGACGGTCGAGCCCGGTGCGCACACGGCATAAGGCCGTCGCCCTGGCCGCCGCCGTCAGCATCCTAGCGTTTGGGCCAGCCATGGCCTTTGCCCAGCAAGAACAGGCGCAGGCCGCCACGCAAGTGACGGTCGACCTCTCGGAGCTCGACCGCGGCGACCGCGAGGAACCGTTGGCGCAGACAGGCGACAGACGATGGCTCTTGGCAGCAGGCGCCACAGCAGCAGGCGCGGGAACCGCCGGCCTCGGTCTGCACATCAAACGCAGCCAGAAACAAAACACGGACAGGCCGCACTAAATTAGCTAAGGAGACCCCATGGCATCGAAGAACCTTTTGCCCGTCGTCGCACTCTGCGGCGCGCTCGCAACCGGAACGCCTGTCGCCGCTTGGGCGACTCCCGTCATGGCAGACTCCTTACCAGTAGCCCTAAGTTCCGCACCAAATCCGTCGAGCGCCATTGCGTGCGAGCGTTTTTCGATCGCACAGGCCGTGATCTCAACCTCGGGATGCCTTCGTCGTAATACGGACGGCTCGATAGTCGTGGATATCAAGCGTTCGAACAAGGCAAACGGCTCCCAGGCGGGGTGCGCCGTCTGCACGTGGCGCTCGGTTGTGCTCGATGCGGATGGCGATCCATGCAATTTAGAGCTGCGCATCGACATCGCTTCGGTCGATGACTCGGCGAACGGAGCGAAGGTCGCCTTCGACGGTGCGTTTTTCGAGAAAGGAGGCGGTATATGTCTGGGCTGCGCCGCCGCGAATGCAGACGATGCGCAGCCCACCCTCTCATTCACGGCATCGTTGCGGCTGACCAAAGCCGGTACCGATGTTATCGCGGCGGGAGAAGCGTCCCTGCTGTTCTACGCCGTCAGCACCAAAGACACAGACGCTCATTTCGAGAAGCCAGCCGGATCACTCAGCCTTACACGAGGGATAGAGGCAGGCCCTATTGAAATCGATGCCCACGCGCAAAGCAGGCAACGCATTCTTGCCGACCCGGCGCTTCTCGAAATGGAGTGGAACGGATCCGGAGCCATCGGAATTCTCCCCTCCGCGTTTGACGCCAAGACGCTCCCCCCAAACGACGAACCCATCAACGCAACCATACAAGAAGAGAGCGCGGACAAAGAAGCAGGTGCGGGCGACACGCCGTCGCCGACAAACAACGTCCCAGCTTCTCTCGAAGCGCCGAATGAGCCCGCTGCCGATCCAAACGATCCCGAGCTCGCGGACAGTCTGGGGCTTGCTGATCCTCAAGAGATCGATGAAGGTAACTGCTGCGTGCTTGCCGCGCTCGACCACACAGAGGTCATCGACGCTGCGAACATCGAAGTTGCCGCCGCCAATCAGCCCGTCCGCAAGTCGGCTATCATCGCATTTCCTGAATCCATCGAAGTCGTCTTTTTGCCATCGGGCGAGGTCGTGGCCCCAACACTGCTCACCTTGTTGGGCGCCAAGAATACTCGAAACGAAATTAAAAAGGTCACAGTTGTCGACCCTGCAACCACCGCCAAGCTGCGTCTATACGCCGTTGCTCCAGACGGAGGCAAGACCTTGGAATTCGATGGCGACACACTCCTGGCCTGGCGACGTCTGGACATTATGCAAGACGTCTCGTATCAGATCGAACTCGAAGGGTTTGATCGTGCCCGCGATGCCAATATCATCGCCGCGGCTATTGAATCCCCACAGCGGCTTATGACACTGCGCTTTGAATACTATCCCTATGTCCCGACAACCACCTGAGGCTTAAATGCCGCGCATCATTCCTAATACCACTTATATAACGTATTAGATGAGTCGCGATGTACCTCGCATTTCGTTCTGCTACGATTGCCACGTTGGCATCAATACAGGAGGGCTCATGCCGGGCTTGGGAACAATCATCAACGTTGTGCTTTTAGTTGCGGGCGGTCTTTTGGGATTAGCGGGCGGCCGCTTCATTACACCGCGCATCCAAGACACGCTCATGAAAGCATCGGGGCTGTGCGTCCTGTTTATCGGCCTTGGCGGCACCATGCAAAAGATGCTCCTTATCGATGGGAAGGCGCTAGCGACCACCGGCACCACCATGCTCATCGTCTCGTTCGCCCTCGGCTCGCTCATCGGCGAGGCCATCAACTTGGAGGCCGCCATCGAGAACCTTGGCGAATGGCTCAAGCGCAAAACCGGCAGCGAGGGCGATAACGAGTTCACCAACGCTTTTGTCTCGACTTCACTCACCGTGTGTATCGGCGCCATGGCCATTGTGGGATCGATCCAGGACGGTCTGCTCGGTGACTGGTCAACGCTTGCCCTGAAAGGCGCATTGGACTGCATCATCGTCTGCACCATGACGGCGTCGCTTGGCCGCGGCTGCATTTTCTCCGCCCTGCCCGTCGCCGTGTTCCAGGGGACGATCACGCTGTTTGCCGGCGCACTCTCCCCCATCATGACTACGGCAGCCCTCGACAGCCTTTCGCTCGTAGGCTCCATGCTCATCTTCTGCGTCGGCGTCAACCTCATCCGTCCTCAGACCTTCCGCACAGCCAATATGCTCCCCTCCGTCGTCATCGCCGTCATCTACGCCCTCCTGTTCTAAATCTATCTACGCAGCAGTATCTCGAACACCTGTTTGATGCTGTGCTATGATATGAGGTCACCGAAGCTGCGTTAGGAGAGGAGAAGCGGTGGCCGACCAGGACATCAAGATGCTCATCGAGCGCATTATGGCCGAGGCCCGGACCCATCAGTCCGCCCGCTTCTCAAACGAAATCTACGCAGACGAGCCGATTCTCAAAACCGGCCGACAGATGCAGAATTTCCTCCCCGACCAATACCGCAAGATGCGCGAGATATCGCGCTGGCAGGATGACCCCAAGGGCGGCGCGGGCCGCTGGCTATCGGAGGCCGAGCTTTTCTACCGCCAGGGCTTGCTGATGGCCGACTTTGAGGACGACTGTCCATACAACGGCACCTTTAAGTCGTACTTTCCCACCTACAATGCCATGAGCGACCGGCAGTTGCGCGGCTACTTTACCTGGCGTGCCCAAGTGCGCCGCGGAACCGTCGAGGAAACGTCTACATCCTTTGCCTTTCTGTATCTCTATGAGCTGATTTGCGGCATTGGCATAGATGATCCGCTCGAAGGTTTTAACAAGATCAAGGCCTTTTGGGATGTCTATCGCGCCTTCGAGCCCGGCATCGACCGGTTTGCGCGCGTGTGGCTGCAGGATTACGCCGTTTTCCACGGACTCGACCCCAAGCTACTTCGCGACTCTAAAACCGTCATGTTCGATAACGCCCTTATCGAGCTGCGGCGCGCGGCACGAGACCTTGTACCAGCACCGGCACCGTCCGGCCAGACCCCTAAGCGTCGCAAAACCTCCGAGCCCACGCTCCCCCTTCCGCCCGATGAGGTGCGCGAGGAGCGACTCATGGCCGCCATCAACGCCCTCTCCACGTACAACCTAAGTAACTCGCGGCTCGACCGCAGCCACCACCGCGATCTGCGCCACGTGGCGTGCGCCGTGTATGTCCGTATGGCGCGCTACTATGACACGCACCGAAAGACCGACATCGTGGCGAGCTTATTTGGGGAGGAGACGGCCATGCCCTACACCATGTTTGCCTCGGCCGTATTCTTTGCGCCCGAGCGCCACGAGGACTGCGAATATCGCCTGGACCCCATTCACATCTACCGCTGCCAAAACGGCTTTTGGGAATGCATGCGAATTCACGGCAGCAGGCAAAAAAGCAGCAAGCTTGGTGAGATGATGCGCGCCTGCGACCAACGCCTACGCCTGGCCCTAGACCCCACCCACCCCCTGAAGGAGGAGAAGGTCCCCAAATATCTGGCCAAGATTATCGATGACGAGATTGTGGCATGGCTTTCGTGGGACGCCGCACACCAGCCTGTCAAGATCGATATCGATCTGAGTCAGCTGGGGCACATTCGGAGCGCCGCTGCGCAAACGCGCGAAGCGCTTTTGATCGACGAGGAACGCGAGGACGGCGCGTCCGCAGAAGCCGAGGCAGCGGACTCTGGGCAACCGGAAGCCGAGCCCGTAGCCGACGCGACGGTCGAGGCGGTCGCGGCACCCATTCGGCAGGACGAGGCCGACGAGCCGACCATATCCACCGAACAGTTTGGTGTCGTGGCACCGCTTCTCGCGCCGACGCCCGCGTTCGCAGCGGCAGCGCCCGCTGACGCCACGAACGAACTCGCGCCTGCCGCAGATGCCTTCCTTCGCGCACTGCTCGAGCAAAACGCAGCGCAAGCGACATCGGCAGTGGCGCACTCGGGACAGAGCGAGGACATGCTCGTCGATAGCATCAACGAGGCGCTCTTTGACCTGGTGGGTGACACCGTAATTGAATTTGGCGCGGCAGGACCGCAAATTATCGAGGACTACGAAGCAGACGTGAGAGGATACCTAGACCATGAGTGATACCGCACCCGCAGCACCCCGCGTGCCCAAGCGCGTCGCTGCCGTCATTCTCAACTCGCTCAAGGGCGGCGTGGTCCCGCGCATCGGCCTTCCCTATATCACCGTGGGACGCGAGGTCGAGATTCGCGCCCTGCTCACCGATTTGAGTCTCATCGCCGACGGCGGCGCAAGCTTCCGCTTTCTGGTCGGTCGCTACGGCGCCGGCAAGAGCTTTTTGCTCCAAACCATCCGAACGCATGCCATGGGCGAGGGATTCGTCGTCGCCGATGCAGACTTATCCCCCGAGCGCCGTCTGCAGGGCGGGCAGGGGCAGGGCCTTGCCACCTACCGCGAGCTCATACGCAATATATCGACCAAGACGCGCCCCGAGGGCGGTGCGCTCAACCTTATTCTGGATCGCTGGGTTGCCTCGTGTGCCGACGTCGACGAGTCGGTCGTCAATGCCCAACTGGCCCCGCTCGAGGAGATGGTCCACGGCTTCGACTTCACCCGCATGCTTCGCCGCTATCGCACGGCCGTATCCGAGGGCGACGAGGAAGCCATGAGCCGCGTGACCAAATGGATCCGCGGCGAATACCGTACCAAGAGCGAGGCTCGCGCCGAGCTGGGCTCCTCGACCATCATCAGCGATGACGACTGGTACGACTACGTTAAGCTCATCGCGCGTTTTTTGGTCTGCGGCGGCTACAAGGGTATGTTGGTGCTCATCGACGAGCTCGTGAATCTGTATAAGATTCCCAACGCAATCACGCGCCAGTACAACTACGAGAAGATCCTGACCATGTACAACGACACGCTCCAGGGCAAGGCGCAGTACCTGGGCATGATCATGGGCGGCACTCCAACCTCTATCGAAGACCGCCGCCGAGGCGTGTTCTCCTACGAGGCCCTGCGCAGCCGACTCGCTCAGGGCCGCTTTGCGCGCGAGGACCTTAAGGACATGCTCGCGCCCATCATCCGCCTGCAGCCACTCACCTATGAGGAGTTGCTGGTGCTGATCGAAAAACTCATGCAAATTCACGCCGGCTACTTTGGCTGGACGCCCACGCTTACCGAGAACGACTTGGTGGACTTCCTCAAGATCGAGTTCGGTCGTGTGGGAGCCGACACGCATCTGACGCCGCGTGAAGTCATTCGTGACTTTATCGAACTGCTCGATATCCTGTGTCAGAACCCCGATGCAAATGTGGCGGAGCTGCTGCAAAGCGTTGGTGGCGACGCGCTGGCGCCGGCAGCCGCAACAGGCGACACCGGCACCGCAGACGGCGACCGTAACTTCGCCGAATTCACCATCTAGCCTGCCAAAAAGGGACAGGTTTATTTTGGTAGGTTCTATCTGGGCAAACGTTGAGGCAGTAATGCAGCAAGCCGTTGCCAGCCGCGTTGAGAGATTCGTTTTTGAGAGGAGGCCCCGTGAACGCCTTTGACCGCTACGCCCCGTTTATCCAAGACTTCATCTACTCCCACGATTGGGAGAGCTTGCGCTCTATCCAGGTTGCGGCGGCAGATGCCATCTTTAACACGCAGGACAATGTGCTCCTGACGGCATCCACGGCTTCCGGCAAAACCGAGGCAGCCTTTTTTCCCATCCTGACCGAGTTTTGGGAGAACCCGCCCGCAAGCGTGGGCGCCCTCTACATTGGCCCCCTCAAGGC
Organism: uncultured Collinsella sp.; assembly: GCA_902491895.1. Taxonomy (GTDB): domain Bacteria; phylum Actinomycetota; class Coriobacteriia; order Coriobacteriales; family Coriobacteriaceae; genus Collinsella. The sequence goes on along the minus strand of CABUJH010000008.1, from coordinate 23,887 downwards.
GCTCATCAATGACCAATTCGTCCGCCTCAACGACCTGTGCGAAGAAGCCAATATCCCTGTCTGGCACTGGCATGGCGATGTCTCGCAGTCGCACAAGGCTAAGCTCATCAAAAAACCGAGCGGCATCTTGCAGATTACGCCCGAGTCACTCGAAGCGCTCTTAATCCATAAGCACATGGCGATCCCGCGCATGTTTTGCGACCTGCGCTATGTGGTCATCGACGAGGTCCATTCGCTCATGCGCGGCGACCGTGGCGGGCAGACGCTCTGCCTTATCGAGCGACTCTCGCGCATGGCAGGCGTGCAGCCCCGCCGCATTGGCCTTTCGGCCACCATCGGCGACCCCGAGCGCACGGGTGCCTTTCTCTCACAGGGAACGGGACGCGACTGCGTTATCCCCCGTTTTGAGGAACCGCGTCGCGTGTGGCGTATCTCCATGGAGCACTTCTACAACTCGGGTCCCCAGGCACAGCAGCGAGGATTCGAGAGCATGGGTCCTCAAGAGGCCGAAGTGCTTGCGTGCGAGCGCATTGAGGCAGTGGCACCCGCGGCGCTGCCCGCATCCGGACAAGACATGCGCCACAGCGGACAGCTTACACAGGCGGAACGTCGTCAACGTCGCGAGCAGGCGCGGGGCAAGGACGCTCCCAAAGACCGTCGCACTTCCTCGGCCCCCGAGGGCGAAGTCGACATCCCACGAGCGACCGAGCAGGCGCTTCTCAACCCCACCGACACGGCGCCCGACAACGCCGACCCCGGTATGGGCTATATCTTTGAGCATACGCGCGGCCGCAAGTGCCTGGTCTTTGCCAACTCGCGCGAGGAGGCAGAGGCCGTGTGCTCCATGCTGCGCAGCTACTGCGAAAGTCGACACGAGCCCGACCGCTTTCTCATCCATCACGGCAATCTTTCGGCATCGCTGCGCGAGACGGCCGAGGAGCTCATGCGCGACGAGGAGCAGGCGCAGACAACCGTCACCACCTCTACGCTGGAGCTCGGTATCGATATCGGCCGCCTGGAGCGCGCCTTCCAGATTGACGCGCCGTTTACCGTCAGCTCCTTTTTGCAGCGCATGGGGCGCACAGGCCGTCGCGACCTTCCGCCCGAGATGTGGTTTGTCATGCGCGAGGAAGAACCCGAGCCGCGCACGATGATGCCCGAAACCATTCCCTGGAAGCTCCTGCAGGGTATCGCGCTCGTACAACTCTATCGCGAGGAAAAGTGGGTCGAGCCGCCCGAGCTCGATCGACTCCCCTACAGTCTGCTCTATCACCAGACTATGTCGACCCTCGCCAGCACCGGCGAGCTCACGCCGGCCGAACTTGCCCAGCGCGTGCTCACGCTCAGCTATTTCCACCGTGTCTCGGCAGACGATTACCGTGTGCTGCTGCGTCACCTCATTAAGATCGACCATATCCAGGTCACCGAAGGTGGCGGGCTCATCGTGGGTCTCGCGGGCGAGCGCATCATCAACAACTTTAAGTTCTACGCCGTGTTCCAGGAAAACGAGGAGTTCACCGTTCGCAGCGAGTCGGCCGAGCTGGGCACAATCGTCAATCCGCCACCGCCCGGTGAGCGCATCGCCATCGCAGGCCATTGCTGGATTGTCGAGGAAGTGGATTGGAAGCGTCATACCGTCTTTGCCACGCAGGTCAAGGGCCGTGTGCCGGCCTACTTTGGCGACTGTCCCGGTGACATCAACACGCACGTACTCGAGCGCATGCGCAAGGCGCTCAACGAGCACGCAACATATCCGTATCTCATGGGCAACGCACGGGCACGTCTTGCACAGGCTCGCCATACGGCCGAGATTTCGGGCGCGGGGACCAAGCCACTCATCAACCTGGGTGGCGACACCTGGGTGCTCTTCCCCTGGCTGGGCAGCTACGCCTTTTTGGCACTCGAGCGCATGCTCAAGATTAAGTGCGCCGCGGAGCTGGGCCTTCGCGGACTCGACCCATCACGCCCGTACTTTATGCAGTTTAAGATGAAGGCCGACGAGGAGACGTTCTTTGAGGTGCTCGCCGCCGAGGCCGAAAAGGACTTCGATCCCATCGAGCTCGTCTATCCCGGCGAGGTGCCTTATTTTGATCGCTACGACGAGTACGTTCCTGAGGAGCTCGTGCGCAAGGGCTTTGCCGAAGGCGTGCTCGACATCGAGGGTATGAAGCAGCGCGTCCTCAGCTGGCGCGACCACGCCTAAGACCAGTCTTTTTTGGGACGGGGAGACTTACTTGTCGTGAAGGACGGTACCGAGGAAGTCGGTGTCGAAGGGCACAGCTTCGGCAAAGGCGTAGTCGCCGTCGCTGGCGATGAGCAGATAATTCTCCTCGCCGCCGAACTCTGCATCGCCACATGGGACCACCCAAGCATGGTCGAACACCTCAAGCGCCGTGGCGGCACAGTCGCGCAGGAACGTCACATCGCCCCCCTCGTTTGCACTCACGATATTGGCAACGTAGACGCCACCGACATTTAGGCTGCCCCGCACCAAACGCAATGCCTCAACCGTCGCCAGCTCGCGTACGGGCTCGGCACCGCCAAAGCAATCGCTCACGACCACGTCGTAGCGACAATGGCCCACGCTCGTCACACCCAGATACGAGCGAGCCTCAGCGGTAATCACTCGCAGGCGATCGCCCGCCGCGCGCTCCAGCTCGTCTAGGTAGAACCAGCGGCGCGCCAGGCGCGTAATCTCGGCATCGTACTCAATGACGTCCATGCGCAAGCTCTCGTGCGACATCAGCGCAAACTTGGGATAGGCAAACCCACCGCCGCCCAGCATAAGCATACGGTCGATGCCGTGACCATAAGCGTCGCGCATCGCATCCTCGGACTCAAACACGTCGTCAAACGCACGATAGTACGCAAAGACGGGCTCCGTCCAACGCTCGCCAATGTAGCTTGCGCTTTGGTAGACGCCGCCTTGCACCAATACGCGAATCTCATCGCCGTCCCCATCGTGCACGCGCTTCACACGCGCCAACCCATTGCGGGTTCGCGCAACCTGCAGGCAGGCAGCACGAACAGCGACAGCGGCCGCACCAAGCGCCGCGGCTCCCAGGGCAACGCCGGCAACGACGCCGGCAGAAACACTCGGCTTGTTCATTTAGAGCTCCTTTTGCAGATAAAGGCCATGGTCATAAAATCCAAGATGGCGATAGTACTCGCGTGTGCCAATCGCGCTAATCACGTTGATACGCGCATAACCCGCATCCCGGGCAATCTCGCACGCACGCTCTACGAGCAAACGCCCCAACCCGTGATGCTGTGCCGCCTGGCCCTGGTCGCCCACGCGTGCCGCCATGCCATACACGTGCACCTCGCGAATCATCGCCTCGTCCGGCGTAGTCGGCAACTCGTCCGCATGTGCGGCAACAAACGAATGGTCGGGCAGCGACAACCGCAAAAAGCCCGCGATCTTGCCCTGCGGCGTCACCCACTGCAAAAAGCGCTCGTGCGTCACCGGCGTCTCGTACGCCACCTCCTCATCAAGAGATAGCTCATCCAAGTCGGCACCCGCCGTGCTGATCTCGCGATAGCGAATCTCGCGCACCGTCGCACCGTCACCCCGAGCGGCCAAGCGGTTTTCGACGAGCTGACGCAGGTTGGGTTTCTTGTTGCCCACCATGATGTCGTCGGAACTAAAGTCGCGGATCATGCGACTGATGCGGCAGAACGCCGGCGTCACCACGATGTCGTCGGCCAGCACATCGAGCAGCTCTTCCTCGGTATAGGGACGCCACTCGCCGCGCTCGTAGCAGCCCACCAGACGCGAGTCCTCGATGAGCGCACACGGGTAAACCTTGACCTCGTCGGGCATAAAGGCCCCTTCGGTCATAAAGCGTTCGTAGTCGCGCTTATCCCCCTCGGGCGTGGCGCCCAGCAAGTTAAGCATAAAATGCGCGTGGATCTTAAAGCCAAACAGGCGCGCAAGCGAAAACGCCCGCTCGATCTGCGCCACTGAAATACGACGCTCGTTGATGTCGAGCAAATGTTGGTCGAGACTCTGAATACCCATCTGGATCTTGGTGCAGCCCAGGCGGCGGATAAGCGTGAGGGTCTGCGGCGTCACGGCATCGGGGCGCGTCTCGATAACGAGCCCCACCACGCGATGCTTCGCCGTCTCGTTGATGCGCTGCTGACGCTCAAGCTCCTCCATCGTTGCCGTCTGCCACTCGGCAACCTCGCCCCACGGCGTACCGGGGCCGTACAGACGGCGCACCGAGCGGTTGTAGCCGCCCACAGCAACATCCACGTGCTCTTGCTCGTCGGCAACGCCGGCAGCAAGCTCAGCCTCATCTGTCGCAATGCCGGCAACCCGATAGCGCTCGCGGTGCTCTGTTACCACCGGCGGCAGCGCATCGGCGGGAGCGTCATCGAGCAGGCGCCCCGCCTCGGCACGGCTGATGCCCGGACGCGCCAGCATGGGGTTGGCCGCCACGCCGGCGACGGCATCGTCATTGAGCGCACGGAAAAGCTCCGACATAAACCACGTCTGATACCCTTGCGGATAGTCGCTCCAGGTACCGCCGAGCACGATGAGCTCAATCTTATCGGTTGCGTGCCCCATCTGCGAAAGCGCGGTCAGACGAGCGCTCACCTGCAGATACGGGTCAAAGCAATTTTGCTCCGCACGGGCGCACGCCGGCTCGGCGTGCAGGTAGCTTTTGGGCATGCGCAGATCGTTGGGGCAAAACAGGCAATCGCCCGAGCATGGCCAGGGCTTGGTGATAACGGTAATGGTCGCCACGCCCGAAGCCGTACGACGCGGCTTCATCCTCAGCACCCGCAGCAGCTGGCGTTCCAGATCGGCATCGACATTCCACCCAGCCCAACGAGCCGGCTCCTCACGTTTTACCCGCTGGTAGAACGGCAGCAGACGGCGCTTGGCCAAATCGCGTTTGTCGGCACCCTCACGGCGCGCCTCGGCATGTATCAGTTTGACGAGCGCTTTGTCGTCCACGGTCTCGCCGCGACGCAGAGCCTCGAGTATGTTCAAGATAATCTGTTCCATGACCCCATTGTAAAGGCAAAGGCGTCGGAGCCCGTCACGGCTCCGACGCCTCCATCAAACAGCGCAGCTATGGTATATAAGTCTTCGATAACCGCCCGTCACTCTGAATCAAATGACATGTCGCCCGAACCGACCTCAAAACGATACGTAGCAGACTTATCGCCGTTATCGAATTCAAGATTCAAAATGGTCTCGCCGTCGTAGCCAAGCGGAAGGAAATCGCTCTCGAAGTCGCCGCTGCCCAAGGTAAGGCTCGCCTTAAAGCCCGTCGAGTTCGGAACCATCATCTCCACATCGCCCGAGCCCACACTCACGTCCATCGACTTCGCGGGGGCCTGGTAGAGCTCGAACGTCACATCGCCCGAACCGACCTCAGCACTGAGCGCATCAGTCACGCTGCCCGCAAACTCTACATCTCCCGCACCCAGGAAAAGGTCGAAACCATCACAGGTGACACCGGCAATCTGCAGATCACCCGAGCCCACGTGCGCGTTGACTCCCTTCAGATGTTCGGCAACACGGCGCGGCAGCTCGACCGTAACTGAGCGATCGATTGCCTTACCGTCATCACTTCCAAACTGGGAAACCTTGAGCGTCGAGTCCTCGACGGATGCGATGTTCTGCGTCGCGGCCTTGGAGGCATCCATACCATTGGCAACGCGTCCCCGCTCGATAACGCGAGCCTTGTTACCATCAATAACCTTGACGTCCACCGTAGCCGCATCGATATCGAAATCGAGGTAGCGAAACTCATCGGCATCAAAGGTCGTACACGAAAGCTGCTGAGGCCGAGCGGAATAGTTACCGCCATCGTTCATAAAATCGTCGTCATCAACCACATCGTCCATACCGGACAAGCCGGGTATAACATCGTCGAGATCCCACGGGCCATCAAAATGAATCAAAGTCCGCGAAACGCCAAAAACAAGCCCGATAATCAGTACAAACGCTCCGATGCCGACGCCCAGGCGCAGCTTGGATTCATGCGAAAGCTTCATCATTCGTCACCTTCTTTGGCACATGGCTCAGCGGTGGCCGCGGTAGCCACGTCAGCATCAGGTTCCGCAGAAGTATCCTTCCCCTGGGCCCTGACCGCCACCGGTGCCGGGCCAACCTGGATATCCCCACGCGCCCAATCACCATCGAGCGCACGTGCCACCCAGTGATAGATGGGAATCGTAAAGAAGATCAGTGCGGCAAAGGGGCCGGCACCAAACAGGAACATCAGCAAAAAGAACAGCAGCCAGCACACGGCCCAATATGGGAACGACTGGAACGGGCCCTTCACCGGAGTCGAGCCAACCGCGGTGCCACTCGTCGCCTGCGCCGTAGCGGCATTGGCAGCCTGTGCACTCCAGCTTGCCGCTTGCGCCGCCTTGGCCGCAGCATCACTCGCCTGTGTTGCCGCCTCGGTAGCGCGCGCCGCCGCCTCATGGGTGCGAGCACGCTCTGCCGCCTCGGCCTCGCGCTGACGGGCGCGGTCCTCGTTCTCAAACTCGATATCGTCCTCGATCTCGTCGCTCGGATTGAGCAGCTCGTCCAGGCTCACGCCATAAAGTTTGGCGAGCGAGATCAGGTTCTCGGTATCGGGCGAGCTCTCCGCGCGCTCCCATTTACTGACCGCCTGGCGCGACAGCCCCAGCTTTCGCGCCAGCCCTTCTTGGCTAAAACCCTTGCTGCGACGAAGGTCGGCGAGCCGCTGCGCAGTTTCTACATTCATGGTTCCTCCTATGTGATGCCAGCCGTGCCGCCGGACCGTTTTTGTTCTTAAGGCGCCTTGCACAGTTAAAAATCTATCCGCCACTGCCAAAAGCATGCCACCTATTCTAGTGAGATTTTTGACAACCGGCGGTTGCGGGTGCATATGAGCTGCGGAAATGTGTCCAAACAAAGCAATGACCCACGGCTCGGTTGTCCCCGTTGCGGCGTTAACGGTAGTATGGTCGTACTGTTAATTCCGCACCGCCAACGGAGGGAGTTCCGCGCCGTGAACCGCGATTTCGCCTCATCGCTCATCCAGCTCAACAATACGTTCTATCGCGAGCACTCCGCCTCCTTCTCCGATACGCGCCAGGCCCCGTGGCCCGGCTGGGTGCGCACCATGGATATCGCGCTCGAACAGCTCGACGTCGCCACAATCGAGCATCCCGTCCGCGTCTTCGACCTCGCCTGCGGCAACATGCGATTCGAGAACTTTGCCGCCGGCGGCGCACTTGCCGCCAAGGGCGTCGACGGCGCAAACCCCTCGGCAGATGCCAGCTGCCCGTTTGAGTTCTATGGCGTCGACTCTTGCCAAGACCTGGCCATCGATGCACGCGGCCACGCCCTGCGCATTCCCAACCTGCACTTCCAGGAACTCGACGTACTCGACGCCCTTATGAAGCTCAACCCCGCCGAGACACCCGACGTGCTTTTCGACGCCCCGCTCGCCGACATCTCGGTCTGCTTTGGCTTTATGCACCATGTGCCGTCGTGCGAGTACCGTGTACGCGTACTTGATGCCTTGGTGCGCCAAACGCGCCCGGGTGGCATCATCGCCATCAGTTTTTGGGAGTTTATGAACGACGAGCGCATGGCGCGCAAGGCCGTTCGCGCCGAAGCCCGCGCCGAGCTCACCCCGCCGTTTGAGGGTTACGATTCCGCGCAGTTTGAAGCCGGCGACCACCTCATTGGCTGGCAAAACGACCGTCACGCCTACCGTTATTGCCATCACTTTGATGATCAGCAGATCACCGACCTGGTGCGCGGCGTCCGTACGTTCTACAAGAGCGGCGAGGTCCCCGTGCGCGAGCTTGAGCGTTTCCATGCCGACGGTCGCAGCGGCGAGCTCAACCGCTATGTGATTCTTAAGCGCCTGTAGGCATTGACGACTCGTCGCCGAGCCGCACCGCAACTTTCGGGCACATTGCGCCCACCCTTTTTCAACCCATTGGCGGAACGTGCAGCTATGCGTTCCATACTTATGACCAAGGAGCCTCATGGGAGCCGTCCACGTTCGCACGCCTAAGAACTTTGTGCTCGAGGAGCGCCTGGAGCGCTACGCCGATGCGATTGAGACGAACCCCGAAATCTATGCCGGAGATTGGCGCGAGGCTTGCGCGCCAGTTGGCAGCAAGCCCTTCGAACACCTTCATCTGGATCTGGGCTGCGGCAAAGGCACCTATCTGGTTGAGCGCGCTCGCCGTGAGCCCGACACGCTCTTTATCGGCATGGACCAGGAGCCCATCTGCATCGCCTATGCCGCACAGAAAATCTGCGAGCAGGAACTGACCAACGCACTCGTTCTGCCCCGAGGCGCCGCATCGCTGCCGCAGCTATTTGCCGCAGGCGAGCTCGATGCCATCACCATTAACTTTCCCACGCCGCAGCCCAAGGCCAAGTACGCCAAAAAACGACTCGTCCATGTCGACCATCTGATGATCTACCGCCCGCTCTTTGCAGCCGGCGCCACCGTCACGCTGCGAACCGACAGCAAGCCACTGCGCGAGTACGCCCTGGGGCAGTTTGCCGCGGCAGGCTACGACACACTTTGGGTAAGCGACGACGTTCGCCGCGACCATCCCGAGCATCCCGAGACCGAATACGAGCGCCGCACGCGCGAGATGGGTGCCGCCGTCTATGGCATTTGCGCCACTCCCGACACGCTGCCCAGCGATGAACAGCTCCAAGCGGGCCGCGTGCAGGAGCAAAGTCTTGCCTGCTACCTGCCCGAAAACCTCGATGAGCTCACCTACGTGCCTCTCGGCATGGAAGAGGCCGTCGAGAACTTCAGAAACCGTGCCCGCAAGGGCAAGAAGCGCCTGCCGCAAGAGTCCTAGGGGCTTCTGATGGTCGCGGCGTCAGCAAATAAGCGCGAATAGGCGCCAGCAAACAACCCTCAAACCTAAGTGAGTAGACTTTTTTGCAATAGCCAAGCACAACCCGCATAACGAAAACTAAAACCGCAGATAGAACCCTTGTGCAAAATCCATGTGCTCGCGACATCGCAAAAAGTCTACTCACTTAGCTGGCAACTGCACCAAACGGCCGGGCAGAACGCCCATTTCCTGCATTTTCTTGCCTGCAAACGCATCGATGCGCCGCTACGCCATAATAGTTGGCGGACAATCGCGAGAGAAAGCAACCACATGGCACAGACCACGACAGATACCGCCGCCAGCACCGTCTCCGGCGCCGGCGCCGCCAGCTCATTCTCGGGCGGCACGGGAACCGAAGCCGAGTTTGGCTCGCTCGGCGCGCTCTCCCCCACCTGGTGGGAGCCCGAGGACGGCAGCGAGCCCGAACCGTGGCTCACGCCCGATCAAGCCTTCGAACGCTTCTTTGAATGGACGAGCGATCGCGGCATTGAACTGTGGGATCACCAAGAAGAGGCCCTCATGGACCTGGCTGCCGGCGATCACGTCATTTTAGGCACACCGACCGGATCGGGTAAATCGCTCGTCGCGCTGGGCATGCTCTTTATGGGCATGGCGCAGGGCAAGCGCTGCTACTACACGGCTCCCATCAAGGCTCTGGTCAGCGAGAAGTTTTTCGACCTTGTGCAGGTGCTCGGCCGCGATAACGTAGGCATGATTACCGGCGACACGCATATCAACACCAAGGCACCCGTCATCTGCTGCACGGCAGAGATCCTTGCCAACGACGCACTGCGCGAGAGCGAAGATGCCGACGTGGGCTGCGTGGCCATGGACGAGTTCCACTACTTTGCCGACCCCGACCGCGGTTGGGCTTGGCAGGTGCCGCTGCTCACCCTGCCCCACACGCAATTCATGCTCATGAGCGCCACGCTCGGCGATGTCACTGCCATCGCCGCCTCACTCGAGGAACACACCGGTGCTACCTGCGACTTGGTCGTCGATGCCCCGCGCCCCGTGCCGCTGAGCTACGACTACGTGACGACCTCCCTCGAGGGCACGGTCGAGCTCGCCATGCGCCGCGGCGAGGCCCCGCTCTATATCGTGCACTTTAGCCAGGACGCCGCCCTTGCAACGGCACAGTCGCTCGCCAATTTTGGCATCGCCAGCAAGGAGCAGCGCGAGGCCATCAAAGAAGCGGCAAAGGGGACGAGCTTCTCCACGGCCTTTGGTAAGATTCTCAAACGCCTGCTTGGATGCGGCGTCGGCGTGCACCATGCCGGCATGTTGCCGCGCTATCGCCTGCTGGTGGAGCGCCTGGCGCAGCAGGGCCTGCTGCCCGTCATCTGCGGCACCGATACGCTCGGCGTCGGCATCAACGTACCCATCCACACCGTGGTACTCACCGCGCTCACCAAGTTCGACGGCTACAAGATGCGTCGCCTGCGCGCCCGCGAGTTCCATCAGATTGCCGGTCGCGCCGGCCGCTCGGGCTTCGATACCGAGGGCATGGTCATCGCCGAGGCCCCGGAGCACGAGATCGAGAACGCCAAACTCATGGCCAAGGCGGGCGACGACCCCAAGAAGCTCCGCAAGATTAAAAAGAAGAAGGCCCCCGAGGGCTTTGTCACCTGGAACAAGCAGACCTTTGAGCGCCTGATCGAGACGCAGCCCGAGACGCTCAAGCCGCGCCTTCGCATCACGCACTCCATGGTGATTAGCGTGGTCGAGCAGGGCGGCGATGCCCGAGTCCGCGTACACGACCTCATCGAGACGAGCTTGCAGACCCCCGAGGAAAAGGCCAAGCTCGAGGTTCGCGCCGACGAAATCTTCGCCACGCTCATCGATTCCGGCGTCGTCGTTCGCACCGAGGTGCCGCCCGCGCCCGACGCCCCGACTGACGCCGCGCCAGACATCGACTATGCACTGACGGTCGATCTGCCCGAGGACTTTGCGCTCGACCAGCCGCTCTCGCCGTTTTTGCTTGCCGCGCTGGAGCTGCTCGACCCCGAGAGTGAGACCTATACCATGGATCTGATCTCAATGGTCGAGGCTACGCTCGAGGATCCCAAGCAGGTGCTGCGCGCGCAGGAGCGCGCCGCGCGCGACCGCGCTATGGCCGAGATGAAAGCCGACGGCGTCGAATATGAGGAACGCTTGGAGCGCATCCAGGATGTCACCTACGAAAAGCCGCTCGAGGATTTGCTCGATGCCGCCTTCGACAAGTACTGCCAGGAAGTACCTTGGGCCAACGACTACCAGCTCTCGCCCAAGAGCGTCCTGCGCGACATGTTGGAGAGCGCGAGCGACTTTAAGGGCTATATCCAAAAGCTCGGCATCGCCCGCTCCGAGGGCATTCTGCTGCGCTACCTAGCCGAGGCCTACCGCTCCCTCGATCGCACCGTGCCCATTGAGAAGCGCGATGAGCGCTTGCGCGACATCATTTCGTGGCTCGGCTTTGTGGTGCGCTCGGTCGACTCGAGCCTGGTGGACGAGTGGGAGAACGCCGGCAACCCGGCGGCCCTCGACGCCGCGCCGCCGCAGGGCATCGACGAGGTCGTTGCGGACCGTCGCGGCTGCACGCTGCTGGTGCGCAACGCACTCTTCCGCCGCGTGACCCTTGCCGCCCGCGAGCACGTTCGCGACCTGGGCGAACTCGACGAGGACTGGGGCATGAGCGAGGTCCGCTGGCAAAAGGCGCTCGATGCCTACCATGAGCAGCACGAGGAAATCCTCACCGACGGAGATGCCCGCAGCGCCGCGATGTTTACCATCGACGGGAGCGACGAGAAGACCGATCACGTGTGGCACGTGCACCAGATTTTTGCCGACGAGGATGGCGACCACGACTTTGGCATCATGGGCGATGTCGACCTGGATGCCACGCAAGACGGCGGCGAGGTCATCTTCAAAAACTACCGCGTCGGCTTTATCGAGGACCTGCTCGAGGACTAGCCGTACATACTGGAACGAAGCGGGGCCGTTGGCAATATCACCAGCGGCCCCGCTTTTGCACTATACGCTATCCCCTACTCGGCATCCTCGACCTCATACGAATCCGCCTCGGCTGGCTCATCGTTTGTCTCTGTCGCAGCCCCGCACGCCTCGTCAAACGCGGCCTTCATGGTCTTGTTGCCCCACGTGAGCTTGCGAATGGTAAGATCGTCGGCCTTCTTGTTGGCTAGGCGCAGATTGTTCTCGGAGGACAGCAACGCCTCCTTGGTTTTCTGCAGATGGCTAATCGTCTTGTCGATCTCATCAATCGCCGTTTGGAACTTGCGGCTCGCGATCTCGTAGTTGCGGCCGAAATCGTTCTTGAACTTCTCCATCTTGGCTTCGAAGTTCGTGACGTCGATATTCTGCTGTTTGTACTCCGCCAGCTCCTGCTTATAGCGCAGCGAACCCATGGCGGCGTTGCGAAGAAGCGTGATCATGGGAATGAAGAACTGTGGGCGGATCACGTACATCTTCTCGTAGCGATAGCTCACGTCCACGATGCCGGCGTTGTAAAGCTCGCTCTCGGGTTCGAGCAACGTGCAGAGCACCGCGTACTCGCAGCCTTTCTGGCGACGATCGTGATCGAGTTTCTTAAAGAAGTCCTCGTTTTTATGCTTGGTCGCGGTCTCATCGTTCTCGTTTTTCATCTCGAACATAATCGAAATGACCTCGTTGCCGCTCGCGTCGCACTCGCGGAAGATAAAGTCGCCCTTGGTACCCTCGGACGCATCGTTATCTTTCTCGAAGTACGCGTTAGGAAATGCCGTCATGCGCAGACGGTTAAACTCGGTCTCGCAGTGCTGCTCGAGCGACTCGCCCACCATCTTGGTGGACAGGCGGACCTTCATGTCCTTAAGGCGCTCAATCTCTTCATCCTTGTAGCGAATCAGGTCATCGCTCGCGCGCTTGGCCTGCGCAAGCTCGAGCTCGTGTGCCGCCTTGGCTTGCTCCTCGCGAGAATCGCGCACCGCCAGCTCGCTCGTCAGCTTGGCACGTGCCTCATCGCGCTCTCGTTCCGCCGCGGCGACCGCCTCTGACAGGTTCATTTTTGCCATCAGTTCCTGCTCGCGCAGCTGGGCACGCAGGCCCTCGGCCTCTTGCTCGGACTGAGCCTTTGCGGCGGAAAACTTCTCTTGCACCTTCGCGCGATAGTCAGCAAGCGCGCGCTCGGCCTCGCTGCGAGCGGCATCGAGCTCACGCTGCGACTCTGCCGCGGCAGCGGCAAGCGCCATCTCCTGGGCCTTGTCCGCCGCGGCAAGCCTGGCCTGCAGCTCGGCAATCTGAGCGTCGCGTGCAGCTAAATCGTTTTGAGCAGCGTTGCGCGCCGCCGACTCGGCAAGCTTTGCTTCGTCATCTTTGCGCCCAAGCTGCGCACGCAGGCTATCAATCTCACGCTGGAGTTCGGCATTCTCTTTTTGAGCATCGGCACGGGCCTCAACCGCCGCGCGCTGGCTTGCACTCTCGCGCTCTGCGGCAGCGCCCTCAAGCTTGGCACGCAGCTCGGCAAGCTCGGCATCGCGCTTGGCGACTTCTTGTGCCAGCTGCTGAGCTGCAGCGTTCTTCTGCTCGGCAAGCTGAGCGTTGCGCTGAGACTCTGCCTTTTGCAAGGCAGCCGTCGAACGCGAGCGCTCAAGCTCCAGCGCCTGCTCGCCCTCGCGCTGGACTGCCTTCACACGCTCGTCCAGGTCGCGCGAAAACTCGGCATCGCGTACTTGCTTGACGATATCCGCATAGCCGGACGCATCGACCTTAAAAACTTCGCCGCAATGCGGGCACTTAATCTCGTTCATAGCAGCTCCTCGATGGACGCAAATTTCGACCGCCTACACTCTACCGCGCCGCACGGACAAAAAAGGCGCCGCTGCCATAATGGCAACGGCGCCAGAGCCACCACAAAGGTGCCTGTCCCCTTTGTGGTGGCTCTGGCGCCCTATAGCCCAAAGAAGCTAAGAATCTGATCACGGCTTACGGGCTTGTACTCGTTGGCATCGAGACCGACATCGTAGCGAAAGATAGGGCGCTCGCGATCGCGGTTGCGTGCGTTGGCGCGGTCACCCCTGCTGTGGATATGCCCATGCAGCATAATGGCGCCACGTGCCTTGCCGTTCCAGCTGAGCATGGGGTAGTGGCTCATAACCAGACGATGGCCCTTGGCATAGCCGGGAGCAATCTCCAGGTAATCGCGCACGTTTTCCCAAATCTGCGGTACGTCGGAATCTTCCCAGTCGCCGTCATGGTTACCGCGGATGAGCGTCACGTTCTGGCATTCGATACGCTCGCGCAGGCGCACCGCCTCCGCCAGGGGCAAACGATAGGTAAAGTCACCCAGAATATAGAGGCGGTCGTCCGCAGCCACGCACTCATTGATGGCATCGATGACCTTGCGGTTCATCTCCTCGACCGAGTCAAACGGCCGGTCCATGTCGTGCAAGATATTCGTATCGCCCAGGTGCAGGTCGGCGGAAAACCACATCATCGTCTATGCCCTCATTTCGCAACGTGTTCAACTCGTGCTAAGTATACAGATGTAGCGATGCGGCGGTTATCCAAAGAGCCCGCCGAACAGTCCGCGGCGGCGCTTGTCTTGCTTTTTCGAAGCGTCACCCTGAGTTTTCTTGTCCTGCCGCATCTTACGGTCCTGTTCCAGCTCATCGTCATCGAGTAGCACATCCCACTCAAACGGATCGTCTGTCAGATCGAACTGGTCGTCGTCATCAAACATGGCCGCCTCCATTGCCGACTAGTGGGCATCCACCACATAGAGGCCAACGCGCACCTGGTGCCACGGGCTGCGCTCGGGGGCAACCTGTTGCACGCGGGCCTCAAATACGTCCTCGTGGCCGTAATACATCATCAAGGACAGCGGGCCGACCTCGTTTCCCGGAACGTAGCCAAGTTTGGTCTTGCCATAGTAGATCGCAACTGCCTCGGGGTCATGGGGATTATCGCGCTCGGCACACAGCGTCAGCTTATCGCCCGCTTTAAGATCGCCCAGGACCAAGGCGCCATCGGCATACTGAAATCCTGCAATGTGAAATGACAGAAAAACACGTGAAGGCTCGTACATAGCAGCTCCTCTAACGGCCGGATAAACCGGTGTGTAACCTTATTGAGAAGTCTACGGTCCCGTGCGGACACAAATACATCCTGTCTGCGTCCTTCAATCGTTTGCCTCAACGCTTGCGCGACAGAACGCTTGCAGATAAGATAGGAACACGGATGGCACCCGTTGCCGCGGGTCTTGCCAACTCCGATACACGTTTTCATCGTGAGAAGTGGCCGTCTTCGCTTACGCGGGGGCGGCTATTTCATTCGGCCGATAAACAGACCGAGTTCGATAGCCGCAATCAACAACGCCAATAACGAAATAACATCGCTTACGTTCATACCAAATCCCTTCTAAAGGGAGTTGGCCCATCCGTGCTCCATAACAGTAGTCTAACGCAAAATGCAGGTAATAGGAACACTTGTTCGTATTACCTGTGCCCTTTTCTAATGCACAAACATGCGCACGAACTTGTGCTTCCAGCTTGCGTAGGGCGCATACCGAAACGGCACGTCCAGCCAAGTTGCCTTGTTCACGATGCTCTTCTTGTGGCTAAACGTATCGAAGCTCTCGCGTCCATGGTACTGCCCCATACCGCTCGCGCCCATGCCGCCAAAGCCCATATGGCTCGTAGCCAAGTGCATGATCGTGTCGTTGACACAGCCGCCGCCAAAGGGCACGTAGCGCACAAAGCGTTGCTGAACCGAACGGTCCTGGCTAAAGATATACAGGGCCAGCGGCGTCGGACGATCCGTAATAAACGTCTCGGCCTCGTCTAGGCTCTCAAACGTCAGCACCGGCAAGATGGGACCGAAGATCTCCTCCTGCATCACGGCGTCATCGGGGGTCACGCCGTCTAGGATCGTCGGCTCAATCTTGAGCGACGACTCGCGCGCCGTGCCTCCCAGCACGACCTTATCGGGATCGATCAGCCCGCGCACGCGCGCAAAATGCTTGGCGTTGACGATATGCCCGTAGTCCTCGTTATCGAGCGGATGCTCGCCAAACATACGGCGGGCCTCTTCCCTGATGAGGTCCAGCAGCTCGTCGTGCACGCGCGCATCGACCAGCAGGTAGTCGGGCGCCACGCAGGTCTGCCCCACGTTGAGCCATTTACCAAAGGCGATACGCCGCGCCGCAACCTTCAAGTTTGCCGTCGCATCCACGATGCAGGGGCTCTTGCCGCCCAGCTCAAGCGTCACGGGCGTGAGGTTTTTACTCGCGCGCTCCATGACGAGCTTGCCGACCGGAACGCTACCGGTAAAGAAGATCTTGTCCCAGCACTCATCGAGCAACGCTTCGTTCTCGGCGCGCCCGCCCTCGACAACCGTCACCAGGCGCGGATCAAATGCCTCTTCACAGATTTGCTTGAGCACCGCGCTCGATGCCGGAGCATAGGCACTCGGCTTGATGACCACGGTATTGCCCGCGGCAAGGGCGCCGGCGAGCGGCTCGAGTGTTAGCAAAAACGGGTAGTTCCACGGAGCCATGATGAGCGTGACGCCATAGGGCACGGCTTGCGTTTTGCACGCGCTCACGGCGTTGGCAAGGTCACACGGACGCAGGCGCGGACGACTCCATCGAGCCACGTGAGCGATCTGATGACGAATCTCGGAAAGCGACGTGCCGATCTCGCACATATATGCCTCGTCATGCGACTTTCCCAAATCGGTCTTGAGTGCATGGGCAATATCGGCCTCGTGCGCCCGTACCGCATCGCGTAAACTCACGAGCGCGCGACGTCGGGCATCAACATCAAACGTAGCGTGCGTTTTAAAGTAAGTGCGCTGATCGCCGACGATGCGCGCAATTTCCTCGGTGTTCATGGCACCCTCCTAGTTCTCGTCCTCAAACATACCACCCGCGACGACCTCGTACATACGCTCGAGCTCCAAGCGGTCCATCAAAAGCGGAACGGGGTACAGCGGATTGGCCTCGGCATCGGCATGCGCCGCCATCTCGGGAATGTCGGAGCGGCGAATGCCCGAGACATATTTGGGGATTCCCAGGATCTCGTTCATGCGGTCGACCCAATCGAAAAAGGCCTCGGCCGCAAGACTATCCTGCGCGGTAGCCGGCGCAATGCCCGCCATGCGAGCAAGATCGGCAAGCTTGGGGGCGGCGGCGTCACCATAAGCGCGAAGCATGTGCGGCAGGATGATCGCGTTGGCCAAACCGTGCGGAATTCCGTATCGGCCGCCCAGACTGTGCGCGATGGCATGCACATATCCGACATAGGAGCGGGTAAACGCAACGCCCGCCTTATACGCCGCCGAAAGCATATTGCGACGAGCGCGCATGTCGTCACCATGCTCATAGGCCTCGAGCAAATTGTCGTGGATAAGCTGCACCGCCTGTCGCGCCATCTTGCGCGTATAGGGCGTGGTGCTTCGCCCGATAAAGGCCTCAACGGCATGCGTCAGGGCGTCCATGCCCGTCTGCCCCGTAATGGAAGCGGGCAAGCCGCACGTAAACTCGGGGTCGTGGACTGCAAAACGCGGGATGAGCACAAAGTCGTTAATGGGGTATTTGTAGTGCGTCCCGTCATCGGTAATTACCGCCGCAAGCGTGACTTCGCTTCCCGTACCGGCGGTAGTGGGAACGGCGATGAGCAGCGGCAGGCGACGATGAATCCGCAGCATGCCGCGCATCTTGTTGATGGGCTTGTTTGGCTGCGCAATGCGTGCGCCCACGCCCTTGGCACAGTCCATGGCCGAGCCACCGCCAAAGCCGATAATGGCCTGGCAGGCGCTCTCTCGATACAGGGACGCCGCTTCTTCCACGTTTGAAACCGTGGGGTTTGCACGCGTTTCGGCATAGACCGTAACGCCAATCCCCCTGCATGCGAGCGCCGTCTCGAGCGGTGCCGTGAGCCCCAGACGGGCAATGCCGGGATCCGTCACGATAAGGACCTTCTGGATCGAGCGCTTTTGAAGCACCGCGGGCACATCCTCGGCATGCTCTAAAATGCGCGGCTCGGTATAGGGCAGGATCGGCAATGCAATGCGAAAAACCGTCTGATATGTTCGGCACCAGGCACGACGGGCTAGATGCATAAAGGAAACTCCTTCATTTGTTGATAGGTCAACATTTGCTCGCCCGATTGTACTCAGCGGCGGTCAAAGACGGCCTGCCAATCGTTAATCAATCAACATCTTCATATCTCAAAATTGTTTTATTAAAAATCATTCCTAATAGGCTTCACATTTGGTTGCATTTATGGATAATAGAACTCGTCAAGACGCACGTCCGGAGAGGGCCCTTACGGGACCGGACGAGCGCGCAATCGCCATCGATCGAAAGGATCGAATCATGAAGTTTGTTTGCCCCGTTTGCGGTTATGTGGAAGAGTTCGACGGCGACCAGCTGCCCGAGGATTTTAAGTGCCCCCAGTGCGGCGTTCCCGGTTCTCGTTTCCTGAAGCAGGAGGAGGGCCAGCTCGAGTGGGCCGCCGAGCACGTCGTGGGCGTCGCCAAGATGGAGGGTGTCTCTGAGGACATCGTTGCCGACCTGCGCGCCAACTTTGAGGGCGAGTGCTCTGAGGTCGGTATGTACCTGGCCATGGCTCGCGTCGCTCATCGCGAGGGCTATCCCGAGATCGGCCTGTACTGGGAAAAGGCTGCCCACGAGGAGGCCGAGCATGCCGCCAAGTTCGCCGAGCTCCTGGGCGAGGTCGTGACCGACTCCACCAAGAAGAACCTCGAGATGCGCGTTGAGGCCGAGAACGGCGCCACCGCCGGCAAGACCGATCTTGCTAAGCGCGCCAAGGCCGCTGGCCTCGATGCCATCCACGACACCGTGCACGAGATGGCTCGTGACGAGGCCCGCCACGGCAAAGCTTTTGCCGGCCTGCTTAAGCGCTACTTTGGCTAAGCCAACCGCTTGAGACATAACCTCTAGCTCGATGAGGCCCGGACCGTATTGGTCCGGGCCTTTTTCGTGCCTCACGAACTTGTTAACGCCCTGAAATAGGACCGTCTTCGGCATCGGCTTCTCGTCAAAAACTAAGTGAGTAGACTTTTTGGAACTTGCCGAGCAGACCATCCATATCACTTTATAAAGCCGCAGGTAAATGCCTTGTTGCAAAACGACCTAGTCGCCAAAGTGCCAAAAGTCTACTCACTTAGATTCGCAGCCGTCCACGATCGAGCCATTTTGTGTCTAACGGGCATCTTTCCGTCAATTACTCCCAATTTTGTCCAGTCAACGAATAGTTCAGACCGGAGTAATGTCTCAGCCCTTTGCTCATCCGAGCTTTTATCACGATATTCAGCATCGAGCATCCTGCATATGGCCTTAACGATCGCGCGGAATCTATCCTCATCCGATATCTGTCTGTGTGTCAGGAGAAGCACATCGTAGCCCATGGCCTGAAGGGCCGTCATGCGGTCAGCGTCACGCAAGCCATCCCCTGCGCGTCCGTGCGAGGCCTTTCCCTGACATTCAATGGCCACCTGTCGCCTGCCGTCCGGCGAAGAAAGAAGTAGGTCGATATATACACGGGACTTTCCCACAATCGCTCGAGCACTTGTGCTTAGCATCACTTCAACATTAAGCTCTATGCCGCAAAAACTTTCGCCTCCCAGGGCTCGCGGCAGTCCAAGCAACAAATACGCCTCGACCTCAAAAGGCGACGCGGCACCCAATGGAACGAGTTGCGATACCGCCATAAATCTATTGCCGTAACGCATCCCGCAAACATCTGAACAAAAACGGTCAAGGTCTCCGCCCAAAACCAAAGCGTCTCGACGCCATAAATTTGAGGCGGTGCCGTCCTCGGACGGGCAACGCACCCAACCGACCGTTGTCGAAATCGCGCCCGAATCAATTGCACGCGAAAGCTCCGCCTCAAGTGCCGCCGGCAGGGCACACACCGCAAACAAGCCACACATCTCCGCCAATACCAAAAGAAGCTGAAGATCCGTCAGATGCCGCGACATGATGAATGTCGTCAGTAGAGGAGACGTAACCAAAAACCCATGCTCCGTTTCCAGCACGGATTCCCTGGGGAGCTCACCAAGAAACAGCCGCTGCCTAATGCTGGCAGGACAAGTCCGTTTGTTTCTCGTCCGAACCAATGTATACAACGGAAAACCGAGCGCGACCGCAGCCGTCGGGTTGCGGGCGAGATCATATCGCTGCCGGTCTTCTTCCGGTCGTGGAAGCGGCGGACACAAAGCGCGGACTTGAGGAGGCAAACGCCAGTACCTAAAAGCTGATATGTCACAAAGTAGATCCTTCATAGGCACAGGAAAACACGAATTTCAACCCAATCAGTCACGCATTGGCGCGAACGCAGCAAAAATGGCGCCGAACGGACTGCCAAGTTTTCAACAGCCCTCCCCAACTGGCCAAAAGCTTGCCGAGAGCTGGACGAAACCCTGTTGAAAACCCCATTTTTTCTCATGTAGAAGCTTTGCGCGGCAAGTGAGTAGACTTTTTTGAACATCCCGAGCAGGCCGGTCATCCTGCTTTTCAAAACCGCAGGTAGATAGCTTGTTACAAAACTGCCTGGTCGCCAAAGTGCTAAAAGTCTACTCACTTAGATTGCAGAGCGCCCCCATTAGCTGCAATTCCAAGGTATTAAGCACTTTTGGACTCAGATCATCATACTGAACAAGAATTTGACTTGAGTTTTCAGGGACAGATGCGCCATCGGCACACCAATAACAGTCACTGATATCGATAAACGGGATACTCGAGCGCGTGAGGGCCCGTGCAAAAGTGCTTCCGCCCGTTCTACGCTCCGCAACCACGATACAGTAAAGGCCCGCGTCTGCATGCTCGATCGAGACTTCCCCTGCCGGAAATGCCTTCCGTACAAGCGCCACTAGGCCATCACGCGCCTCGCGGGCACGAACGCGCACGCGGTTCACATGACGCTCGTAATCACCCGATTCCAGCAAGCGAGCCAATGCAACTTGATCTATGGAGCTAACCGACGAGGCGTAAAAACCAAGGTCGCGCCTAAACCGCTCCATCAGCTCGTCGGGCAACACCATGTACGCTAGGCGCAACGCCGAAGACAGGCTCTTCGAAAACGTATTAGTGTAGATAACCGACTGGGCGGCATCGATCGACGCGAGCGCAGGAATCGGCTTGCCGGCCAGACGAAACTCGCAATCGAAGTCATCTTCGATGAGATATCCACCCGGCCGTTCGGCAGCCCAGCTCAGCAGCGCATATCGGCGCGCGATGCTTGTCACAAGGCCGGTTGGATATTGGTGAGACGGCATCAGGTGAAGGACATCGGTCCCAGTTTTCTGCAGAGCGCTCAGGTCCACGCCGTCGTCATCCAACGGGATATGTCGAACTTGGCAGCCCATAGCCTGATAGATGCGCGTCAGACGCAAATAGCCCGGATCCTCAACCGCATACACCTTGTCCACGCCAAGCAACTGAACCAACATGGTATCGAGCAGCTGGGCGCCCGCACCGATAACGATGTTATTGGGGTCGACATTCATACCCCTCGTCCCACGCAGATGATGAGCAATTGCGCGTCGTAGCCGAGCGGTGCCCTGTGCCGGTGCGGGCGAAAAGATCTCGCGCTCGTCTTCGGATGCCAGCGTCGCCCGTAGCGCGCTTTGCCAAAGCCGCGCCGCCTCCAAAGCGGAAGGAGAAAGTGCGTCGAATTGCTCGACCCGCCCGCGGACATCATGCGCGCTGAGGCCCACAGAGACGGTATCTCGGTCGATGCCCTGCGAAGCCAAAGGCGAAACCGGTGCATCCGGAAGCTTGCAAGCGTAGTAGCCACGACGCGGCATTGAGCAAATATAGCCCTCGGCAAGTAACTGGCTATATGCATTCTCGATGGTAATGACACTGATTCCCAGATGACTGGCAAAGGCGCGCTTAGACGGAAGATGCTCCCCCGCCGCAATACGTCCAGCAACAATATCATCTCGAATTTGCTGGTAAACATACTCATAAAGCGATGCTTCGCCGCGTTTTTCCAAATTGTAGTCAAGCATGAGTTTGCCACCTGACCTTATCGAGCTGTTCAATCTGGTATTAGGCTGACCTTATTATTATCTCGAAAACTGAGTATTTTGCCATACCCAGCTCCCCGATAGGATGTTCCGTCAAGCAATGCACATGCCAACCAAGGGAGCAACCATGGCAGAACAGACCAGCAAGGCCGATCGCGTCAAACTCAATCGCGAACTCGCGCAGATGCTCAAGGGCGGCGTCATCATGGACGTCACCACGCCCGAGCAGGCACGCATCGCCGAGGAGGCAGGCGCCTGCGCCGTCATGGCACTCGAGCGCATCCCGGCCGACATCCGTGCCGCAGGCGGCGTCTCGCGCATGAGCGACCCCAAGATAATCAAGGGCATCCAAGAGGCCGTCTCCATCCCTGTTATGGCCAAGTGCCGCATCGGTCACATTGTCGAGGCGCAGGTCCTGCAGGCTATCGAGATCGATTACATCGACGAGTCCGAGGTTCTCTCCCCTGCCGATGACGTCTATCACATCGACAAGACCCAGTTTGACGTGCCATTTGTCTGCGGCGCCCGCGATCTGGGCGAGGCGCTGCGCCGTGTTGCCGAGGGCGCCACTATGATTCGCACCAAGGGTGAGCCGGGTACGGGCGACGTCGTTCAGGCCGTGCGTCACATGCGCAAGATCCAAAAACAGATCCGTGACGTTGTTGCCCTGCGCGATGATGAGCTCTTTGAGGCAGCCAAGCAACTGCAGGTTCCGGTCGAGCTGGTGCGCGAGGTCCATGCCACGGGCAAGCTTCCCGTTGTGAACTTTGCCGCCGGCGGCGTAGCGACCCCTGCCGACGCCGCGCTGATGATGCAACTGGGCGCCGGGGGCGTCTTTGTCGGCTCGGGCATCTTTAAGAGCGGCGACCCCGCCAAGCGCGCCGCCGCCATCGTCAAGGCCGTGGCAAACTTCACCGATGCCAAGCTCATCGCCGAGCTTTCGGAGGACCTGGGCGAGGCCATGGTGGGCATCAACGCCGACGAGATCGAAATCATCATGGAGGAGCGCGGACGCTAGTCCGGCAGAAAGGATCGCACATGAGCGATTATGCAGACCAAACGGTCGCCGTGCTGGCGGTCCAAGGCGCTTTTGCCGAGCACGAGGCAAGACTATCCGGGCTTGGCGCACACTGTATTGAGCTGAGGCAGGCGGCTGATTTGAAGCAGGACTTTGACCGTCTGGTACTTCCCGGCGGCGAGTCCACCGTTCAAGGGAAGCTGCTTGCCGAGCTCGGCATGCTCGAGGAGCTTCGTGCCCGTATCGCTGAAGGCATGCCCGTCCTGGGCACCTGCGCCGGCTTGATTCTGCTGGCGCGCGACCTTGCCGCCCACGACGATAAGGGGACGCCGCGCCTGGCAACCATGGATGTGCTCGTCGAGCGCAATGCCTACGGCAGGCAGCTCGGCAGCTTTCGAACCAAGGGGCAGGTAGCCGGCATCGACGGTGAAGTGCCGCTGACGTTTATCCGCGCGCCCCGCATCGTTGAGGTGCACGGCGATGCCGAGGCCCTGGCCGAAGTCGATGGCCGCATCGTCGCCGCCCGCCAAGACAACCAGCTCGGCGTAACCTTCCACCCCGAACTCGACGAAGACACCCGCCTCCACGAACTGTTCCTACAAATGTAGGCAGAACAGAAACGAGAGTGGATAATCTCCCACTTTGAGCCTGAATGCGAGCCCAAACTGGGAGATTATCCACTCTCATGCTATGTAGTCGTTGGGGACGTTCTTGAATGACTAGTCAAACAAGAACGTCCCCAACGACTAGTCATTTAAGAACGTCCCCAATGACTACAAGGAGTGTCCCAAACTGCCGGCAGAAAAGGAACGTCCCTAACTGCCGCATCCGGAGCAAGACAACGCCGCAGGCAGAGGACGGACAGCGAGCGGGTCGCATTTGAGGCAAGGTGACGTGAAACGAAAGGGCGCTGGCCTTCTGGTCGCGCCCTTGAAGTTGAACGTCAGATTGTCCAAATGCGGC
>CABUJH010000007.1 GCA_902491895.1 uncultured Collinsella sp. | reverse complement strand
GGCGTAGCTTTTATTTAAGCCGTCCAAGTTTTGGGGTGCAGTTCATCGTTCGCGTTCCGGGGGCCTTTTGCCGCCGCGAGGATGCGGCCGAACGATGCGCTCAGGTTAAATCGGATCTTATATTTCGCACGCGCTTTATATGGCTCCATTTTTGGGTACAGTGTTGTCCCGATATTGAGCTTGGGGGATGTATGAATGATGAGACAATGGGCCAAGAGGATGCGGCCCAAGATGCAGAAGCGTGTGCCGAGGCCCTGGAGAGCCTAGACCGGATTTCGCTTGACGATGTTGCGTTTGACGATTCGAGCGTTGATATGCAGGATGAACCGGAAATCGAGGCACAGCCCGATGATCAGGATGCAGGCGACGTTGAGCCTGCCGAAGATGAGGCAGGTCACGAAGACACCGAAAGCGAGGCCGACAACCAGCCCGAATCCGACACGGGCGAGGAAACCGTCTTGCTCGACAGCTTGCCGGCCGAGGATTCGCTGACCCGCGAGCTTCCTGGCCTGGGTTCCGCACCAGCCGTGGACGAGACCATCGCCATGGGCGATATTCCCCTGCCGTCCGTTCCCTCGGCACGCGAGGCCGAGGTTCGCCATCGCAAGATGTCGCCCAAGCGCCGCAATCTGATGGTCGCCGGTGTCGTGGCCGTCGCGCTCGTCGCCGGCGGCGCAGGCTATGCTGCCTGGAACGGATATCAGCAAGAGCAGGCTGCCGCTGTCGCCGCCAATGCCCACACGATGATGTCAGTGCAGATTGGCGTGCATGCCGCGGGCCTCGACTGTTCCACCGGCTCCAAGATTCCCGTACAGGTAAGCGGTCAGGACGCTGATGGCTCCTCCGTGAGCGAAACGCTCTATGTTGACGAGCACGGCCGCGGCATCAAACTGCTGCCCGGCGATTACACGCTCTCCATCGCCGCCTCCCCCATCGCGGCCGACGGCACCATCTATACCGTCCCGACCACCAAGACGCAGGTCACCGTTAAGAGCGATGGACAGGATTTAAGTGCCCAGGCCACCTTTAAGCTCAAGACGCCTTCGGCCGACACAGTGACTGACGACCAGATCGATACCGCCGCCAAGTATGCCGAAGAGGGCGGTGCGAGCTCCGCCGCGGCTGCCAAGGTGCTCCAGCAGGCAGCAACCGCGCGGCGCGACGCCGCCGTCAATGCCGTGAGCGCGCAAAAGGCACAGGCATCCCGTGATGCTGACGCTCGCCACAAGGCAACCGACCTCTACCAGCTCGATATTCCCGTCGAGTGGTACGGCAAGGTCGCAACTTGGCAAAACGGAAGCACGCTATGCATCTATCTGGACGACGACACCAATACGCCGCTCGTGACGCTCGTCGCGGTGCGCGAGGGCGAGAGCTTTACGCCCGATGAAGGCGATACGGTTTTGGGTGCGGCCAATCTAGGCAACGGTTATACCGTCTACGCCAGCGGCCCCGTCTATCCGTACGTGGTGCCCCAGACCATCAACGGACGGACGCAGAACCCCGTGTCAACCTACCCCATGGACACGGCCATTGAGCTTGTCGAGCTTACGACCGGCAACCGCTACACCTATAGCCAGATCAAGAACGTACTGGTCGGTAAAAACGGCAAAGCCGACGCCGCGACCAAACTCGAGACCGACTACCTCGCCCAGATTCTCCTGCCGAGTATCAAAGCCCAGGACTAGCCTGGCGCAGCAACGTGCTCCCCAACCGTGATGAAGGAGCCAGGAGGTCCTGACCCCACAGGCCCATAGATGATTAGGCAAGGAGCCACTTCCATGCGGGCATAACGTGTACCACACCGTGCTCGCATGGAATATCGGTCTGTTCATCCATGGTAACGATTGCCGACTCGCCAAGATCAAACTGGGCCATCGAGGCATCAAGCGCGGCAATTTCGCGCTCGCGCGTTTTCTCACTTGCCATATCCGCACTCACCTGAATCAGGCTATAAGCCCGCATGAGAAGCGCGTCCCCAGCCACAAAGTCTACCTCATGGCTTTTGCTCTTCTCTTTGATTAGCAGGCGGCAGACCGAGCCGGTCCTCACCGCGGGAGTCCTTCTTCTTAGCGCATTGAACACTGCGGTCTCGAGCCTCTGGCCCTGGTCCAATGCCGATGCGGGAGAGAATGCTCCAAACATCGCAGGGTCGACAGCGTAGACCTTAGACGCAGACCGCATGTTATTTGCCAGTGAACGCGTGAACTCCGGCACAGAAAATAACAGGTAGGCGTCCTCATAATACTCAAGTAAATCGCTGAGCGAATTACGACTGACGGGTATCTGTCTGCTCTTGAACTCGTTGTACACTTTGTTCACTGACAGCTCTCGTCCCGAAGATGCCATACACCGCGTCAAGAACAGCGATGCCAGGCGAGGGTTCTTGACGTCGTAACGTTCAACGACGTCCATGGCGACCGTTCGCGAAGCATATTCCTGCAGCAGCTGAATCGCGTCTGCAGGCGTCTGCTCAAGTGTCGCGATGAATCCCCCTTGTTCAAGATACCCGATCAGATGATGTCGAAGCAGCGCTGCATCGCTCGGGGAAAAGGTCGCATCTGGCTCGGGAACGCTCCCCGTCTTATATCGAACGTATTCCGAAAAACTCAACGGAAAAAGCTCTCGCACAAGAGAACGACCCCTGAACTCGCTCTTAAGTTCTGAGGACAGCATCTTGGAAGAAGATCCCGTCACATAGACGGTCGCTTTCTCCGTATCGACTACACGCCGCAGAAACGCACCCCATTCGGGAATTTCCTGGATCTCGTCAAAGAAAATGTAAGCGCCCTCGGTTCGAGCAACAGGATACAGCGCATAGAACGTGTCGAGCACGTCCGCCAGCAGCGATGGCTCATACGGGCGCAAGCGCTCATCCTCAAAATTGAAGTAAAGCATCCGGTCAAGCTCGACGCCCCGGCTCTGAAGCCACCGCATCTCCTGATACAGGCGATACGTCTTTCCACAACGGCGGGCCCCCACAATCACATTTACGATGTTGTCGCGCTTTGGCTCCTGTGGGTTTCCTAGATCAAGGTCTCGCTCAAAGACCTGCGGAACCCCCTGCTGTTCAAAGTCCTTTATTTTCTGGGCGATCAAGTCGTTGAATGCCATGATTCTCCAATCTTGCTCTCTAGCTAATCAAAATTATACTGATTCTTGATTAATTAGAGAGCAAGATTGTGTGTAGCTTGATTAACACTTAAGCAAGTTTTTTCACTATTACTGCTCGAAGGATGCCGAGTGGCTGAGAGGACAACCAAGCTCGAATGCGACTCCCTGGACAGTCGATTTGGGACGGGGCTTTTTTGACTACCCTCCCCCTGTAGAAAAATCCCTAACGCAGTTGCGGTGAAATAGGGACTGTTTTTGCTGGTCAAACCGTAAAACAATCCCTATTTCACCGCAACTTATTGGTGGCCTTTTGGGTAGCACTCAGCGCCACGGATCGGCTTCGAACATTGGCTCGCGCTCGGGGCGGCGATCGCTGTAGGGATCGTAGCCGTCATCGTCCTCGTTCTCGGCACGGATGTAGGGGTCGCGCGGCTTGGGCGCCGGTTTCGGCGCGGGCCTTGGTGCGGCGGACGCTATCTCAGCCGCCGGTGCGTTCGTCTTGTTCTCGTCTTTCATCTGCATAGCTCCTTGCATCGCATCCGCTCAACATCATCGATTGTCGCACGAAAAAGGGCGGCGGACCCGATTGGATCCACCGCCCTTGGCGTTCGGCTCTAAAGGCAGATTTTAAGGCATGTCCCAAAATCTACTCGGCGTCGGGGACCTCGTAGGTGGCCGCTGGCGTGTTATCGCACACGACGATAAAGCCGCCGTCCTTGTCGACATCGACCGTCACCTGATCGCCCTCGCGCACCGTGCCGTCGATGATGGCCGCTGCGATGGCATCGACAACCTCACGCTGCACCAGACGCTTGAGCGGACGGGCACCAAAGACCGGATCCAGGCCGCCCACGGCGAGCATCTGCTTGGCCGCCGGGGTGATGGCAAGCGTCATGCGCTCCTTGGCCAGACGTGCACGGACGTCGGCGAGCTGAATATCGACGATCTTCTCGATCTGCGCCATGCCAAGCGGATGGAACACCACGATATCATCGATACGGTTGAGGAACTCGGGGCGGAAGGTCTGAGCCATGGCCGCGTCGACCTGATGGCGCATCTCCTCCTCGTCCTTGCCGGAAAGCTCGGCAATAGCCTTGGAGCCCACGTTAGACGTCATGATGATGATCGTGTTCTTGAAGGACACCTGGCGACCCTGACCGTCGGTCAGGCGGCCGTCGTCGAGCACCTGCAGCAGCACGTTGAAGACATCCGGATGGGCCTTCTCCATCTCGTCGAGCAAGATCACGGAGTACGGACGACGGCGAACGGCCTCAGTGAGCTGGCCGCCCTCGTCGTAGCCCACGTATCCCGGGGGCGCACCGATCAGACGCTGGACGCTGAACTTCTCCATGTACTCGGACATGTCGATACGCACGAGTGCGCGCTCGTCATCGAACAGGCACTCGGCAAGCGCCTTGGCGAGCTCGGTCTTGCCCACGCCGGTGGGACCCAGGAAGAAGAAGCTGCCGATGGGCTTGTCCGGATCGGAGAGGCCCGCACGGCTGCGGCGCACAGCTGCGGCGACGGCGGAGACGGCCTCGTCCTGGCCGATGACGCGCTTATGCAGCTCACCCTCCAAGCCCTTCAACTTGTCGAGCTCGCCCTGCATCATCTTGGACACGGGCACGCCGGTCCAGGCACTCACGACCTCGGCGATCTCATCGGAGGTCACCTGTTCGTTGAGGCCCTCGCCGTCCTGCTGCTTTTGTGCCTCGAGCGCAGCCTCGGAATCCTGAATCTGCTGCTGCAGACCCGGAATCACGGAATAGCGCAGCTCGGACGCACGGCCCAGGTCGCCGTTACGCGTCGCGCGCTCCTCTTCGCTCTTGGCCTCGTCAAGCTGGCTCTTAAGCTCCTGCACGTGGTCAATGGCGTTCTTCTGGTTGAGCCAGCCGGCCTTTTGCACGTTGAGTTTTTCCTGGACCTCGGCAATCTCCTGGCGCAGGGCCTCCAGACGCTCCTTGGAGGCGTCATCGGTCTCTTTCATGAGCGCCTGTTCCTCGATCTGCAGCTGAGTGAGCTGACGCGTGGTGGCGTCGATCTCGACCGGCATGCTGTCGAGTTCCATGCGCAGGCGGCTTGCCGCCTCATCGACCAAATCGATGGCCTTGTCGGGCAGGAAGCGGTCGGCGATGTAGCGATCGGAGAGGTCGGCAGCTGCCACGAGCGCGCTATCGGTGATATGCACACCGTGGAAGATCTCGTATTTCTCCTTGAGGCCACGCAGGATCGAGATGGTGTCCTCGACGGTAGGCTCGCTCACCATCACGGTCTGGAAACGACGCGCGAGCGCCGCATCCTTTTCGATGTACTTGCGGTATTCGTCGAGCGTGGTCGCGCCGATCGCGTGCAAGTCGCCACGGGCAAGCGCCGGCTTGAGAATGTTGCCGGCGTCCATGGAGCCCTCGGTGGCACCCGCGCCCACGATGGTGTGGAGCTCATCGATGAACAGGATGACCTTGCCCTCGGACTTTTGCACTTCCTTGAGCACGGCCTTCAAGCGGTCCTCGAACTCGCCGCGGTATTTTGCGCCGGCGACCAGCGCGCTCATGTCGAGCTCGATAAGGTCGCGGTCGCGCAGGGTGCTCGGCACGTCGCCGGCCACGATACGCTGGGCGATGCCCTCGACGATGGCCGTCTTGCCGACGCCCGGCTCACCGATGAGCACGGGGTTGTTCTTGGTGCGACGGGACAGGACCTGGATGGTGCGGCGAATCTCATCGGTACGGCCGATGACCGGGTCGAGCTTGCCGGCGCGGGCCAGATCGCAGATGTTGCGACCGTACTGCTCCAGTGCCTCAAACTGAGTCTTGTCCTCGGCAGACGTCACGCGGTCATCGCCACGCAGCTCCTCGTAGACTTGCTCGATGCGCTCCTTGGTGACGCCGGCGTCGCGCAGTACGCGGCCCGCCTCGCCCTTGTCCTCGGCAAGCGCCATCAGCAGATGCTCAGTCACCACAAAGCTGTCGCCCATCTTGGTGGCCTTCTTCTCGGCCTTTTCGATGACGCGGACGAGCTCGTTGGACAGGCCCATCTGCTGGCCCTCGCCCGAAACCTTGGGCGCGTGGTCGATGGCATCCTGTGTGGAGCGTGCGAGCTGAGCCGGGTCGGCACCGATGCGCTCGATGATCACGGAGATATTGCGCTCGCCGGCACCGAGCAGGGCAGACAGCAGATGAATCGGCTCCACCGCGCCGGCCTGCGCATCGGCAGCCGTGCTCATGGCGGTCTGCAGCGCCTCGCGCGACGTCATTGCTAGCTTATCGATTCTCATGGAATCACCTCTCTTGGGGTGGCCGCCCTACGGGGCGGCTTCACGTTGTTCGAGAAGTATTGTTGCCAGCTTTGCGCGATCTTATACACAAATCTAAGTCTCTATATATAAGATTTTCTGAGTGATTGAAAGATAGGGGTAAAGATGTCGGCCCGCCGCCGCACAGGTGCGCTACCGTCTCAATCTGTAACATCTATCGACCGTTTCTGGCTCCAGATGTTACAAATCGAGACGAATTGTTCAGCGGCACCCGTTTGTCTCAATCTGTAACATCTAATCGGCAAATAGGGCTCTATCTGTTACAAATCGAGACGAACAGAAGACACCCGAATCAAAAATCTAAATCTGTAACACCAGGCCCACTTTCAGCGGCCAAGATGTTACAAGTCGAGACAAACCAAGGACCACCACAAAGGCGCCTGTCCCCTTTGTGGTGGTCCAGAGGAGAATCAGCCCCGATTAAAAGAGGAGGCATCAAGCCCAGTCTACGTTTGGCAATCCCAAGACCCAACGAGAACGCAGCGATGGAATCGAGAACCGACAATAGCCCGTTCGCACAGATAGAGGCGGAGATTCAAGGTCAGAGTCCGGCTTAAACGGCTTAGCTATCGCACGTCACAACGTTCTCGTCGTCCTCCCTAACGTATTTATAGTGCTTATAGTGAAAATAGTGAGTTTAGTGAGAATAGTATCGCTCAAGACTCGTGGACTGAATTATTGACCTCTCGCCCAGAATGAGTGGGGCAAATATTCCTATTAGAGGTCAAATCGAAGCCCAATAGGACCTTTTCGCCCCGTCATTTCGACCGATCGCTTTCTTTTGAATATTGTCGTAAGCTGGTATCACTTATCTTAATGAATGCATACTGTTTGCGAGGTACCCGCCGTGAAACGCTCCACCTATATCGGCCTGCTCGTCTTAGCGTTTGCGATTACCGCAGTCGGCGTAGGAATTATCTATCTCGCATTTCTCCCCGCCTCTGCGACGCAGGCGGCGGTTGAGACCGTAAGCTATCCCATCGAGGTCCTCACCGATATCGTCAAACCCGATTCGATCACCGTCGATTTTGACGGTACGCCCGCAGCGCTTGGGGTCAGCAACTATCCCCGTATCGAACTTGGAGCCACGCGCTATACCCAAGATGAGCAGCTTATCGGCAAGGCAACCAGTTTACTCAAAGGCAAGACGTTTAAGCGGTGGTACGGCGCCGCAATATATCGAGCCAAGAATGGCCAAATGGTTGGCGGATATTATTCGACCCTTGAGCTCGATGCGGCAAACGGGAGCAAATTGTGCAACGTCTCATACGACCCCGGCTGCGTGGACAATGAAGGACCGGGGGTCTATATCTCGGATGGCGACGCAATCTACGTCATGGAGGGCGACCAGACGGCAGTCGTCGATTTTATGGATCGGTGTACCGAAGATGCCTACGAACAAACTTGCGAGCCCGATCCGCAGACAGCGCGCAACAGTGGCTCGGCACGCACTTGGCTATTTGACGATGAAATAACCTGGACCCCATCGAAATAAGGACCCGCCGGGCAGGCAACTTTGTGGTGGTCCCGGTCAATTATTAGCGCCCCTCAAGACCCAACGAGAACGTCGCGGTAGCCCCTGCCACACCTTTCCCTCGGGCGACCCTCGCGAAGCGCGTGAGCACGAGGGAAAGGTGTGTCCGGGGCGTACAGCAACGTTACTCGGCAGAGGCCTTGAACTTGTTGTAGTTGATCAGGCAGCCGGCCTTGACGATGGCACGCTCCTCGGCCGTCATGTCGGCAATGTAGAGCTCAATCTGTTCAACCGAACCGTCGGCGCGCACCACGTAGGCGGCGATGTCCTTCAGGTCGCCATCGAGCGCGGCACGGATACCCGGCACAAAGACGTAGTCGCCCACCTCAAAGTTGGGCTCCGCCTCCATCTGGAAGGGCACCATGCCCCAGTTCATCACGTTGGAGCGATAACGCTTGGTGGCGTACTCGTGGACGATGTTGGCCAGACCGCCAATTACGCGCTGGCAGCTCGCGGCCTGCTCGCGGGCAGAACCGTCACCGGGCTTCTTGGCATACAGCATGGAGCCGTACTCGGTCGCCTTGGCATCTGCCGCGACGCCCGCACCAGCCAGCGCCTCAAACACGCCGGCAAGCTCGGCATCGAGTGCCGCCAGGTCACCCGCGGACTCGCCGGCCACGCGGCGCTTCTCCACGGCGTCGACTTCCTTGGAACGACCCACGTAGGCCGGATCGCGGCGGCTGAGCGTAAACTCGGCCAGGCCCAGCGGATTGGAGCGGAAGGAGCTCGTCTCACCCGAGGGAATGAGCTCGTCGGTCGTGGTGACCGGGTCCATGATCTTGGAGCACACCTTGAGCAGGATATCGTCGCCGAGGGGCTCCATCGCGGGCCACGGCTTGATGTTGGGGCCTTCGACCAGCTCGTCGGCAGGCTCCGCCTTGCCAAAGCCCCAGTACACGCGCTTTTTGTACGGCGCGTCGTCAAAGGTGTACTCGCAGGCCTCGTCCCAAGTCTCCTCGGGCAGGTCGGTCGCCGGCGTCAGGACGCCGCCGTTGGCAGCCGTTGCCGCAATGGAGCGGGCGTCCATCAGGGCCACGGCGCTCAGCTGGCCATTACCCGGCTTGGAACCCTCGCGGTTGGGGAAATTGCGCGTGGTGTGGCGGATCGAAAGGCCGTTGTTGGCAGGCGTGTCGCCGGCGCCGAAGCACGGGCCGCAGAATGCCGTGCGCACAATCGCGCCGGCCTCCATAAGGTCGTAAATATAGCCGCGGCGCGTAAGCTCGAGTGCCACGGGCTGGCTCGTAGGATAGACCGACAGCGAGAACTCGCCGCAGCCGGTGTTGGCGCCCTTGAGCACGCGGGCAGCCTGGACCACGGAGTCGTAATTGCCGCCCGAGCAGCCGGCGATAACGCCCTGTTGCACGTGCAGCTTGCCGTCGACGATCTTGTCGAGCAGGCTAAAGTGCGTCTTGCCCTCGCCGATCTTGGCGGCCTCGAGCTCGACCTCATGCAGGATGTCCTCGAGGTTCTCGTTGAGCTCGTCGATCTCAAAGCCGTTGGAAGGATGGAACGGCAGCGCGATCATGGGCTTGATGCTCGACAGGTCGACCTCGACGCAGCCGTCGTAATAGGCGACATCAGCGGGCTTGAGCTCGCGGTAGTCGTCGCCGCGGCCGTGCATGGTCAAAAACGCGTGCGTGTCCTCGTCGGTGGCCCAGATGCTCGACAGGCAGGTGGTCTCGGTGGTCATGACATCGACGCCGTTGCGGTAGTCGGTCGTCATGCTCGCGATGCCCGGGCCCACGAACTCCATGACCTTGTTCTTGACGTAGCCCTTGGCAAAAACGGCACGGATGATGGCGAGCGCAACGTCGTGCGGGCCGACGCCGGGACGTGGGGCGCCCGTGAGGTAGATGGCGACGACGCCGGGATAGGCAACGTCGTAGGTGTCGCGCAGCAGCTGCTTTGCCAGCTCGCCGCCGCCCTCGCCCACGGCCATGGTGCCCAGGGCGCCGTAGCGGGTGTGCGAGTCGGAACCCAGGATCATCTTGCCGCAGCCCGCGAAGTTCTCACGCATAAAGGAGTGGATGACGGCGATGTGTGGCGGGACGAAGATGCCGCCGTACTTCTTGGCAGCCGAGAGGCCAAAGACATGGTCGTCCTCGTTGATGGTGCCGCCCACGGCGCACAGCGAGTTGTGGCAGTTGGTGAGCACGTAGGGCAGCGGGAACTGCTCTATGCCCGAAGCGCGCGCCGTCTGGATGATGCCGACAAAGGTGATATCGTGGCTCGCCATGGCATCGAAACGAATCTTGAGCGCCTCGGGGTCGCCGGACGTGTTGTGTGCCTGGAGGATCGAATACGCGATGGTGCCGCGCTTGGCATCCTCGGGCGTCTGCGTAATACCGCGCTCGGCAGCCTCGTCCACAGGCACAACCTCGCTGCCGCCGCGCAGGTAGATGCCGTCCTCGTACAGCTTGACCATACTGTCTCCCACTCTGCCCAAAAGATTTGGGCGCATAGCATACATTCGTTCAATATCGTGCCATAGAACGGTTGCAAGTGGGTTGCGAATCTGCGCGTTCACTTTATCTCGGTAAAGTAAAGGACGAGCCAGGCGAGGGCCGGCAGATTTGGTGTAAGAGTGTCCCTTCGACTAGTCATTTAAGAACGTCCCCAATGACTACCCATAACAACGCCGATGTTTTGGCGCGGACAGCGAAAGCC
Organism: uncultured Collinsella sp.; assembly: GCA_902491895.1. Classification (GTDB taxonomy): domain Bacteria; phylum Actinomycetota; class Coriobacteriia; order Coriobacteriales; family Coriobacteriaceae; genus Collinsella. The sequence continues at coordinate 44,737 of CABUJH010000007.1, read as the reverse complement.
CACCAGAGCGAGCAAGGTGCCTTGAAACAAGGCGGCATTGATCTTCTGATCATGCCGCCGAAGTTGAAAGGCAGATTGCCGCTCTGGCGGGCTTGCAGCGTCGACCGGTCCGCCGTTCGTTAGAACGGCGGAACCAAAGGCGCAGCGTCGAGCCGTTACGCCGTTCGGCAGAACGGCGTAACCTACAGATCCCCGCCGGCGCCCAGCAGCTTGCGCATGACCTGTTCGGGGTTAACTGAGCCGTCGCGCGGGGCCAGGGCGGTGATCTTCTTCTGCATCTTGTACTCGTGCAGCTCGTCCTCGAGCTGGCGCACGCGAGCACGGAGCTTTTCGTTTTCGCGCTCACGCTCCTCGGCACGCTCCTTCATATCGAGGATACGCACCACGCCGGCAAGGTTGATGCCCTCGTCGGTCAGCTGGTTGATGAGCTCCAGACGCTCGATATCGGCACGCGAATACAAACGCGTGTTGCCGCCCGAGCGCTGGGGGTTCACCAGGCCCTTGGACTCGTAGACGCGCAGAGTCTGCGGGTGCATGCCGGTCAACTCGGCCGCCACGCTGATCATGTACAGCGGTTTGTTCCTATTGTCCTCGGCCATACTACCTGACCCCTTTCCGTCTCGTTATCGTCCATCATAAGCCCGCGGGCGTGGGCGTGTGCCGCGATCGCCCTAGTACGTCGCCTTGTAACGGTTGACCTTCTCGCGATAATCGCGCGTGTCGGCCTCGCGCAGCTTGGTCATGGCATCGCGCTCATCGTCGGACAGGTTTGTGGGAACCTGCACCTTGATCTCGACGAGCAGCGCACCCGTGCGGCCGCGATGCTTAACGTCGGGCGCACCCATCTCCTTAAAGCGGAACTTCTTGCCCGTCTGGGTGCCAGCGGGCACCTTCAGACGAACCGTCGCACCGCCGGGCGTGGGCACATCTACCGTACAGCCGAGCGCCGCCTCGTAGACCGAGATCGGCACCTCCATGGTCACATCGGCACCTTTGCGCTTAAACAGCGGATGCTCCTCCACGTGCGTGGTCACGACCAGGTCGCCGCGCTCGCCGCCGGCAACGCCGTACTCGCCGCGACGCTTGTAGCGCAGCTTGCCGCCGTCGACCGCGCCCGCAGGCACCGAGACCGTAATAGTCTGCTGCTCGCCTGTCGAGGGAATGCGGTAGGTGACCTTGTGCGTCACGCCGCGAAACGCGTCCTCGGCCGTCACATCGACGGTCAGCGACAGGTCGCCGCCCTTGCGAGCGCGGCTGCGACCCGCACCCGCACCGGCAGCGCCCGCAGCCCCGGCGAAACCCGAGCCCCAATCGCTGCCCCAGGCGCCGTTGCCGCTAAAGATGCTGTCGAAGATGTCGCCCCAGCCGCTGGCGCCCGCACCGGCACCGTAGCCGCCGCCATACGCGCCGCCCGCGCCCGGCATGCCGCCAAACATGAGCATCTGGTCGTACTCTTTGCGCTTCTTCTCGTCCGAAAGCGTCTCGTAGGCCTCGCTGATCTCCTTAAACTTGGCCTCGTCGCCGCCGGCATCGGGGTGATATTTTTGCGCGAGCTTGCGAAACGCACTCTTAATCTCTTTGTCGGAGGCGCTCTTGGATACGCCCAGGATGTCATAGAAGGTTTTGCCTGCAGCCATCGTAGCTCCTCTCCTGTTATATCCGCCGCCCCTGCGGACGGCGGCTCATGCTGTCATATGGCACTAGGTCAGAAAGGGCCCCGGGTGTTGCCCCGGGGCCCTTCTCAATTACTCCTCGGTGCTCTCGGCCGTGTCGGCCGTAGCATCCTCGGGTGCCGCTTCGGGCTCCGGTGCGGGGCGCTTCTCGCCGCCGTAGGTCACCGTCACCATCGCGGAACGCAGAATACGATCCGCCATGCGGTAGCCCTTCTGGTATACGTCGTTGACGGTCTCGTCATACTGCGATGCGTCCTCGACGCGACCCACAGCCTGGTGCTCGAGCGGATCGAACGCCTCGCCCTTGGGGTCGATGGGCTCAACGCCCTCATGCGCAAACACGTCGAGCAGCTTGGCATGTACCGCGTCAACGCCATCGACGAACTGCTTAAAGTCGTCGGAAAGCTCTTGACTGCGGGCATGGTCGATCGCGCGCTCGATATCGTCAATCACCGGCAACAGCGCGGTGACAAGCTTCTCGGTCGCGCGCTCGCGCTCGGCAATGCGCTCGTTGGCGGTGCGGCGACGGAAGTTCTCCCAGTCGGCCTGCAGACGGGCGGTACGCTCGGTGGCGTCCTTTGCCTTGTCCTCGGCGGCCTTCTGAGCCTCTGCCGCAGCATCGAGCTCATTGCGCACGTCGGCAAGCTCCTTTTGGGCCTGCTCGAACTTGAGCTTAAAGTCGTTGTCGGCGGCTTCCTCACCGGCGCGGATAGCGGCTTCCACCATCTCGTCCTCGGTCATCGTCGCCTCCTTGTTGGAATCCTCTACCTGGTTCTCGGCAGCCTCGGCGGCCGGGGCCTCATTGACCTCGGTATCGTCTGCGGCCTCTACGGGAATCTTCACGTCCTTCTCCTCAGAGTCAACGGGGGCGGCGCCGGCGGCAGCCGCCTCCGTGCGAGCTTTACGGGCGGACATGATTACTTGTCCTCGTCGTCCACAACCTCGTAGTCGGCGTCGACTACGTCATCGTCGGCAGGCTGGGCACCAGCGGCACCGTCGGTCTGCTGCTGAGCGTCGGCGTAGACAACCTGGGCCAGCTCGTAGGCCACGGACTGCAGGGACTCGCCGGCGGCCTTGATGGCCTCGACGTCAGAGCCCTCGAGCGCCTTCTTGGCGTCGGCGATAGCGGCCTCGGCCTTGGACTTCACGTCAGCGGAAACCTTGTCGCCCAGCTCGTTGAGGGTCTGCTCGGTGGAGTAGCACAGGCTATCGGTCTGGTTGCGGACCTCGACCTCTTCCTTCTGCTTCTTGTCCTCCTCGGCATGAGCCTCGGCGTCCTTGACCATACGATCGACTTCGTCGTCGGACAGAGCGGTAGAGCCGGAAATGGTGATCTGCTGCTCCTTGCCGGTGCCCTTGTCCTTAGCGGAGACCTTGACGATGCCGTTGGCGTCGATGTCGAAGGTGACCTCGATCTGCGGCACGCCGCGGCGGGCAGCCGGGATACCGGTCAGCTGGAACTTACCGAGCGACTTGTTGTCGCGGGCAAGCTCGCGCTCGCCCTGGAGCACGTTGATCTCGACGCTGGTCTGGTTGTCGGCAGCGGTGGAGTAGACCTCGGTCTTGGAGGTCGGGATCGTGGTGTTGCGGTCGATCATCTTGGTCATGATGCCGCCCATGGTCTCGACGCCCAGCGACAGCGGGGTAACGTCGAGCAGCAGGATGCCCTCGACGTCGCCGGTGAGCACGCCGCCCTGGACGGCAGCGCCGTCGGCAACGACCTCATCGGGGTTCACGGACATGTTGGGCTGTTTGCCGGTCATGGTCTTGACGAGCTCCTGGACAGCGGGCATACGGGTGGAGCCGCCGACGAGGATGACCTCGGTCAGATCGGAGAGCTTGAGCTTGGCGTCGCGCAGGGCGTTGGTGACAGGCTGCTTGCAACGCTCGAGCAGGTCGCGGGTGATCTTCTCGAACTCGGCGCGGGTCAGCGTGTAGTTGAGGTGCAGCGGGCCGGACTGGTTCATGGTAATGAACGGCAGGTTAATGGTGGTCTGCTGGGCGGCGGAGAGCTCCTTCTTGGCGTTCTCGGCGGCCTCCTTCAGACGCTGCAGGGCCATGGGGTCCTGGCGCAGGTCGACACCGTTCTCCTGCTGGAACTTATCGGCCATCCAGTCGATGACGCGCTGATCCCAGTCGTCGCCGCCCAGGTGGTTGTCGCCCGAGGTGGACAGAACCTCAAACACGCCGTCGGCGAGGTCGAGGATGGAGACATCGAAGGTGCCGCCGCCCAGGTCGAAGACCAGGATGCGCTGGTCGGTGCCCTGCTTGTCCAGGCCATAGGCCAAAGCAGCAGCGGTCGGCTCGTTGACGATACGCTTGACGTTGAGGCCGGCGATCTTACCGGCGTCCTTGGTGGCCTGACGCTGGGCGTCGTTGAAGTAGGCCGGGACGGTGATGACGGCGTCGGTGACGGTCTCGCCCAGATACTTCTCGGCGTCGGCCTTCATCTTTGCGAGCGTCATGGCGCTCACCTGCTCGGCGGTGTAATCCTTGCCCTCGATGTCGACGACGGCGCGGCCACCCTGGCCCTCCTTGACCTCATACGGCACGGTCTTGATCTCGGAGGTGCACTCGGAGTACTTGCGGCCCATGAAGCGCTTGATGGAGAACACGGTGTTCTTGGGGTTGGTGACAGCCTGGTTCTTAGCGGCCTTACCCACGACGCGGTCGCCGTCAGCACGGAAGCCGACAACGGACGGGGTGGTGCGGTCGCCCTCGGCGTTCACGATAATGGTCGGAGAACCGCCCTCGAGAACGGCCATAGCGGAGTTAGTAGTACCAAGGTCGATACCAAGAATCTTACTCATTAGAAATTCCCTCTCTCTTTTGCGTTCGCGCCGCCTCGACGGTCTGTCGCGCGGCGCTTCGGCTTGTCTTTCAGGATGTAGTGTATCCCCTTATGGACCGGAATATACAAAATCTAAGTCAATTCATATAAGATTTCTTATCTCTGAGAGTTTAGGTTCTTAAATGCGCAGGTAGATGCGCTGATTGAGTTCTCGGCAAATCTATTGAGATCTATGTAGAGTTGACTGAGGTGCGAGCCTGAAACTGTGTCCCGCTTTGGACGTGGATTACGGGATGCGGTTTCCGCAAGCACGCTCAATCGCCCTATATTTCAAGTCACCTATAGCTAACATTTGCGCAGCTCAACGGCCTCACCTGCATATTTTTTAGTAAGCCGCGGCATACTCGGCGAACGGTATGAAGATGCCGGTCAGAGGGTATTGCAAACGGTCGCTCCCGTGGTATGTTTTTGCCCGAATCAAACCGGCGCGCATCGTCTGTAGCGTCGGTCAACAGAGAGGAAACTACCATGGCTCATCCCGTAATTGATGCCGACGAGTGCATCGCTTGTGGCGTTTGCGTCGACTCCTGCCCCGCTGGCGTTCTGGAGCTCCAGGACGTCGCTACCGTCGCTGACGAGGACTCCTGCGTCGCCTGTGGCGCTTGCCAGGACGCTTGCCCCGCTGGCGCGATCACCGAGATCGTCGAGGAGTAACAACTCCCCACTTGCACACTCAAAAGTACACCGTGCACAAAAAGGAGGCCTCCGCATCGCCGCGGAGGCCTCCTTTTTTGTACAGATAGCTAATTTAGCACCGTCGCAGGTTGAGCCCACGTCAGCGAAAACGTCCCTAAGCGAGCAAGGTGACGTGAAAGAGGAGGGAAGCGTACTTTGGTACGCGACCGACGATTGAACGTCAGATTGCCGCTTAGGGGCGTTTGCAGCGTCGGCTAAGAGAGATCGTCTTCGTAGGGCATCAGGTCTGCCAAGTAGCCTTTCTCCTTGAGTATGGCCTCGATCTCGTCGAGGGTCTGCTCGTCCTCCGCCGCGATGCGATGGAAGTGATAGCCGCTCGTCACCGTTAGTAGCGGGAAACTCTTGCCGCTCTCGATATCGTGCAGGTAGCGCTCAACATCGCGACGATTGCGAATGTCCAGATCGGCTGTGATCTTGCCATACACGCGATGGTTGACGATTACATTGAGCACGGCACCACCCGCGTCGACGATGCTCGTGAGCTCGTCACCTGCCTGCTCCACGCCATGGTGCACCTTGACCAGGCGCGTGGGCACGGCGGGGCTGCTGGGGGCCTCCTGCAGCACATAACCACGGTTGGTCGCCACGATATCGTGCCCATCGGCACGCAGCAGGGCGATGTCTTGCACGACAATCTGGCGGCTCACGCCAACCTCACGGGCAAGTGCGCTGCCCGAAACGGGCTCCTTGGCTTCCTCGAGCACGGCCATGATGGAACGGCGACGCTCGCGGGCGTCCATTATTTACCGTCCAGCAGACGCAGGTGCTTGAGCGAGAGGTCGAGAATCGGCGCAGAGTGCGTCAGCGCCCCCGAGCTAATAAAGTCAACGCCCAGGTCGGCGAGGGCGCGGATATTGCTGGCATCCACATTGCCCGAGCACTCGGTCTTGGCGCGACCGGCGATAAGCTCAATCGCGGCAGCCATGTCGTCGTGGGTCATGTTGTCGAGCATGATGATATCGGCACCGGCCTCAACTGCCTCGCGCACCATATCCAGGTTCTCGCACTCAATCTCGACCGTCGCGGTAAACGACGCATGGGCGCGCGCCATCTCAATCGCGCGTGCCACGCCACCGGCGGCGTCGATGTGGTTGTCCTTGAGCATGACAGCCGTCGACAGGTTATAGCGGTGGTTGCTGCCACCGCCGATCTCGACCGCGGCTTTCTCGAAGACGCGCATGCCCGGCGTGGTCTTGCGCGTGTCGACGAGCACGGTCTTGGTACCCTCGAGCGCCGCTGCCATGTTGTGCGTGTAGGTGGCGATACCGCTCATACGCTGTAGATAGTTGAGCGCCACGCGCTCGCCCGAAAGCAGCACGCGCGCGTCGCCGCGCACTTGGCCCACGTGGTCGCCGGCGTGCACCTCATCGCCATCGACGACATCAAACAGCACCGAGCTCTGCGGATCCAGCAGCTCAAAGGTGCGAGCGAACACGTCCAGGCCGGCGATGATGCCATCGGCCTTGGCGATGAGCTCCACCGTGGCGGGACGCGCCGTGGGGCACACGCTCGCCGTGCTCACGTCCTCAAACGTAATGTCCTCGCGCAGGGCCTGCAGGATCAGATCATCGACGACGAGCTTCATGGTAATGGGATTCATGGTCTACTCCTCCACGGCCTGCGTGCTGGCGGCACGGGCCAGATCATCGATTGCAAGGTTATCGGAACTCAGAGCGCGATGGTGCCCATCGAGCGCGGGCTCGCCCGTCTGCTCCACGGCAAGCGACTCGCCGGTGCGCATACGCCAAGCGGCGCGACGACCCCAGACCAGCGCTTCGAGCAGGCTGTTTGATGCAAGGCGGTTCTTGCCGTGCACGCCGTTGCAAGCCGTCTCGCCCGCGGCGTAGAGCTCGGGCATCGAGGTGCGGCCGTCCCTGTCTACCCACACGCCGCCCATAAAGTAGTGCTGCGTGGGCGTAACGGGAATGGGCTCGTCCAGGATGTCGCGACCGTCCTCAAGGCAGCGCGCGCGAATGTTGGCAAAATGCCCGGTCACCACGTCACGCTCGACGGGGGCAAAGCTCAGCCACTCGTGCTCGGTGCCGTCCTGCTTCATCTGCTCGCGGATGGCGGCGGCGACCACATCGCGCGGCTGGAGCTCGTCGGTAAAGCGCTCGCCGGCGGCGTTGAGCAAAATCGCGCCCTCGCCGCGGCAGCTCTCGCTGATCAGGAAGGTGCGGCCCGGCTGCGGCGAGAACAGGCCCGTGGGATGGATCTGCACGTAGTCCAGGTGCTCCATCTTAATGCCATGCTCCTGAGCGATGTAGCAGGCGTCGCCCGTGAGCTGCGGGTAGTTGGTCGAGTGGTCGTACACGCCGCCAATGCCACCCGTCGCCCACAGCGTGTGGCGGGCATGGATCTTAAACGGCTTACCGGCATGCACGCCCTCAGCGGCATTTGCCAGCTCGTCGGCGGGGCGAACCGAGTTGTCCTCGTCCACGGCTACGGCGACGACGCCGGTGCACACCGTGGCGCCATCGCGCTCGGCGGTCAGGATGTCGGTCATGGCCACGTGCTCCAAAATCTGCACGTTGTCCAGCTTGCGAACGGCCTGGAGCAGCTTGGTCGTGATCTCCTTGCCCGTAATGTCGGCATGGAAGGCAATGCGCGGACGGCTGTGCGCGCCCTCGCGGGTAAAATTGAGGCTGCCGTCGGCCTTGCGCTCAAAATCCACGCCCATCGCTAGCAGGTCGTTGATGACCGAGCGACTCGAGCGAATCATGATGTCGACGCTCTCGCGGCGGTTCTCGTAGTGGCCGGCGTGCATGGTGTCCTCAAAGAAGGCATCGTAGTCCGAGCCTTCGGGCAGCACGCAGATGCCGCCCTGCGCGAGCATCGAATCGCACTCATCGACCGCGCCCTTGGAGAGCATGATCACGCGCGTGCTCGTCGGCAGATTGAGGGCCGCGTACAGACCCGCCACGCCGCAGCCGGCAATAACGACGTCGCACTCCATATCGGGGTATTGCTTGGTTTCCACAGGAATCCTCTCCCTTGTAATGTGACATAAGGGACCGTCCCTCATGCAACATTGTTCTAGCGCGCTGCGTACTCGAGCATACGGTCGAGCGTGAGCTTGGCCTGGTCTGCCGCCTCGTCCGAGACGCCGATCTGCACCTCGCCCTCGCCCGTCTCCAGGCAGCGCACGAGCTTTTCGAGCGTGATGAGGTCCATGTTGACGCAGGTGGGCTGCACCGCGGGGAAATAGAACTTCTTGCCGGTGCCCTGGCAGCGGCGCTCGAGCTCGTAGAGCACGCCGCGGACCGTCACGATGATGAACTCGCTCGCGTCCGACTCCTCGGCATACTTGATGATACCGGCGGTGGAGCCGATGTAGTCGGCCTCGGCCAGAACGTCGGCCTTGCACTCGGGGTGCGCCAGCACGAGCGCGTCGGGGTGGGCCTCCGTCGCGTCGACGATCTGCTCGACGGTGATGATGTGGTGACGCGGGCAGTAGCCCTTGTTGAGAATGACGTGCTTCTGCGGCACTTGCTCGGCCACGAAACGGCCCAGATTCTGGTCGGGAATGAACAGAATGTGCTGCTGCGGCAGCTCGGACACGATCTTGACAGCGTTGGAGCTGGTAACGCACACGTCACTCCAGCTTTTGATCTCGACCGTCGAGTTGACGTAGCACACCACGGCCAGGTCATCGCCATACTCGGCACGGGCGGCATCGACCGTCTCGCGCTTGACCATGTGCGCCATGGGGCAGTCCGCGCCCGGCTCGGGCAGCAGCACGGTCTTGGTGGGGTTGAGCAGCTTGGCGCTCTCGCCCATAAACTCCACGCCGCACAGCACGATAGTCTGCTGCGGCAGACTCTTGGCAAGCTTTGCCAGGTAGAAGCTGTCGCCGACGTAATCGGCCACAGCCTGCACCTCGGGCGCCACGTAATAGTGCGCCAGGATCACCGCGTCACGTTGGGTTTTTAGTTGCTGAATGGCCTCGACGAGCTCTGCGGGCACCAGTGCCGCGCGCTCCGTTGCCGTCGTTGCCGATGCTAGGCCGGCCGCGATATCGCGTGCAAGCTCCGACGCATCCATGTTCGCGCTCTGTGCCATCAAGGCCCCTCTCTTTTGGCGAATCTTGGGGCTTTAGTATGACACCTAGGTTTACAGCTGACAAGACAGCTGTAAACCTAGGTGTAAAGTTGAAATAAAGATTCAATCATGTGGCAGGCCCATTTTCGAACTGACAAGTTAAGGATAGTCGAGCTCTCGATAGCGCAGGAGGCATCTTTGGACGGCCGCCACGCATGGTCGACGACATGCCCGCCAGGTAATCGCTCGCCGGCACCAATCCGCTACAGTGGAGCGGCCGCCGGGGTCAGCTGCTTGATGTAGGCCCACATGCGCTGCTTGGCGGCCTTGTCGGTCAGCGCGGCCTCAAAACCGTCGAGCGCGAGCACGCGGCGGCCCTGCACATGGGCGATCAGACCGGGCTTGAGCATGGCGGTGTCGAAGTCATCAATCGCCACGAGCATATCGGCGTAGGTTTCGCGCATGACATCGGCCGCGCTGTTGTCGAGCAGTAGCACCGCCTCGGGGTCCAAGGCCTCAAGCGCCTCGCGGAACAGGTCGCACGGCAGGGCCTCACCCACCGCGACCGCCCCGTCGCCCGCGCCGGCAACACTCGCCAGCACACAAAAATCTTCGGGCGCGTAGCCGATGGCCCTGAGCGCCGCACGCAGCGCTGCACCATCCGCGCCGGCGGCGAGTTCGCCGCCCGAGCGCTCGGCCTCATCCAAATCACCTTTGACCAGTACGATCGGCGAGCACGCGTTGCCCGCGATACGCACGCCACGACCCGCAAGCGATGCGAGCTCTTGCTCGGCCGCCTGGGCGATGGCTTCTTTTTTCTGGCTTTGTGACGTGGGCATGCGCTCTCCAATCGTTTGCGTGCCCACCATTATATAAAAGAGCTGCCCGCGAGTGGTTGCTTTGCGGGCGGCTGGGTATAAGCACGGTCGTACTGAGTTTTACGCGGCCGAGCCGCGTCGCATTATGGAGGTCACCATGGCTGACATTAATCAGATTACCCCCGAGAACTTCGATTCCATCGTTAACGACAGCCTGCCCGTGCTGGTCGATTTTTGGGCACCGTGGTGCGGGCCCTGTCGATCCCTCTCGCCCATCGTTGACGAGGTTGCCGATGAGCTGGCGGGCAAGCTTGCCGTTGCCAAATGCAACGTCGACGACAACCAGGATCTGGCCATGAAGTATGGCGTCATGAGCATCCCCACGCTGATTGTGTTTAAGAACGGCGAGGAGATTGACCGCTCGGTTGGCGCTCTGCCCAAGGCGAGGCTGCAGGCGCTGCTGGAGAAGCATCTGTAATACGCTTGTTACTTACCCGCCGTCTATGAGCGCTTTTGCACCGCTCGCCGGACTTCTAGATGCACCGAGTGCAACCACGGATAGTATGGTAGTCACAAACAGCCCCCAGTGAACGGGTGCGGGTCGCACAGACTCGTACCCGTTTTCTTATGCAGCTGCGCACAGAGCGGGCGTAGTAAAATCTGAACCACTAAACTACCCCATACAAAAGGAGATTTTCCATGCATGATGTTGGAATGAACATGAGCCAGCTTGCCATGAGCGTCAAACAGGTCGACGACACCATCGAGCTCGCTCACGAGTGGAGCCATCAGCTGCTGCATGCGACCGAGAATTTTGACATGGAGCGCATCGGCGCCAAGCTCGAGGCCGCCATGGCCGCGCTGCACGAGGCGCATGACGCGCTCGAGGGCTACGAGGAAGCCATCGAGGCCGACCACAACTCCGTCGGCTCCGTGAAGCTGGTGTAAGGTGGCCGAACACGAGCACAGCTGCGGGTACGAGCACGAGCATCCGCACGGGGCGGACGGTGACGCGGGCTGCCACTGTAGTGGTTCCGGCTCCGAGCTGGTCCGTTTTTCGGTTACCGCACCCGACGATCTGCTGCGCCGTTTTGACGAGCAGATCGCACGCCGCGGCGACGTGGCCAACCGATCCGAGGCCGTGCGCGACCTGATTCGCGCCTCGATCGCCAAGGAGCAGATGCGCACGCCCGATGAGCACGTTATCGGGTCGCTCACCATGATCTACGACCATCACACCGGCGATCTGACGCGCCGTCTGGACGAGGTGCAGCACGACTACACCAACGAGATTGTCTCGACCATGCACGTGCATCTGGACCACCACAACTGCCTGGAGATTCTGGCGCTCAAGGGTCGCGGCAAACGCGTCTACGAGCTGGCGGACCGGTTGCTGGGGCTGCGCGGCGTTAAGCACGGCGAGCTCACCTGCGCCGCCACCAAGCAAAGCCTGGGGCTCTAACAGCACATACTTCAATGAAGGAGGGTCGCATGCGGCATGTGCATATTCATGTGACGGGCATTGTGCAGGGCGTTGGCATGCGGCCATTTGTGTATCGCGAGGCTATGGCGCATGGCATTTGCGGCTGGGTGCTCAACGCGGGCGATGGCGTGCACATCGAGGCGCATGCTTCGGTCGAGGCGCTCGACGGCTTTGTCGCCGCGCTGTCGGAGCACGCGCCTGCCGCGGCCCGCGTTGAGCATGTCGCTGTTGCAGACCTGGAGCCCGACGTTTGGGATGCCGCCGATGAACAGGGCTTTCGCATCGTAGCATCGCAGGACCAGACCGCACACACGACGCTCGTCTCGCCCGACATCGCTACCTGTGACGATTGCCTGCGCGAATTGTTCGATCCCGCCGACCGACGCTATCACTACCCCTTTATCAACTGCACTAACTGCGGCCCACGCTTTACCATCATCCGATCGCTGCCTTATGACCGAGCGGCCACATCGATGGATTGTTTTCCCATGTGTCCCAAGTGCGCTGCGGAGTATGTCGACCCACTCGACCGGCGTTTTCACGCGCAGCCCGATGCCTGCTTTGATTGCGGGCCGCATATTACGTGGCGCGAGACTGTAAACGGCGATGCGTGCGGGAATTCGTCCGCGACACCGACCGTCGGCACCACACGCGAGGCCAGCGACGCTATCATCGAGCGCTGCGTTGAGCTGCTGGCCAGCGGTGGCATCGTCGCCATCAAGGGCCTGGGCGGATTCCACCTGGCCTGCGATGCTGCCAACGAACAAGCGGTGCGCGAGCTGCGCCGTCGCAAGCGTCGCAGCAACAAGCCACTTGCCGTCATGGTTCGCAGTCTTGCCGATGCCGGGCGCCTGTGTCATATCGACGATGCTGAACGCGATCTGCTCGCTGGCAGTATCCGCCCCATTATGCTGCTGCGCCGGCGCACTGTTGGCGAGGGCAACGGCGGTTCCCCCGACATCCTCGCCCTCGCGCCATCTGTCGCGCACGACTTGCCCGAGCTCGGCGTCATGCTCCCCTATACGCCGCTTCAACATCTGCTGCTTGCAGCTGCCGCGTCGCATGACATGCACGCGCTGGTCATGACCAGCGGAAACCTGAGCGAAGAACCCATCGAGACCGATGACGATCTTGCCTGGGAACGCCTCGTTGCCGCCGGCATTGCCGACGCGCTGCTCGGCAACGATCGAGCGATTCTCTCGCGCTCTGACGATTCCGTGGTGCGCGTGGTTGACGGCGCCGTTATGCCCGTGCGCCGCGCTCGCGGATATGCACCCCAGCCGCTGCCGTTGCCGGCGCTCGACCGCGCTCCGTCCTGCGTGCTCGCCTGCGGGCCACAACAAAAGGCCACGATTGCGCTCACGCGTGAAGGGACGAACGGCGAGGCAACCTGTTTTGTGTCGCAGCATATCGGCGATGTTGAAAACGGCGGGACCTTCGATGCCTGGAACGCTGCGCGCACGCGCTTGGAAGATCTCTTTGATTTGGCGCCCGCCGCCTTGGCCTGCGATTTACACCCCAGCTATCTATCGGGCCAGTGGGCGCGCGAGCAGGCGCGAAAATGCAATCTGCCGCTCGTCGAGGTGCAGCACCATCATGCGCATATCGCGAGCGTAATGGCCGAAGCCATCGCCGCGGGCCAGCTTACAACCGACGCGCGTGTCCTTGGCATCGCCTTTGACGGCACCGGCGCCGGCACCGATGGGACCATTTGGGGCGGCGAGTTTCTTGTTGCCAGCCTTGGCGGCTTTGAGCGCGCCGCGCATTTGCGCACCTGGGCGCTCCCCGGCGGGGCGGCCTCCGTGCGCGACGCCTGCCGCAACGCCTTTGCCCTGCTCAGTGAGCTCGGCCTGCTCGAGCACCCAGGTGCCACTCGGCTTTTGGACAGCCTCGGCGAGCAAACGCGCAGCGTGACAGCCACCATGATCGAGCGCGGCATCAACAGCCCGCGCACCAGCAGCATGGGGCGTCTCTTTGATGCCGCGGCAGCAATTCTGGGCATCTGCGACAAGGCAACCTACGAGGGCGAACCCGCCATCGAGCTTGAGGCCGCCGCCTGGCGCGCGCTCGACAACGAAATCGCCCATTTTCCCGACGACAACGCCGGCTATTTCGCATCTGGCCCATCGTGGCTGGACGGCCCCTATGTTCTGGACCAGAAAGCACTCTTTGAGGCACTTTTGGGAGGAATTGAAGCCGGAGCGCCCGCCGACAGGCTCGCACTCGACTTCCATGTCGCCGTCGCGCGCTCTTCGGCACGAATCGCACGCGAAATCTGCGCGCGCGAAGACATCGATACCGTCGCGCTCTCGGGCGGCGTGTTCATGAACCAACTTTTGCTTCAGCTCCTCATCCGCGAGCTTAAAGACGCAGGCCTTACGGTCTTGGTTCCCCAAACCGTGCCCGTTAACGACGGCTGCATCGCCTACGGTCAGGCGGCAGTCGCACGCACTCGCCTCGCACAGGTCGCACCGCAATAGGCTGTTTGGCCAACCCGCAAGCCGCCGTCTCACAGGTGTAGCGCGTTTGCCCGCAGCCCCCGCGAGCGCTACCATCAAACGATGGATTATCCAGCGCCCATCCAGCGCAAAGCGTATAAAAGAGGAACATTATGTGCCTTGCCGTTCCCGGTAAAGTAGTCAAACGCGACGATGACCTCAAGGCCACCGTCGACATGATGGGCATCGAGCGCCCTGTTTCGCTGAGACTCGTGCCGACGGCGCAGGTTGGCGACTATATTCTCGTACACGCCGGCTTTGGCATCCAGATTGTCGACGAGCAGGAAGCACAGGAAACGCTCGAGCTTGTTAATGCCATGTCCGAGCTGGTCGAAGAAGACCAGCTGGCCACCAACCCGGCGGAGGCTTACTAGTGGCGCCCGAGCAGCCGGCTCGCTCCGGTATCGATTTCTCGGCATTCCGCGATCCCAAGCTGGCTCGCGAGCTCATCGAGCGCATTCATGAGCTTGTCGGCGACCGCGCCATCAACCTTATGGAAGTCTGCGGCACGCATACCGTGAGCATCGGGCGCTATGGCTTTCGCTCCATTATGCCGGCCGGGCTCAAGCTGCTGAGCGGCCCGGGCTGCCCCGTCTGCGTCACCGCCAACCTCGACATCGACCACGCAATCGCGCTCGCCAACATAGACGGCGCCATCATCACCACCTTTGGCGACATGATGCGCGTGCCCGGATCATCCACCTCGCTCGCTGCGCAAAAGGCGGCAGGACGCGACATCCGCATCGTCTATTCCCCGCTCGACGCGCTCGACATTGCCGAGCAAAACCCCGATCGCCCGGTCATTTTTATGGGCGTGGGCTTTGAGACTACGACGCCCACCATCGCCGCCGCCATCTTGGAGGCCGAGGCGCGCGGGCTTTTGAATTTCTCGGTCTATTGCGCCCACAAGACCACGCCGCCGGCGTTGCGCGCCATCGCCAACGACCCCGAGACCGCCATCGACGGCTTTATCCTGCCGGGCCACGTCGCCACCATCACGGGCTTGGCCCCCTTTGGCTTTTTGGTCGACGAGTTTAAGACTCCAGGCGTGGTAACGGGATTTGAGCCGGTCGACATCTTGCAGGGTATCTGCATGCTGGTCCAGATGGTTGTTGAGGGGCAACCCGCGATCGACAACGCCTACCGTCGCGGCGTCAATGCCGACGGCAATCCCGTGGCGCGCCAGCTGGTCGAGCAGGTATTTGAGCCGTGCGATACCACATGGCGCGGATTGGGATCGATTGCGGCTTCGGGACTCGCCATTCGTCCCGAGTTTTCGCACTTTGATGCCAGCATGCGCTTTGACGTGTCCATCGAGCCGACGGTCGAGCCACGCGGGTGCCGCTGCGGCGACGTGCTGCGCGGGGCCATTACGCCGAGCGACTGCCCCCTGTTCGGCCACGCTTGTACGCCCGAGCATCCCGTCGGCCCCTGCATGGTGAGCTCCGAGGGCAGCTGCGCAGCATATTTCCGCTACCGAGGCTAATAGGTTCCGCCGTTCTAACGAACGGCGGACCAGTCGACGCTGCGCCTCACCCATATAATTCCACCCACGATTGGAGTTTTCGATATGTCCCATAGCGTTACCGATAGCACCGTCCTGCTGGGCCACGGCTCCGGCGGACAGATGATGAAGCGCATCATCGATGAGGTCTTTTTAGATGCCTTTGGGTCGCCCGAGCTGCTCGAAGGCAACGACGCCGGCGTCGCCGCGCTGCCCGCGAGCGGGCGCATCGCCATGTCGACCGACAGCTTTGTAGTCTCGCCGCAGTTCTTCCCCGGTGGCAACATCGGCCGCCTCGCCGTGTGCGGAACCGTCAACGACGTCGCGACCTCGGGCGCCAACGTGCGCTACCTATCGTGCGGCTTTATCCTCGAAGAGGGCTATCCCATGGATAGGCTCCGCCAGATTGTGCAGACGATGGCCGAGACGGCACGCGAGGCGGGCGTGTCCATAATCACGGGCGACACCAAGGTGGTCGAGCGCGGCGGGGCCGACGGCGTCTACATCAATACCGCCGGCGTGGGCGAGGTGCCTGCGGGCGTGGCGCTCAGCGGCGCAAACTGCCAGCCCGGCGATGTCATCCTGGTATCGGGTACGCTGGGCGACCACGGCATCGCCATCATGAGCCAGCGCGAGGGCTTGGCGTTTTCGAGCACGATCGAAAGCGATGCCGCACCGCTCAACCACCTGATTGCCGACGTTCTGGCCGCAGCGCCCGGCACGCGTTGCTTTCGCGACCCCACGCGCGGTGGCCTGGCCTCGACGCTCAACGAGTTTGCGCAGGCCAGCGGCGTTGCCATGGAGGTCGACGAGGATGCCGTGCCCGTGCGTCCCGACGTGCAGGCCGCCTGCGAGATGCTCGGCTACGATGTGCTGCAGGTGGCAAACGAGGGCAAGATGGTTGCCGTCGTGCCGGCCGAGCAGGCCGATGCGGCTCTAACCGCCATGCGCGCCGCCCACTACGGCGAAAACGCCGCCATCATCGGTCGCGTGCTGCCACTTGCCGAGGGCGCCCGTCCCGCCGTGCGTGTGCGCACCGGCTGGGGCTCGACCCGCATCCTCGACATGCTCGTAGGAGAGCAGCTGCCGAGAATTTGCTAACGACAAAGGCTCAGGGCTATTAAAGATATTCAGATTCCAAACATGCCCGGCACGCATGCCCAGTATCATGGGGTGCGTTTTACAACTCAAGCGGCAGGAGCACCCATGGCAGCAGCTTTTTCCCATGTGATCTTTGACCTGGACGGCACCATTCTCAACACGCTCGAGGACCTGGCGGCCGCCGGCAACCATACCTGCGAGGCGCACGGCTGGCCCACGTTTGCCGTTGACGAGTACCGCTACAAGGTGGGAAACGGCATGCTCAAGCTGGTCGAACGCTTTATGCCTGCCGAGTATGCGGGCGACAGCCGTATGTTTGAGCAAACGCTTGCCGAGTTTAGGGCTTACTACGGCGAGCACAAGGAGGACCACACCGCCCCCTATGCCGGTACGATCGAGATGCTCGACCGCCTGCGCGCCGCGGGCGTGCAGCTTGCCGTGCTCACTAACAAGGACCACGTCTCGGCGGCTCCGCTTATCGAGAAGTATTTTGGTTCCGAGCGCTTTGCGCTGGTGCAGGGCCGCGTCGATGCGTTTCCGCCCAAGCCCGAAGCGCCCGTCACACTGCATGTGATGGAAGAGCTAGGCGCCGATCCGTCGACCACGCTCTATGTGGGCGATTCCAATGTCGATATCCTGACCGGTCACAACGCCGGCCTTAAGAGTGCGGGCGTCAGCTGGGGCTTCCGCGGCCGCGCAGAGCTGGAAGCCGCCGGCGCCGACTACGTGGTGGACACCCAGGACGAGCTCGCAGCGCTGATCCTGAGCGAGTAACGAGCGACACTGCTTAACGCAGCTGCGACAATTCTTCCGCGCAGAAAGCGCATCCCGTTTTGGAGCTCCGGAATGGGATGCGCTTTCCGTTTGAGCCGCATCAGAGAAACCGCATCCCGTTTCAGAGCAATATTCCGGGTCGCACTTTCCGCAACCCACCCCATCCGGAAAATGCGACCCACTATTCGGCCAAAAACCGGGTCGCGGTTTCCCAAGCACTCGATGCAACGCTGGCACAAGGAGTGTCCCCAACTGCCGGCAGAAAAGGAACGTCCCCAAGTGCCGCCCCAATGACCACCATGGCAACGCCGCAGGTAGAGAACGGACAGCGAAAACGCCCCTAAGCGAGCAAGGTGACGTGAAATGAAAGGGCGCTGACCTTCTGGTCGCGCCCTTGAAATTGAACGTCAGATTGCCGCTTAGGGGCGTTTGCAGCGTCGAGCAGTTACGGCGTTTGGTAAAACGCCGTAACGAACTACCGCGCAACGAACTAGCCCAGCATTGCATCCATCATCTCGGAGTTGACGGAGTCGTCGGCAGACCACTCGCCGTCGTCGTTGCAGGTGTACTTGAAGATAACCGTGGTCTTCCTGGGCTCGGTGGCCTTGGTCACATCGACCATAACCTGACCGGCCATCTTGTACAGCTCGTCATCGGAAGGAACCGTGTCAAGCGCGGCGACCTTCTCCTGATACTGGGTGGAGAAGTCCTCGACGATCTTGTTCATAGACTTGCAGGTGATAGAGACCTCGGCGGTCGCGACACCCTTGTCCTCGTCGACCGTCACGTCGCCGATCTTGTAGTCAAAGCCCTCGAGATAGGTCTTGGCATACTCCTTGGGATCGATACCCAGCTGCTCGAACTCGTCGCCCGAAGCTTCCTCCAGACCAGAAAGGAAGTCGTCGCCACCGTTCTTGACCTCGTCAAACTGAGTCGTAAGATCCTCGGTAATGAGTTCCTCGATCGAAGGGCCTCCGCAACCGGAAAGCAAGACCACGCATGCAACCAAGACGGCCATGAGGGGCGCAAGCAGCGGCTTCTTTTTCATGTTGTTCCTCCCAATAAGCGGCACCGTGCTTCCCAGACACGGCGCACGTTGTAATAAGTAAGCCCATACTATCCACTTATGAACACCCTCGGCAACGCGAAGGCGTGGTCGGTTCGTTTTAGCGTCCGAACGGTTTGCAAGCCCGCCCAACGTGCAATAAAACGCTTCCCCACGGTGCAATAAAAAAGGTGGCCGGAAAACCCGACCACCCTTGCACATCCTTTGGACGCCGCAGTTTACTTGCGAACGACCTTAACGATGGCGTCACCGGCGGCGACGGCGGAGTCGGCCTCGACGGTAAGCTCGACATCGGCAAACTCGGCGGTGTTGGACACGGCCACCACGACGCAGTCCTTGTAACCGGCAGCGGCGATCTTGGCGCGGTCGATCTTGAGTATGGGCTGGCCAGCCTTCACAACGTCGTCGGCCTTGACGAAGCCCTCGAAGCCATCGCCGTTCATGTTGACGGTATCGACGCCAACGTGCACCAGAACCTCGATGCCGCTATCGGACTGCAGACCCACGGCGTGACCCATGGTGACGGTCACCTTACCGTCGCAGGGAGCGTAGACCAGATCGTCCTCGGGCCACACGGCACAGCCCTTGCCCAGAACCTCGCCACCAAAGACGGGATCGGGCACGTCAGCCATCTTGATGACCTTGCCCTTGACGGGCGAGCACAGCACGTCGGCGCCAGCAGAAGCAGAGATAGAGGCCGGAGCAGCGGCAGCCGCGGGCTCAGCCTTCTTCTTGAACATGTCAAACAGACCCATACGTTTTCTCCTCTTGATTAAGCGCAACGTTGTGCGCATGCCTACGGTAATTATAGTGCCAAATGGTTCAAATGCTAAGGTGGGGACTCGAATCGCGAGCCCTTCCCGGTAGTGCTCGTGGGACGAGCATCTCCTTTGCATCGCTGGTCGATAAGCCGAGTATCGCCCGCGCACGGGACGGGCAGAAGCGGGCGCACCAAACCCGACACTTCTTTTCGCTCTCGAGTCCTGTCGCCGCCTTGTCCCTAACACTTCCTGACACCGACCGAAGCGTGCCAAAATAAACCTGTCCTTTTTGGTAGGTTTGGCGAGTGTGGATTTTTGGACGCTTAACTAGCGAACGTGGATAATCTCCCACTTTGAGG
This sequence comes from uncultured Collinsella sp., assembly GCA_902491895.1. Classification (GTDB taxonomy): domain Bacteria; phylum Actinomycetota; class Coriobacteriia; order Coriobacteriales; family Coriobacteriaceae; genus Collinsella. The sequence goes on along the minus strand of CABUJH010000007.1, from coordinate 25,112 downwards.
CCGTCACCGAGCCAAAAACGGGAGATTATCCGCTCTCATTTTGGATAACCCCCCCCCTTGTACCAAGCCGAGCTCCATGGTCAAGTAATAACGACTTCTCATCATTAGATTGTTTACATCAATTCTAATAACTATTTAATCCTTAAACTCGTTATTAGAATTGATATGATTAGCCTAATAACGAGTTTCCGGCACTAAAGATATGGAGGGCGCGATGCAAATCGAGGAGAACGGCCAGGGAACGCTCCGCAATAATCTATCGGGGAAATTGGCTTACTATTCGTTTTTTCCAACGCCCTTGCAATCATTGAGGCAGCTAAACCTCACCGAGGAAACCTATCGCACGCTTTCCGCATGCTCACGAAAGCTTGGAGAGCTTGAAGGCATGCTCTACTTTGTTCCCAACGCCGACATGTATCTGACAATGTACGTGCGCAAAGAAGCACTCCTTTCTTCGCAAATTGAGGGAACCCAGTGCACGTTTGACGACCTACTTAGTCCATCGCAAACACAACTCCATCATAAAGATGTCGCAGACGTCGTGAATTACGTCCGTGCTGTCGACCGCGGCGTAGAACTGCTCAAAAAGATGCCCTTGTGCACGAGACTTCTTAGGCAAGTTCATGCGGTCCTGCTGGACGGAGTGCGCGGAACGGAGAAGAATCCAGGCGAGCTGCGCTCCTCACAAAACTGGATTGGCCCCTCAGGCTGCACCATTGCAACCGCATCGTTTGTCCCTCCAAACATTGAAGATTTGAGTAACACGCTCCAGGACCTCGAACGCTTTATCAATGAGCCTCAAGTCGAAATGGATCCGATTGTGCGGGCGGCACTCGTCCATTACCAATTTGAAACTGCCCATCCATTCCTAGACGGAAACGGTCGCCTGGGCAGGCTTCTCATTACACTTATGCTCATCAATGATGGCGTTCTTCATTCTTGCTTGTTCTATCCATCGTTCCAGTTCAAGAAAAATCGAAGCGAGTACTACCGGCAACTCACATCCGTAAGGGAGAGAGGCACTTACGAGGAATGGATAGAGTTTTTCTGCAACAGTCTTCTCGAAAGTGCGAAGGACTCGGTAGGGTCCTTAAAAAACCTTGTTGACCTCCATAACCGTTCCACAGCAACCATTACCGAAAATCTCGGAAGGACTGCTGCAAACGGGCAAAGGCTGTTGGGCATTCTTGAAGAGCACCCCATCGTCGACACCGCATTCATCGCTGTCCAACTCGATATCGGCAGGAGTACCGCGAGCTCGCTCGTCAAATCATTTGAAGAATTGGGTATCCTCCGTCCTCTCGACGAGTCAAGACAGAGATACCGGCAGTACGGGTATGAAGAGTATCTTTCGATTCTCAGGGAAGACGCCGAGCCGATTAGATAGGCATCGCAGCCCAGGCAAATTAAAACGAGCGTGGATAATCTCCCACTTTGAGCCCGCACACAGGCCAAAACCGGGAGATTATCCACGCTCATTCCTGAGTAGTCATTTATGAACGTCCCCAATGACTACTCCGGCATCGCCGATGTTTCGGCAACGACAGCGAACGGGCCGCATTCGGAGCAAGACGACGCCGCAGGTAGAGAACGGACAGCGAGCGGGTCGCATTTGTGACAAGGTGACGTGAAACAAAAGGGCGCTGACCTTCTGGTCGCGCCCTTGAAGTTGAACGTCAGATTGTCCAAATGCGGCCCGCGCAGCGTCGAGCAGTTACGGCGTTTGGTAAAACGCCGTAACTAACGTGCTCCGTACTGCTCGTAGTAGGCGTCGATGGCGGTCTTGAGCTCGTCGTCGATGACAACCTTGCCGTCGATCTCGTGGTTGTAGAGGGTCTCGACGACCTCAGCCATGGAGACGATGCTCGCGACGGGGAAACCGTACTTGGCCTCGATCTCCTTCTGAGCGGTGGTCACACCGCCCTTGCCGACCTCCATGCGGTTGAGGGACACGATGAGGCCCTTGATCTCGACATCGGCAGCAGCCTTGACCTTGGGATAGGTCTCGTCGATGGACTTACCGCTGGTGGTGACGTCCTCGACCATGACCACGCGGTCGCCGTCCTGGGGCTCATAGCCCAGCAGGTTACCCTTGTCGGCGCCGTGGTCCTTGGCCTCCTTGCGGTCGCAGCAGTACTTGACCTCCTTGCCGTACAGCTCATGGTAGGCAATGGCGGTCACGACGGCCAGCGGAATACCCTTGTAGGCCGGTCCAAACAGCACGTCAAAGTCGTCGCCAAAGTTATCGTGGATGGCCTGGGCGTAATACTCGCCCAGCTTCTTGAGCTGATAGCCCGTCACGTAAGCGCCGGCGTTCATAAAGAACGGGGACTGACGGCCGCTCTTGAGCGTAAAGCTGCCGAACTTAAGGACGTCGGACTCGACCATAAACTTGATGAACTCTTGCTTGTAAGCCTCCATGCGGGCTCCTCTCGTAATCGCGTACGTGCCTTCCAGTTTAGCGCAGGCGAAGCGTAGATGCGGACGCGCTTTGGGGCCACGGCATTCTGTAAAGGCTTTGTCAGGGGGAATGGTTTTCCGAACAATGGGGTTGACATGTCAAACCCCCTCATCAAGAATACGGGCGGATTAAAAAGGGGTACGAGATACCCAAAGCGCGCTGCGCTCAGCCTTTAGGAGGTGTGCCATGGAAGGCAGTCCTAGTCGAAAAACCTGCATGTCGCCCTCGGCACGCCGCGAGGACTCCGCACACGCATAAACGCCACCGGCAGATCGCCAAAACCACCGCAAAGGCGCGCTGCACCCTTTGTGGGCTCAAGAGCTTGACGTGAGCGACATCTAGGTTTTTTGAAGCAAATACGACACGTACGCTAACTCCCCTCAACAAGGAGGACCCTATGCTGATGCTCAAAACCGTCACGGTACTCGAAGCCATCTCCAAGCGCCGCCGCACGGCGCGCCCTGCCGCTCATACCGGCCTGTCCAAGAACACCATATTCGCCGCCACCCATAGTGCCGAGGACGCCCTCGTACTGCTTGACGCCACGGCAAACGGCCTCACCGTCGAGCAGGCAACTGAGCGCCTGAACGCCGTCGGCCCCAACACCATCGAGGCAACGACCAAAACGCTCGCCCGCCGCATCGCCGACGCGTTCATCGATCCCTTCGCCGGCATCCTCGCCGCGCTCGCACTGGTCTCGCTCTACATCGACGTGCTCGCCGTGCCCGAACCGCAGCGCGACCCCTCCACAGTCATCGTCATCGGCACCATGCTGCTGGTATCGGGCGGCATGAAGTTTATCCAGGAAGCCCGCAGCGGCAATGCGGCAGAGGCCCTCAAGGACCTGGTCTCCAACACTTGCACCGCCCTGCGCGACGGCGGGCGCATCGAGATCCCCTTCGACGAGCTCGTCCCCGGCGATGTAATCCGCCTCTCTGCCGGCGATATGGTGCCGGCAGACGCCCGCATCATCACCGCGCGCGACCTGTTTGTGATCGAGTCCGCACTCACCGGCGAGAGCGAGGCCGTCGAGAAGACCACCGCCGTCACCGTCGTCGAGGGCGCCGACGGCTCCGCACTGCCACTCTCTGCCTGCAAGAACATCGTCTTTACCGGCACCTCCGTGCAAAACGGCGCCGCCATGGCGCTTGTCGTTGCCACCGGCTCGGACACCTACCTGGGCGGCATCGCCAAGATGCTCAACGGGCGCGGCGAAAAAAGCGCGTTTGACCGCGGCGTCTCGAGCGTCTCCATGCTGCTGGTGCGCCTGATGCTCGTTATGGCGCCGGCCGTCTTTGCCATCAACGCCGCCACCAAGGGCAACGTCATCGACGCGCTGCTGTTCGCCACGAGCGTGGCCGTGGGCATCACGCCGCAGATGCTTCCCGTCATCGTGACCACGAGCCTGTCGCAGGGCGCCAAGGACCTCGCCCGTCGCCAGGTTATCGTCAAGGAGCTGCCGGCGATTCAAAACCTCGGAGCGATGGACGTCCTGTGCTGCGACAAGACCGGCACCCTCACCGAAGACCGCATCGTGCTCGAGCGCTACCTCAACACCGATGGCAACGAGGACGCGCGCGTGCTGCGCCATGCGTTTTTGAACAGCTTCTTCCAGACCGGCCTCAAAAATCTTATCGACCTGGCCGTAATCGACCGTGCCGATGTGACGCCCTCGGCCGTCGTGCCCGATTCTATGCTGGGCCAGAGTCTGCGCGACCGCTATACCAAGGTCGACGAGGTTCCCTTCGATTTCTCGCGCCGTCGCCTGAGCGTAGTTGTCGCCGACGCCCAAGGCAAAACCCAGATGGTTACCAAGGGCGCTGCCGAGGAAATGCTCGAGATCTGCTCCTTTGTCGAGATCGATGGCATCGCTCAGCCGCTCACCGACGAGAAGCTCGCCCAGATTCGCAAGCAGATCGCCGGACTTAACGCCGAGGGCCTACGCGTAATTGCCGTGGCGCAGAAGACCAATCCGCGCTGCGTGGGCGAGTTTGGCATCGCCGACGAGTGCGACATGGCGCTGATGGGCTTTTTGGCCTTCCTCGATCCGCCCAAAGCAAGTGCCGCGGGCGCCGTCGCCACCCTCGAGGCCAAGGGCGTGGCGGTCAAGGTCCTAACCGGCGACAACGACCGCGTCGCCGCCACCGTCTGCGAGCAGATTGGTATCGATGCGAGCAACGTCTTGCTCGGCTCCGAGATCGATGCGCTCGATGACGCCGAACTTGCCGAGCGCGCCGAGAAAACCCACCTCTTCGCCAAGCTCTCGCCGCTGCAGAAGGCGCGCCTGGTACGTGTCATGCGCGAGATGCTCGGCCACACCGTGGGCTTTATGGGCGACGGCATCAACGACGCCGCCGCCATGCGTGCGAGCGATTGCGGCATCTCGGTCGATTCGGCCGTCGATATTGCCAAGGAATCCGCCGATATCATCTTGCTTCAGAAGGACCTGGGCGTGCTCGAGCGCGGCATCATCGAAGGCCGCCGCACTTACGGCAACCTGCTCAAGTACCTCAAGACCACGGTGAGCTCCAACTTTGGCAATGTGCTGTCCGTGACCGTCGCGAGCCTGTTCTTGCCGTTTTTGCCCATGAGCGCCCTGCAGCTGGTACTGCTATCGCTGGTCTACGAGATCGTGTGCATCGCACTGCCGTGGGACACCGTCGATGACGCCTGGACTGCCCGCCCGCGTGCCTGGGACGCCGCGTCCATCAAGGGCTTTATGCTCGAGCTGGGCCCCGTGAGCTCGCTGTTTGACATCGTGACCTTCGCCGCGCTCTTCTTTGTCGTGTGCCCCGCCGCCGTGGACGCAAGCTGGTCCGAGCTTGCCGCCGCGGGCGACGTCGCGGGTATGGCGACCTTTGCTGCGCTCTTCCAGAGCGGCTGGTTTGTCGAGTCCATGTGGTCGCAGACACTCGTGGTCCACATGTTGCGCTCCCCGCATCTGCCGAGCCCGCGCGACCACGCCGCGCCCGCATTGTGCGTTCTTACCGTGCTGGGCCTGGCGCTCGTCACCTGGCTGCCGGCAAGCCCCATCGCCGATGTGCTCGGCCTCATGCCGCTGCCCACGAGCTTTTTTGGGCTGCTCATTGGCATCGTTACCGCCTATATCGCGCTCACCCAGCTGGCAAAGCGCCGCTACATTGCCCGCCACGGCGAGCTGCTGTAGCAAGTAGACGGAAAACACCCTGCCAGCTGCCGTTGCCACTACCACAGCTGCCAACGCCGCTGCCGTTGCCTCTGCCGCCGCCGCAGTCTATCCCCCCAGCAGTTGCGGTGAAATAGTTCCTGTTTAAAGCCCCGTGACTTTAATTTAGGGACTATTCCACCGCAACTTATTGGGAGATTAGCTAGTCCTTGGGCGTCCAGGACCAGAAGAAGTTGATGAGGGCCACGCGCGAGGCGGTACCGGCCTTTTTGTTGATCGAGGAAATGTGGCGATAGAGCGTGGAGCGCGAAAGAAAGAGCGTTGTGGCGATGTCCTGAACGCTCTGGTCCGAAACGACCAAGACCTCAAGAATATCGCGCTCGCGCTCTGTAAGCCCAAAGGTGGCGACGAAGGCATCAAGGCGTTCATCGGACGTGAGCTCCGCTGCCTCCACGGGCTCGGGGTCGGAGCATGTGGGCGCAAGATTCCCACCAAGATCGTCGGTGGCAAGTGGCAGGCCATCCTGCATCACGGCATCATCGGCTCGTTGCCCCAACTGCCCCAGCAGCGTAATCGCAATGCCCACAAACATCACGAGCGCCGCACCGATCGCAGCCAGCACGTTTTGACTCGAGATGATCGCCACCGCCGGCGCCGTCACGAGCATCGAGCACACGTTGTTGACGACGCGACCCATGCACGGCCAAAAATATGACCAGCGCGCATAGAGCGAGACGGCGGCATATTTTGTGGTAAAGAACACCACGAAAAAGCCCGAGCCCAGATAAAAGATGATCGTGGCAGCAAGCTCGTTGCCGCCATTGCCATCGACGATGAGCACAAAGAACGAAAGCGTGGACAGTATGGCGGCACATGTCATGCCGATATTCATATACGAGCGGCCGTGCAGGTCAAATAGTGCGCCAGCGACCAACGAGCTCACGACAAGCAGCAGGCGCGGCCAATCGCCCAAATCGACGGCTCCGACAGCATGCAGGGTCGTGAAGCCCGCGTTGAGAGCGGCGAATACGCCGGAAAGATACGCCGTCGCCACGGTCAGGCGAACTACGGCGCGACGGAATGCCGCCTTTGCCTCGGGATCGTCATGCCACTTGGCGCCATATTCCAGAGCATCTACCGAAAGCCCGGCAGCACTGGGTTCAAAGTTGGGATTGGACTCGTCGCGCAGCTTGGCGCGTCGGGCACCGTGGAGCAACGCCACCTGCGCGATCGCGCAGACGACCAGAACAGCCTGCTGAGGAATGCCGGCAGGCATCACCATGTGGTTGAGCACCTGCACCAGAACGCCCATGGCGTAGGAAAGTGCAGCCGCACGCGCCAAGCAGGGCGTCCGTGCAAAGCGCCGCGCAAAGTTTGCATGGGCAGTCGATCCGCAGTAGCCCAGCGCGCAGCACGCCACCAAACCGCCGGCAATTATCACCTCAACCTGAACCGCCATAATCAACAGCAGCAATGCCGCCACCAGCAAAACGCCCGTAACGTCACTCGTTGCTTCAATGGCATGGGGACGGCGATAGTACAGAATAGGACGCACAAAAAAGCCAATCACGCTCGCGCCGATAACAAGGCTCTCATAAATAACGACCTCGTTTGGAGACACGAACTCGGCCATGCGCACATCAAAAAGATACTCGCACGCCAAAAACGTGAAGAAGAACAGCGCCAGGCATATAATCTCCCGAATGCCCCGACGCAAATATGCGGTTGTGTCTCCCATGCCCCTCATGGTTAACCCCCAGCCACTCAATTGTCTGGAAATCTATTTTAATAAAGAACCAGTCTCAATATCGAAGCCAGGCTCGAAATGCTGCCAATTCGACCCCAGCCGTCCACATCACGCCGCGATTTTGAGCCGCATGGACCAGAAGGGACGCGCGCGATCTCTAGCTCGGCCAGGAGTGTCTCCAACTACCACTCATTTAAGTACGTCCCCAATGAGTGGCCGAAGAGTGTCCCCCGCGACTAGTCGTTTAAGAACGTCCCCAATGACTAGTCAAAAATGGGCCATGTGTCCCACTTGGGGAGACTCGTTGAGCCGTCTGGGTATCGTGAGAGCTCGCGCACTCCCCCATCATCAAAAGTGACACACGCTACCAGTTGATGGGAGGCAGCCATGGGCTTCTTTGACAAGATGTTCGAGAAGAAAGAGTGCGCGATTTGCGGTACCGAGCTGGGACTTCTAGGTAAGACAAAAATCAATGAAGGCTACCTGTGCAAAGAGTGCGCCGGCAAGCTCTCCCCCTACTTTCACGGCTATCGCTCCAGCACCGCGGACGACATCCGCGAGCAACTCGCCTACCGCGAGGCCAACGCCGAGCGCCTGGCCTCGTTCAACCCCACGCGCACGCTTTCTGCCGGGCGCACCAATATTATGCTCGATGAGGACGCGGGCCTGTTGATCATCACTTCGCAGAGCCGCTGGCGCGACGCCAATCCCGACATCATCGAGTTCTCGCAGGTACTCGGCTGCGATATGGATATCGACGAGCATCGCACCGAGATCTATCGCGAGACCAAGGACGGCGAGCGCGAGAGCTACAATCCGCCGCGCTATGACCTGGATTACGACTTTAACCTGACCATTCACGTCAACACGCCGTACTTTACCGAGATCAACCTGCGCGTGAACGACTCCACCATCGATCAGCGCGGCTCCATCGAATACCGCGAGGCCAAGCGCCAGGCAACCGAGGTCCGCGACGCGCTGGTGCAGCTGCGCCAGGAGACGCGCGATAGCGTCGTGGCCGCCAAGGCCCCCAAGACCGCGGTCACCTGCCCCTTCTGCGGAGCCACCACCATTCCCGATGCCAGCGGGCGCTGCGAATACTGCGGCGGCGCCATCGGCGCATAGCCTCCGGCAGCGAAAGGACCGATCATGGCCTTCGAGAGCGTCAACTATCAATGCCCCGCGTGTGGCGGCCCCCTTCACTTTGCCAGTGCCGAGCAAAAGCTCGTCTGCGACTACTGTGACTCGCGCTTTGAAGTCGAAGAAGTCGAGGCCCTCTATCGCGAGCGCCAGGACAAGGCCGACGCCAAAGCCGATGCGGCAGCCGCAACGCCCAAGCCCGTCGCCGACGACGCGGTGCAGGAGCTCGCCCAAAACGCCGGCTACATCTGCTCGTCGTGCGGCGCCGAGCTCGTGTCCGACGGCACCGTCGCCGTCACCACCTGCCCGTACTGCGGCAACTCCGCCGTGGCGCCCGGCCAGCTCTCGGGCGACTTCTCGCCCGACCTAGTAATTCCGTTTAAGCTCGGGCGCGATGACGTCACGGCCGCACTCAAGGAACACTACAAGGGCAAGATCTTGCTGCCCAAGAGCTTTGTCACCGGCAACCACATCGACGAGGTCCAAGGTGTCTACGTGCCGTTTTGGCTCTACGGTGCCCGCGTTGACGGCGAAGTGTACTTTGACGCGACCAACGAGACCGTGACCGAGGAATCCGACCGCACCGTCACGACCACCGACCACTACGATGCCTATCGCAAGGGCAATATCTCGTTTAAGCGCGTGCCCGTCGACGGATCGTCCAAGATGCCCGACGGCCACATGGATGCCATCGAGCCGTTTGACTACGACGCACTGCGTCCGTTCTCGGTCGCATATATGCCCGGCTACATCGCCAACCGTTACGACGAGGACTGCGAGACCTGCAAGGCGCGCGCCGAGCGCCGTATGGAAGAAAGCACGATCTCGGCCCTGCGCGAGACCGTCGTCGACGAATACGATGATGCCACGGTCGAAAGCAAGCAGCTCGACTACGTCTGGGAAGACAGCGACTACGCCCTGTTCCCCGTCTGGATGCTCTCCACCTCATGGAACGGCAAGAGCTACCTGTTTGCCATGAACGGCCAGACCGGCCGCTTGGTCGGCGAGCTCCCCTGCTCCAAGCCCAAGCTCGCCATCGCCTCGGCGCTGTTCTTCGTGATCGGATTTATCCTCTCCCAGATTCTCTTTATGGGGGAATACGCCTTCGATCCGGATTACCTCACCTTTGATATCGAGGGCATCCTCATCAACGTCATCGCGCCGCTGATCATCGTGATTATCGGAGACGTGTTACTGGTAGGCCAGCTCAAGACGGCCAACGAAGCAACCCATGCCGATGAGTATTGTGGCGAGCTCGACCTGACCGAGAAGCACGACACCTTCAGCCACACCGAGACCACCGTTGTCATGAAAGACGACAAGGACGACTAAGCAATCCAACCAATACCACCCGGCCTTTGACGAGAAAGGAAGATCACCATGGGACTCTTGAAAGCTGGATTGGGAGCTGCCGGCGGCGTCATGGCCGACCAGTGGAAGGAATTTATCTACTGCGAATCGATGCCTGCTGACGTCTTGGCCTGCAAGGGCAGCAAGCGCACCGGTAGCCGCAGCTCCAACACGCGCGGCGAGGACAACGTCATCTCCAACGGCTCGGTCATCGCCGTCAACGACGGCCAGGGCATGCTCGTGGTGCAAAACGGCAAGATCATCGAAGTCGCGCTGGAGCCCGGTGAGTTCGTCTTCGATACCGGCAGCGAGCCGAGCGTCTTTAGCGGTAACCTGGGCGACTCCATCAAGGAGACCTTCGCCAATATCGGCAGCCGTTTTACCTTTGGCGGCGACGCGGGCAAGGACCAGCGCGTCTACTTTATCAACACCAAGGAGATCATCGGCAACAAGTACGGCACCGCCTCACCCGTGCCCTTCCGCGTGGTCGACAACAACATTGGTCTGGACGTCGACATCTCCGTGCGCTGCAACGGCGAGTATTCGTACCGCATCACCAACCCGCTGCTGTTCTACACCAACGTATGCGGCAACGTGACCGATAGCTACACGCGCGACAAGATCGACAGTCAGCTTAAGTCCGAGCTGCTCACCGCCCTGCAGCCCGCCTTTGCCAAGATCTCGGAGATGGGCATCCGCTACAGCGCCATCCCCGGCCACACCACCGAGCTCGCCCGCGCGCTCAACGAGGTCCTCTCTGCCGACTGGCGCGACCTGCGCGGCGTCGAGATCGTGAGTTTTGGCGTCAACTCCATCGCCGCCTCGCAAGAAGACGAGCAGATGATCAAGGACCTACAGAAGGCCGCAGTCATACGCGATCCCACCATGGCGGCCGCCAACATCGCCAGCGCCCAGAGCGACGCGATGCGCGCGGCAGCGGCCAACCCCAACGGCGCGATGGCAGGCTTTATGGGCATGGGCATGGCAGGTGGCATGGGCGGCATGAACGCTAGCCAGCTGTTCGCCGCCGGTCAGGCGCAGCAGCAGGCCGCCCCGCAGCCGGCTCCGGCTCCCGCCCCCGCACCGGCACCCGCTGCCGCACCTGCGGCCGGCGCATGGACCTGCAGCTGCGGCGCCACCAACACCGGCAAGTTCTGCTCCGAGTGCGGCAGTCCCGCACCCGCCCCGGCACCGGCCAAGTGGTTCTGCCCCAACTGCGGTAGCGAAAACGGTGGCAAGTTCTGCAGCAACTGCGGAACGCCCAGGCCCTAGCGCCCCTAACTGGTAATGAGCGGGGGATCCGCCGCCCCCGCATTTGCTTCTATGGGTTTCGTTCGATGAAGGAGGACACCATGAAGACAACGTTCAAAAAGTCCGCACTCGCATTTCTGACATGCGTCCTGGCGCTCGCCTTTGCCCTGACGGGCTGCAGCGGCGGCGGCAAAGACCCCAAGGCCAACTTCGTCGGCAGCTGGCAGTACTCGGGTGGAACCTTGGACGGCGAAGAGCTCACCGATGAGTACATGGATATGCTCAAGGAGTGGGGCCTCAACTGTATCCTGATCCTCGACGAAGACGGCACGGGCGTCCTCGACATGTTCCTTGAGGTCGCCGACCTGAAATGGGAGGCCAAGGACGCCACCACCGTAACGATTACCGCCGAAGATGAGTCGCACGACCTGAAGCTCAAGGACGACAAGCTCGTCCTCGAGGTGGAAGGCGACAAGCTTATCTTTACGAAGTCCGACAAGGATCTGTCCGGTACGGTGAAGAAGGATCGCGAGAACGCCGAGAAGGAAGAAGAGATCGATGAGGCCGTCGAAGACGAAGATGTCCAGAGCGTCGAAATCTCCCCCGCCGTCACCGTCGCCGATGACGATCTGTGCACCATCACCATCACCGAGAAGTTCAAGGACGACTGGGGCGACATCGGCTTTGTCGTCAACATCACCAACAAGAGCGACAAGGACCTGACCTTCTACGCTCCTTCCGGCAAGACCAACGTCAACGGCACCATGAAGGAACCCTGGTTCTCGGCTCACCTGATGCCCGGCACCAACGCCACCGAGGAATTCACGTTCTCGAGCGGCGAGCTTGACAGCCTTGACGACCTCGTCAATACGACCATCGGCATCGACGCCTACCTGACCGATTCCTATGAGGACGTCGCCTCCTACACCGCGACCATCGCGTAGCGGCACGTAACATCAGCCGCGGATTGGCGGACACATCCGCGCACATGTCAGGCGGGACCGCAGGAGATAATCCTTCGGCCCCGCCGCTTTATGCCGATGCGTAACGAGCGCTAGCGCTCCATGTTGGGAACGATGCTGCCCTCCGTTACTGCGCGCACGGCCAAGCGCATGATGTTGTCGTAGCCGGTCTTATTGAGAATCTCCGAGATGCGGCGTTTGATGGTGCCCTCGCTCATAAACAGCTCGGCCGCGATCTCGCGGCGGCTTTTACCCTCGCAGGCAAGGCGCAAGATCGACAGCTCGACATCGTCGAGGGCCGCCGTGCCCGAGAAGATGCTCTCGGGCGGCTTGGGAAACGTGCAGTAACCCGCCAGCGTGGAGCGCATCACGGCGAATAGCTCGTCGATACCGACGTTCTTGTACACAAAGCTGTCGACGCCCGCCTCGCGCGCCTGGTCCACAAAGGTGATTTCGGGCATACCCGTCATGATAATGACGCGGCACTCGGGCAGTTGTTCTTTGATGCGCGCCGCCGCCACGATGCCGTTGGAATCATGCTCGGTGCATACGTCCATCAGTATCATGTCCGGGCGCTCCTTAAGCACAACGTCCAAGGCATCCGAGGCGTCGGCGATCGCGGCAACAACCGTCATGTCGGGCTGGTCACCGACGGAGCGCGCGAGGCTCTCGCGCAAGATAGCCTGGTCTTCGACGATTAACACGCGGATCATGAGCTTCTCCTTTGGACCGTGGCGTTGGAGGCGAGCGGGATGGACACCGTAAGCGTGAAGGGCGGGGCGGTGTGGACTTCCAGGCTGCCGCCCAGATTCTGTGCGACATGCCTCATACCTGGGATACCCGTTCCCTCGCGATACGATACGGGTGCAGGCGCGCCGTCGTTAGAAACGGTCATCCGCGCAACAGCACCGTCTTCCGACGTCTCTTGCCACAGGCGCACATGGACCCGATGCGCCTGCGCATGCTTGGTGGCATTGGTCGAGGCCTCGCGGATAATCTGCAAAAATGCGGCGGCGACACGCGCGTCCTCAGGCAGCGCACCCTCGACATCGATCTGCACACTCACCAGACCAAAAGCATGGACGATATCACCCAGCTGCTCTGCAGGCTCGCTGGCGCCGCCACTGCGCAAATCGGCGGCGATTGAGCGCAGCAACGGGTCAATCTGCTCGAGCGACTCATCGTCCAGACGTCCCTCCTCCAAATAGCGATGAAGAATGGACAGGCGCTGCCCGATTACATCGTGAACGCGAGCGCGCATACGCAGATAGGCCGCATTGTCAGCAACTTTTTTGACTTCTTCGATCTGGGCTTGGAGCTCTTGGCCCGCAAGCTCAAGCAGGTGGTTGGCTTGCGCCAGGCGATCATGGGCATGCGCATACTCTGTTACATCCAGACCGATAATGCGCTCGAAGAGGCGGCCCGAAACCATAACGTCATCGTGCACAAACAAGCGAATCTCGGCGGGAGAAACCTCGACCACAACGCGCGCCTCACCAAAGCGGTCCAGATTAATGCGCACGCGGTTCTTGCTGCTTTCGGGCATTTGCATGCTAAGTTTGCGCAGGTCGTTCCATGTGCTGCTCATGTCACACAGATCAGTGGGCATATGAAGTTCCACTAGGTTTTTGCGCATGCAGCGGTTCATGAGCAGCGGACGGCCCCTCGGGTCCAGATACAGGATGCCCACGGGAATCACGTTGATGGTCTCGATCGTCGAGAACGCGGTGATATCCTCCTGGCGGTTACGGGCGTCCATCAAGAGCGCCGCGATGGAACGAAACAGGAAGAACGCTCCCTCTGCGATAAGGGCAACGGTCCACGCCGAGCCCATGGCAAAAACCACTGGCGGTGTAACGGCGACAACAAGCAGCAGCTCGACCAGCATGACGGGGCGACGATAGCGCACCATAAGCACCACGCCATAGGCAAAGATTGCGGCATTGAGCCACAGCACTCCGCCCATTGCCCTGGCGCAAACGTCAAGCGGCGCCACCAGATACGAGCCAGACGACGCGAATAAGATGAGCGCCGAAACCACCAGGTGAACCACGAGGCTCGCCTCGTAGGCGCAAATCACCTTACGGTTATAGGACGAGCGGCGCGACGAGATGAGCGGGACGTGGATCGTCTGCAGACACGCAGCCAGGGCAAAGACAACATCGAGCGCAACGATTTGGGGAAGGATGAGCGAAATCTGCATCGTCACTCACCCGCCCTCGGCATCAAGACGATCATGCGCAGCTGGCCGGGCTCGCCCTCAAAGCGGTATGCCACGTTGCGCCCTTGCAGAGCGCTTTCGAGCTTTTGCGCAGCGGGCGTCTGCGAAAGATCTTCATCATCGTTGGAAAAAAGCGTGGCGCGCAGCTCGACACTGCATCGGTCATGGTCGCCCAAGTGATACATAAGCGCCGGATGGTCGGTGGTGTAGGCAAAAAACGCAAAGTCATACACGCAGTCGTACAGGGCGCTTACCGTACTGGCGTGCAACGGGCGCCGTATGGCGATAATCGAGGCGCAATCGATATCGATGGTGCGCAGGTCGCTTGCGAGTTCATTGGCAATGAGCTGAATGCGGTCGCGATCAAAACCGCTTTCCCCGTGCTGTGCCAACGTGAGCGACCCCTTGCGTTTGCAATAGGCGACGAGCATCTTGGCGCGCTGCAGCATGCGATAACGCTCGTGCGAAGACGCTTCGTCGGTCAACGGCGGCAGCGAGCTCAGCAGGTCGTACATCCCTTCGAGCGCGCGGGCAAGCGCTTGGTCCACGTCTTGGACCAGCAAGGTCTCGGCCTCTTGATCTGCCAAATGCGTCTTAAGGTCGTAGTCGGCGGCGAGCAGCTCGTTTTGACGCTGCAGCTCCATGCGACGATGCGCCAGTTCACGGTTAAGCTCGTTGAGCTCCGACACGTCTTGGGCAAGCAGCGCCGATCCGCCCAGCAGTGGAAAGGCACGGTACATCACATCGGGATCGGACGCCACGGCAAAGGCATGGGCGCGGCCGTGCTCCTGGGTCCGCAACTCCTCGCGCACGCCTACCGGCATTGGCTTTGAAACTGGCGTGGCATAGACTTCCTGCAGGTCGCGCGTTAGAACTTTGAGGTCAAGCGGCAAGGTGTCGAAGATGCCGGCGATGTCGTGATACGACGGAATGACACCGCAATCGAGACAGATTTCCATCGCCACCACGCACAGGGTGCAATAGACGAGCGAAAAGTTGAGCCTCCATGCCCAGGGCACACGCAACGCATACGAGATGGCAAAGAATGCGCCACCCAGCAGTACGAGCGCCGCCGTGCCCGAGAAACGCTGGATGCGAAAGGACGAGGACCGACCAACCAGGATAAAAAAGGCCACGAAGTCAAAGGCCGTCCACACGAGGACGGCGAAATAACCCCAGCCGTACGTGTAATCGTTGCTCCAGGTGTCGCTTGTACGGTCAAAGCGGAAGACCTGCTGGTGAAAATCGTTGGTGAGCACAAATCCGATAAGCAGGATGGCCACAATCCACAGCGCAGCGCAGTAGCGGCGACCCAGGCGGCGTTGCTCCAGGCCCGCAAGGCGCAGACCACACAACTGGTAGAGCAGCGGAATGAGCGTCATGGGCACGTAGTACAGGTACCACAGCACAGTGGCATAGAACGGCGTGAACGACTTGTACTTGAGAATGACTTCGATCATCCACAGGGCGCAGATGGTGGCGATGGCAACAAGGCGGCGGCGCAACACATAGTCCAAACAGCGCAGATAGACCGATACGCCCCAGATCGAAAATATAATTGCGGCGACAAGCAACGGGAGAGAGCTCGAGTGGGCGAGCGCATCCACGACCTCTTCGGACACCTCGCTATAGGCGGGCACGGCATTGGAAAGCTTGGAATCGGAGGCGAACAACGCCGGCAAGACTGCCAAAAGTATAAGGAACAGCGCGGTGGTGACACCGGCGATAGCAAAGACGCGGTGGCGATATGCACGGTGCGTTATACCAACCAGGAATCGCGGCATGGCGAACAGCCTGCCGCCCCTGGGATCCGCAACCGGCGCGGTCCGGGCGGCCGCGTGGCCGATATGTCGCTCGCGGGTACCCATAGTGCCTTTAGTGTACCGACAGATGGGTCGAAAAAGCGGGCCGCATGTCCCAAAATCCGCAGACGGAAAGGCGTCCGGCGAGCACATACTCGCCGGGCGCCTTGGTCAGGAGGTCATGAGGATGAGCACGCGAAATTCACAGCGGTCAGGCCCGCCCCCCTAAGGGCCTGAGGTGCTCAAGATTGGGAGCGACAAGCCCGACGAAGCGTACTTAGGTACGCGAGGAGGGTTGGAGCCCCAAGGTTGAGCGCCTCAGTGCCCTTAGGAAAGGTCCTCACCATTAGAAGCAATAACCTTCTTGTACCAGTCGAAGCTCTTCTTCTTGGAGCGCTTGAGGGTGCCGTTGCCCGCATCATCGCGGTCCACATAGATAAAGCCGTAGCGCTTGGACATCTCGCCCGTGCCGGCCGAGACCAGGTCGATCGGGCCCCAGGTGGTGTAGCCCAGCAGGTCAACGCCGTCCTCGGTCACCGCGTCGCGCATCGCGGCGATGTGCTGACGCAGGAAGTCGATACGGTAGTCGTCGTTGATGGAGCCATCCTCCTCGACAACATCCTTGGCGCCCAGACCGTTCTCGACCACAAACAGCGGCTTCTGATAACGGTCGTACAGGTCGTTGAGGGTGATGCGGAAGCCCAGCGGATCGATGGCCCAGCCCCACTGGCTCTCCTGCAGGTAGGGATTCTTGGCGCCGGCGAAGGCATTGCCCTGGGTGCGCTCGACATCGGGGTTATCGGCACCGACGGAGCAACGGGTGCTGTAATAGCTAAAGCTGATGAAGTCGACGGTGTTGGCGGCCAGGATCTCGCGGTCCTCGTCCGTCATACCCACATCGATTCCCAGACGCTCGAGCTTCTTGACGGCATAGGCCGGGTAGTAGCCACGGCTCTGGACGTCGACGAAGAAATAGTTGCTCTGGTTGTCGAGCTGCGCCTGGCGCACATCGCCCGGACGGCAGCTGTAGGGGTAGTAGCTACCTGCGGCAAGCATGCAGCCGATCTTGATCTCGGGGTCGATCTCGTGGGCGATCTTGGTTGCCCACGCGCTGGCGACGAGCTCGTTGTGGGCTGCCAGGTACTCGACGGCCTCCTTGTTCTCGCCCTCCTCAAAGAACAGACCGGCACCCATAAACGGCAGGTGCAGGATCATATTGATCTCGTTAAAGGTAAGCCAGTACTTCACCAGACCCTTGTAGCGGGTGAAGATCGTGGTTGCAAGGTTCTTGTAGAAGTCGATGAGCTTGCGGTTGCGCCAGCCGCCGTACTCCTTGATGAGGTGAATCGGGCAGTCGAAATGCGTGATGGTCACGAGCGGCTCGATGCCGTGCGCCTGGCACTCGCGGAATACGTCCTCGTAGAAGGCCAGGCCGGCCTCGTTGGGCTCGGTCTCGTCACCGTTGGGGAAGATGCGGGTCCAAGCCAGGCTCATACGGAAGGTCTTAAAGCCCATCTCGGCAAAGAGGGCGATGTCCTCCTTGTAATGGTGATAGAAATCGACGCCGGTCTGCGCGGGATAGTAATAGCCATCCTCGAAGTCGAGCATCTTGCGCTGGCCGGAGACCACCGCATAGCGCTCGGGGCCGTGCGGCGCCACGTCCACGTTGGCCAGGCCACGGCCGTCCACGTTGTAGGCGCCCTCGCACTGGTTGGCAGCCGTCGCGCCGCCCCACAGGAAGTCGTTACGGAAAGCCATGCATCAATCCTTTCATATGCCGCTTGTCGTGGTTTCAGTATCCCCGCAAACGGGGTACCACTCAACGACAACAGCGCGGGTCGACACTTCTTTTCGCGCGCAGGCGCCCGGCAGCCATCCCGCCTGACACTTTTTGATACCCGCCTGCCCAAGCCGCCACAAAGGGGACAGGCACCTTTGTGGTGGTTTGGGGGCAGTTTGTCTCGATCTGTAACAGGTAGGCCGTCAAAACCGGGCCTGGTGTTACAGATCGAGATTTTCGGGCGGCCCTCTACGGTTTGTCTCGATCTGTAACAGGTAGAGACGATTTAGCCCGTTAGATGTTACAAATCGAGACAGAAGATTCTAGTCGCAGGCGATGTCGAGGTTCTTTCCGGCGAGGCCTACGTAGCCGCCCTCGGCAGCTTTGGGGCTGTCAGCATGGCAGAGAACCCACTTGTCAGCCTTCCAATAGCAGTAGCTGTCACCGGCGGCAGGCATGTCGGTTGCGGCCTCGGGACGCGGACCGTTGGTGCCGGCGGGCAGCGCCACCATCACCTGGAAGCCGCCGTCGTCGACCATGCACGGCGTGTAGTGAAGCGTGGTGTTGAAAACCTCGACGACCTTGCCGGCCGGCACGCGGAACGCCTTGACCTGAGCGGTGTCGAGCTTGCCGTCCTCGATCTCCCAGCGATGCGCCACGAGCAGGATAAAGTCGCGCGCCCCCAGGTTAAACTCGCTGGCGCGGTGATACTCCAAGCAGTTGAGACGCGTGTTGTGGCCGTTGCACCAGCCGAGCTGGAAGGGACGACCGCCAAACATGAGAAAGCCCAGTTTATCGGCACCCTTAACGCCCTCGAGCTCCAGCGCACTTGCTACGTACTTGCAGCCCTCGGGAATGGGCGTGGCAGAGAGCGCCTCGAGCACGGGCGACGCGAGATCGGACGGAACGTTATCCCAAACGTTGCCATAGGACTTGAACTCGGAATCCTCAACAGAATAGATATGCATGTTCGCTCCTGTTCGTAAATGTGACTATACGAACATTCTAGAACAAACATGAGCGATTTTGAACGCTCGTCCCGACCACTCAACAAAAAGGCGCCCCCGCATAAGCGAAGGCGCCCAATGTGCGCGTTTTGGGCGATAAGCCCTTATGCCTGCTGATAGTGCAGGTGCCTCTCATCGATATCGGCCAGGTCGCGGTCGAGGTAGCGGCGCGCAAGCCAGTTTGCCATAGGGAGGTTCTGGTCCAGGTAGTTACCACACTCCTCGGGAGCGGCACCGGGGACATCGCCCTCAAAGCCGGCGACAAACTCGAACAGTTCGCGCACGAGCGGCAAGATTTCCTCACTCGTCACCTCACCAAAAACGACGAGGTAAAAGCCCGTGCGGCAGCCCATGGGGCCAAAGTAGACGATGCGGCTCGACCACTCGGCATGATTGCGGAGGAACGTCGCGCCCAGATGCTCGATAGTGTGGCACTCGGCCGTGTTCATGACCGGTTCCTTATTGGGCGTGGTCAGGCGCAGGTCAAAGGTGGTGACGGCAGCGCCCGTCGCCGGATCGCGATCGATGCGGCTCACATACACGCCGGGCTCAAGCAGCAGATGATCAACGGAAAAACTCGCGATGCGCTCCATGGCAGATCCTCTCGGTAGTCAATTTGGGACAGGGCTCTTTTGGCTGGTTCGAATGGTCGCACCAATCATACCAGCCAAAAAGCCCCGTCCCAAAAAGACAACTTAGCCAAGAACACGGGCCATGCGTGCCTTGAACTCGGAAAGGAAGCGCGGGGCGTCAACGGTCAGCGCCACAAGCGCGCTCTTGTCGGGATCTGCCACGCGGCGCTCATCGCAGATGGTGCGGCCGCGATACTCGCCCAGCAGATCAACACGCAGATTGCAGCCGAGCGCACCCACGAGCGTGGGATCGATTGCCACGGCGACGGCCAGCGGATCGTGCAGCGCGCATCCGCCCAGGTAAGGTGCGTTCATCTCGTACGAGCCAATGTAATGCTCGACCATGCTCGCAAATGCGCAGCCCGCCATGGTGCCCGAGCCCGTCCAGCCGGCAATGTCGCGGCGCGTGAGCACCACGCGATGCGTCACGTCCAGACCCACCATGGTGAGCTTGCGACCCGAGCGCAGCACGGCATCGGCCGCCTCGGGATCGCTTGCCATGTTGGCCTCGGCACCCGCACTCACGTTACCGGGCACGGTCAGGGCACCGCCCATTACCACCACGCGGCCGATAGACATCACCGCCGCCGCATCGCGCTCCAGAGCAAGCGCCAGGTTGGAGAGCGGGCCGGTCGCTACGTAGACCAGATCGGGACCATAGGTGCGCGCGGCATCGATCAGATAATCGACCGCAGCGTTGCCGTCGGCAGACGTCGCCCCTACCGGCTCGTAGGGCGATGCGGGCACGCTCGCGCCGCCGATGCCATTCTTGCCGTGAATGAGCGCGGTGGACGCCGGCGGCGTATAGGGCTCAGTCGCCTGCAGAGGACGGTCGGCACCCAGGTACACCGGCACCTCGGGACGACCCAACAGGTCGAGCACCGCCAGGCAGTTATGCGCCGACTGGTCGACGCGCACGTTGCCAAAACACGTGGTAATGCCCACGAGCTCAACCTCGGGGCTCGCGATGGCATAGGCAAGCGCCATCGCATCGTCCACACCCATATCCAGATCAAGGATCAGCTTCTTGATTGCCATTGTTCTACTCCGCTTCTCCGTCTTGTACTAAATCGTCTAAATCAAACACGCGCTCAACTTCGGCGCGCGTGGGAATCGACTGCTGCGCGCCCAAGCGCGACACCGTCACCGCCGAGGCGCGTGCACCCGCCGCCATGCACTCAAAGAGCGGCAGGCCCTCCAGACGAGCCGCGGCAAGCGCACCGATAAATGTATCGCCCGCGGCCGTGGTATCGACTACCGTGCTCGAAAGCGCCGGCATGCGCAGCGGCTCGCCGTCATCGCCAAGCGTAACCGACCCGGCGCCGCCCAACGTGATGACCGCAGCTCCGGCACCCTTGGCGAGCAGGGCATTGAGCGCCGCGACGCAGCTCGCATCATCCGCGGGCAAGATGCCCGTCAGCACCTGGCACTCAGTCTCGTTGGGGCAGACCAGGTCGACTGCAGACCAGACCTCCGCAGGCAACTCACAGGCAGGCGCTGGATTAAAGACCGTATAGAACCCCAGCTCGTGAGCGCAAACAAGCGCCTCGGCAGTCGCCGCAAGGTCACATTCGCCCTGGGCGATAAAGACGCTTCCGGCAGCCGGGGCAACCTCGCTGGCGTCGCCGTCGAGCTCATCGGTCACCAGACGTCTCAGCGCGCAGGCAACGTCCTCGCCCGCAAGCGCATGGTTGGCGCCCGGCGACAGCACGATGCGGTTGTCGCCCTCGCAGCGAATGATGGTCGCCGTTCCCGTCTCCACGTCACCGCGACGCGCTACAAAGCCACAGTCCACGCCGGCGTCTTGGAGCCCCGCCACGAGCGACGTGCCAAATGCGTCGCAGCCGACCGCGCCGATCATGTGCGTGCACGCGCCCATACGCGCGGCAGCTACGGCCTGATTGGCGCCCTTGCCGCCGGCATTGCTGATAAATCCGCTGCCGCCGACGGTCTCGCCCGCACGCGGCATGCGCTCGCACGCCACCGAAAGGTCCATGTTCATGCTGCCGAACACCGCAACGATGCCGCAATCTGCCATGGAAACCTCCTCGTCCGCGGGCTCTGCGCCCGCTGTTGGCCGTCAATCGTGCGCTCTCGCGCCTCTATAACTTTAGTTCACTTTGATGTGGACGCGCACTTGAGCTTGCGCCGGCAGCAAGCATTCACAGGGGCAGGCGGTTACAATGAAGGCGTGCTGATTATTCTCGTCATTGGATGAAGTTTTATGGAACAATTCCCGCGATCGAGCTCACGCAGTTCACGCCACGCGAGCGATCAACGAGCGCCGCACGAACGTTCGCGCGCTAACCGACAAGCCACCGAGCCGCGCCGCGCCGCAGACTCTCATCGCGTGCCCGCCAACAAGGGTGACCGCACCAACAGCGCCGCAAAAGAACAGGCGCCCACGCGCCCCAAGTCCCGCTACATTCCTGCGCTCGACGGTCTGCGTACGCTCGCCGTCGTTGCGGTGGTGCTCTATCACCTCAACCTCACGTGGGCTCAGGGCGGCCTGCTCGGCGTCACAATCTTCTTTGTGCTTTCGGGCTATCTGATCACGCGCTTGCTGCTCAACGAAGTCGCTAAGACCGGCCGCATCGATCTTAAGAGCTTCTGGATTCGCCGCATCCGTCGCCTGGTCCCCGCCGTGGTAACGGTAGTGTTCGTGACCTGCGCGCTGTGCACCATCTTTAACCACGTGATGCTCACCAAGATGCGCCCCGACATCCTGCCGTCGCTGTTGTTCTTCAACAACTGGTGGCAGATTGCCCAAAACGTCTCGTACTTCAATGCTCTGGGCGACCCCTCGCCGCTCACGCACTTTTGGTCGCTTGCCATCGAGGAACAGTTCTACCTGATTTGGCCGCCACTGCTGTTTGCCATGGTATCCATGCATGTGAGCAAGCCCAACACGCGCCGCGTGGTTCTGGGCCTTGCCGCGGCATCCGCCCTCGCCATGATGGTGCTTTACAACCCTGCCGCCGACCCCAGCCGCGTGTACTACGGCACCGACACCCGCGTGTTCTCGCTGCTGCTGGGCGCCTGGATGGCCTTTATCCCCGATCGCGACCTGGCGCCGGTGCGTCTCGCTCGTCGTTTGGGGCTCGACCGCTTGGTCGGGGCCGCCAAGCACGGCAAGAACGCCGAGGGCAAGCCTGGCGAGAAGGCCGACGAAGCAGCCGAGACCGCCCCGGCACAGCCGAGCGTCCTCGTGCGTTTTTGGTCCTCGCCCGCATCCATCGATGTGTTGGGCGTCGTGGGTCTGGTTGGCCTTGCCGCCATGGTCGCGCTCACCAACGGCTACACCGCCTTCCAGTATCGCGGAGGCACACTGCTGTGCTCGATCCTCACGCTCATGGTCATCGCGGCCTGCGTGCAACCCCAGGGAATGGTTGCCCGCGCGCTGTCCGCCGAGCCACTCGTGTGGGTTGGCAAGCGCTCGTACAGCATCTACCTGTGGCACTATCCCCTGCTGTTGCTCATGAACCCGGTCGCCAACATCAACGATACACCGTGGTGGCAGTACATTTTGCAGGTGCTGTTGGTGGTCGCCGTGGCCGAATGCTCATATCGCTTTATCGAGACGCCGTTTAGAAAGGGCGCCTTCGGCCGCACTGTCGCCGAATTCCGCGATGGCACCACCACGCCCGCCAACTGGGTGCGCGCGCACGTCCCTGCCTGCGCAGCCTGCGCTGTCGTGTTGGTCGTTGCACTGGGCGGCCTGATCTTTGTGCCCGAAACGTCTGCGCTGAGCGGCGAGGGCGCCGAAGTTCTGAACAAGGAAGCCAAGAACGCCGCACCCACCGACCAGCAGGCGGCCGACGACACCGACAAGGACAACGACGGCTTCCCCGATGGCTCCTACGACCTGTTGATGATCGGTGACTCCGTGTCTCTGCGCGCCGTTGATTCCTTTGACGGTGTGTTCCCGCACAGCCATATCGATGCCGAAAAGGGGCGCCAGTTTGATGCGGGCCGCGCGGCATTTGAGGGCTATATCCAGCAGAACCTTGCCGGCAAGATCGTGGTCTTTGCCCTGGGCACCAACGGCTTGGTAACCGACGACCAGATCGACGCCATCATGGCCGATGCAGGAGATAAGCGTATTGTGGTGTTTGTGAACACGCGCAGCCCGCAGCCGTGGGTTGGCTCTACCAACCAGGCCATCGCCAACGCCGCTACGCGCTACAAGAACGTGCGCGTTATCGATTGGTACGGATACAGTGCCAACCGCAACGACCTGTTCGATGGCGATGGCACGCACCTATCGACCACTGGCGTGACTGAGTACCTCAACTTGATCCACGACGCAGTCAAGAAGGACCTGCCCGTGCATCCCGAGGATCACGTCAACGATCCGCAGCCAGCAGCCGTCAAGTCTGCCACCGACGCGCTCGTCAATGCGCTCGCTCTCAAGCCGCACAAGCTGGGCACCGACAAGTAACCTGCAGCGCAAACTTCCCACATCCGGAGGGGGCGTCTGCCACGGCAGACGCCCCCTCCGGCAGTTAGGGACGTTCCTTATGTGCCGGTACCTAGGGACACTCCCGGCGCAGCCAATGAAGACCTCTACGGATGAATTCCAGGCCGCTCCGTCGCTCCAGACTGTTAGCGCCGGAATAATTTAGCCAAATATAGTCGGCCGAGATTGACCAATCCCGGCCGACCCATTTTAGCCAACACGCCCGCATCTATGACTTTCCTATCGCATTCCTACATCCCCTCGGGCTGGATCCCCCTCACCTTCACCGCCTGGGGGACGGCCTCCACCGAGTAGGTGTCAAGCTCCCTGCCGCGGTAGCTCGGGCCCCGCATCACGAACACCGACGCCTTGTCGAACAGCCTGTCGAGGGCGCAGAGGAGCGTGTCGTCGCCCGTGAAGAACTCATCCCACCCGCTCGGGGCGATGTTGCTCGTGAGGACCATCGCGTTCGGCCCCTCCTTCTCGTAGCGCCTGTCGACGACATCGAAGAACAGGTCGGTGCACGGCCTGTCGTAGACGCATCTCCCCACCTCGTCAACGATGAGGCACGACGGCTTGACGAGCGAGGAGACGACCCGCGAGGTGTTTCCCCGCTGGACGGCCTTCTGGAACCTGTCCCTGAGCTCGGTCGCCTTTATGTAGTAGGTCTTGAGCCCCCGCATGCAGCACTCGCGCCCGTAGGCCTGCGCGAGGTGCGTCTTCCCTATGCCGCCGGGCCCGACGAAGGCGACGTTGCGGTGCGCGTAGAGGTCGGCCAGCGACGGGAGCTTGCCCAGCGCGGCCGCGTCCCGGCCCTGGATCCTGGAGAAGTCGAAGCCCTCGAAGGTCTTGGGCTCGCGCCTGGGCAGCCTGCTCAGCCTCAGCAGCGTCTCGATGGAGGCGAGCCTCCTCTTCTCCGCAAGGTAGGAGAAGGTGGCTGCCACGGCGGCCATCTCCCCGTCGCCGAGGTCGAGGTCCGAGGCGAGGGTCGCGAGCTCCTCCGCCCCGACGGCGATCCCGAGCCTCGACGCGGCGTCGCTCGCGAGCTCGTAGGGGCTCGCCCCCGCGCCCGCCATCATTCGGCCCTCCCGAAGTCGAACTGTTAGCGCTACTGTAAAAACAACCAATTTCGCCATCGCACTTTAGCCGATTCCG
>CABUJH010000006.1 GCA_902491895.1 uncultured Collinsella sp. | reverse complement strand
CGACACGCATAAAAAGCCTCCCATTTCTCATGTCCAAGAAATGGGAGGCAGTTCACGCCCGGCGGGGACTTTTTCTTTACCGACCGCCCAAACCACCACGATGGGGACAGGCACCTTTGTGGTGGTTTGAGGCTTGGTCGGTCGTTTTGTCTCAATCTGTAACACCTGGAGCCCGTTGAGCCTTGTAGTTGTTACAGATCGAGATATCGCTCCAACCGCCTCCGCTTTGTCTCAATCTGTAACAGTTAGAGGCCAAATTCCTCGCTATGTGTTACAGATCGAGACGTTAGGTTGGCGGCTGAACAGTTCATCTCAATCTGTAACACCTGGAACCCAAATATCTGGCTTGATGTTACAGATTGAGATTTTGCTAAAGCCGAGGATGGGCGCTGTCGCCAAAACTTAGCGCTTGCGGCGCTTGGTCGCAGCGATGCCGGCCGCGGCAACGGTTGCGCCGGCGATGCTCAGAGCAGCGACCGTCATCGCGGCGGAGTC
Source organism: uncultured Collinsella sp. (assembly GCA_902491895.1). Lineage (GTDB taxonomy): Bacteria > Actinomycetota > Coriobacteriia > Coriobacteriales > Coriobacteriaceae > Collinsella. Next base: position 57,534 of record CABUJH010000006.1, on the reverse strand, counting down.
ACCCGTGCTGGCGAGCTCCATGCCACCGGACTTCTTGCCGTTCTTGCCCTTACCCTTGGACTTGTTCGTCGTCACCGTGGTCGTCGTCGAAGTCGAACCGCCCGCAGGGACCCCGGCGCCACCAGAGCCATCCGTACCGCCACCCTGCTCGCCGCCGTCAGGCGTCGGCTCGGGCTCTGGCTTCAGACTGGGATCGGGCGTCGGCTCAGGCGCCGCCTCATCGGTCACCGTAATCGTAATGTTCAGACGCTCGGAATACTCGCTGTATGACATGCCAGGGCGCTGTGCCGCAATGCGCACATACATGTTGCTATCGAGCGCAATAGGCTCGGTGTACTTTACGCGGCCTTCGTCACGGCAGGGGCAGGTGTCGTTGGTGGTGTACCAAATCGTCGTGCCATCCTCGGCAGAAAGCTCCAGCTTCGTGCCCTTGGGAACCGTAATGTAATTCTCCTTGGGCGACCATGCACCAAACGTCGTCGCACCAATCGTCGCCACCGGTCGCGCCGGTCGCACTGCCTCGGCAGACACGCGAACATCGACCTGCTTGGACAGCGCCGTGCCGTCCACCGCCGCCGTCAACGTCGTCAAACCGGGCAGAGCACCATGCAGCACAAACGTCGCCGCGCCATCCTCGCCCGTCACGGCCTGGGTGGCATCGACAGAGCAGATAGCCGAGGACTCCAGCCCAACACTAACCCTTGCGCCCGCAAACGGCTTGCCCGCCTTATCGGTCACGTGCGCCACCAGCTCAAAGTCACTGCCCTCAAGCATGGTCACGGCCTGCTCCACGTTGAGCTTGAGCTTGTCGGCACGAACGCCCACGACAAGCTCGCCACTTGCCCAGCGCGCCATGGCCGCGCCGGCGTAGTTGCGAGCACCGTCGAGCTCAAACGCCACCGTCGAGCCCGCCTCACGCGCATCGGCATAGCGAATACGCAGCACGCGCGATAGCGGCTTGCCATTGGGATCGTCCTGTTTGTCGAGCCACGTATACGTCACGTCGCCCAAGCCCTGCGCGCGCAATGCGACCAGGGCATCGTCGCTCGCATCCATATACTGCGCAAACTCAACCTCGATGCAATCGGTATAGGCATGGGCCGAGGCCACCTCGGGCGCCGCCGTCGACACCAAGCCAATGTTCACCTCAGTCTGAATCGGCGGCACGCGCAGCCAAGCCGAACGCGCCTCCTCATACCCGTCCTTGGTCACGCGCACCTGATACCAGCCGGTCGGCGTATTCCAGTTGTACGCGCCGTCCGCACCCGTTGCAAGCGGATTGTCCTGCTCATACTCCTCGGCATCCCAACGCACCGCATTGGTACCGGCCGCATTGTCGGCGCTCCACAGCTCAACCGTCGCGCCTTCAACCGTATTGGACAGCAGGCCCTCGTACACCACGCCCGCAGGGTCGGGTGCAGCCTTGGCAGCCACATTGCGGTAACGCGCCTCGAAGATCGACTGCATCTTCTCGTCCGAGATCAAGCCGTCCTTGTTGGCCTTGTAGACCTCGGCATCGGTCAGCTCGCCCCAGTTGACCGTAATGCGATTCTGGCACGCGCGCTCCACCTGCTCGCAGGCAACATCGTAGGCGCATTCGGCATTGGTCAGCTTAATCGCGCGCTCCGAACCTACGCTGGTCGAAGCCGCATCATAGGCAGCGCCCACCACGGTACCCGCCGAACCGGCCGTCAGCACGCCGGCGATTGTCATAATGGAGCCCACTGCCACATCGGTGCTATCGTGGCAGAGCTGGCGATACAGCAGATCCTCAAACGCACGCGCCTTCTCCATGGCGTCACGCAGCGCGTAAATGCACTTCCAGTCGTCCTCGGTCTTCTCGGGCTTGGCAAGCAAGCGCGTATGCTGAAGCTCATAGCCCTCGCGCTCGCCCTTCACCTTCTGCATGCGGACGTTCACGTTCTCCCAGTTCTTGCTGGCATCGTTCACGCCGTAAATGCCGGTAAAGATGCCGATGCCCTGGGTCGCCGCGGGAAACGCCTGGCCGGCCGCCTTCCACGCGTCGGTCTTAAAGACCTGTCCGAACATCTCGCACTCGATCTTATAGCTCTTGAGCGAACGGATCGTGCGGATGAGCTTCATATGGGCGCTCACGTCGCCGTTGAGCTTCCAGGCCATGAGCCATCCGCGCACCTTGGAGTTGTTGAGGCTATGGACCACATTCCAGTTGTCGTACAGGTTGTCCAGAATGTCGCACTGCATGGCGATCGAGTTAAACAGAAGCGCCTGGTTCTTGTTGTTATTGGAGTTCTCGATAAACTCCGACTCGATATAGGCCGTCTGCTCGCCATCGGGCGCGGCGACCTTAAAGCCCTTGACGGTATCGTCGTCAGCCGCCTTGTAGCTCAGCGAGCTGCCGAGCACCTGGCCCAAATCGTTAAACCCGCTCGTCGACTGGCCGTTGTACTCGCTGGCCTTAATGCCCGCACGCTTGTTGAGCGCCGCAGCGGTTGCGTCATTCCAGCTTCCGTATTGGTTGAGCTGGCCGATACCCATCGACTGGCCCACCAGATCCTCGGCCTGCTGGGCAATAAACTCCGCTCGCGATGCATGGTCGACGAGCTCCTTGATGGCGGCCGCATCCGCAGCGTTCGCGCCCTGGGCCGCCGCGAGTTCCTGATACCAATCCTCGCTGGTGCCGTAAGCATCCTCAAAGATCATCTTGTCCACATTGACGCCATAGCTGTCGCCCTGCTGGGTCAGCAGCGCCGACGACCCGCCGACCGCGGCCTTGAGCTCAGCCGCAAACTGCGCGGCCTCGTCGTTGCCAGCACCATCACCCTCGCCGTCGCTGGCGGCAGGGGCGCGACGAGCCTTACACGCAGCTCCACCTTGGGCTTCGTCCTCTTTACCGTCCTTGTCCTCTTCGGCAAACGCATCGGCGACCATCTGGTCAATCGCGTCGTTAAAGGCCTCGTCGACATCATTAAACGAGTTATCCATCATATACTCGTGCCACTGCTGCACGGCATTCGAGAACTCCTGCTGGCGCTCCTCGGCCGCGGCGGAATGCTTTTTGGCCGAAGCTTTGGCGTCAAAACTCAGCATGGTCATAAGCTGGGCATTGGAGATGCGGTAGGTCTGCGGCATAAAGATTTGCTCAAAGTTGCCGCAGTTCACATAGGTCGAGTCATTCGCCTTGTTAAACTCATTAAGCAGCTTAAGGTAACCCTCGTCCACATACTCCGCCGCATAGCGCACGCGGGTGCCCTCGCGCGACTTTTGAGTCAGAGGAATCGTCACCGTCTTGCCATCCACGCAGTCCACGTACAGGTCGAGCGTGTCGGCGGCCTCTTCGTTTCCCACCTCGAGCGTGATGTCAAAGGTCCAGTAGGCATTCTTCTTTTGTGGCAGATGATGGAAGGTCCACAGGCCCTTGCCGGTGTCCTTGCCGTCCTTGACCAGGTTTTGCGTACCGCCACGATACGTCACATCAAAGTTCCAGACCGAAGCACCCGGAACATAGCGCACATAATTGCGAGCCGTCACCTCTGCGGCAGCGGCGGCGACATCGGTCGAGCCCACGCGCGCTTCGAGCGTCACACGCTCGGCGGCAAGCGTATCCTGCGGCAGTTCGTATTCAATCTTGGCACGACCGAGTTTATTGGTCTTGCCGGTGTACTTTGCAGCCGACGAGCCCGTCCCCACGGTGAGCTGCACGCTCTTGCCCGGCGCTGCATAAACGTAGGCCACATTGCCCAGCAGGCTGTGAACGTCGGTGTTGTCGACCTCGATGCGCGATCCGCTAACCTCAAGCGTGGTGCTTCCCAGCGGCAATGTCACCTCGCCCAGCGTAATAAGCGGCGAGACGGCATAGATGCCCGCGGCCTTAGGCTTAAAGCGCACAAACACATCGGCGCCCGCACTCTTCTTCATATCGAGAACGAGGTTGTCGCCCTCCCAAGTTGTGGCAGCCCACATGGCATCGGAGCTGGCGCCGGCTTCGCGAGCGCCTGCGGACACATCCTCGACGGCATCCTTGGCCAGAGGAATCTCAATCTTGGCAGCCTGGCTGTCCTTGAGCTCGTAATGAATGCGCAGCTCGGTCTCCGCGCCAACGACCGCGGACGAATCAGCGATAACCGAGCCCGCCGTCAGCCCGCGCTCGGCACGATACGTCTCCACGTCAAACGTGGGGACGTCGAGCGTCACGTCGAGCTGTTTGCCGTCCTCAATCTTCACCTGCTTTTGCGCGATATGCTTACCCACGGTCAGCCCTAGGCGGCTAAACGTGGAATAGCTCGTCGCTTGGATGTCGTAGCTCGTCTTGTTAAAGGCGACGATGGTGTACGAACCGGCCTTAAGGCGCGGCGTCTCGGCCTTCATGATAGGCGTGGTGCCATCGTCTTCGTAACCCATCAAATAGGTGACGCCGTCGGCGACTAGCTTGCCGTCGGACGTACGGAACACCAGCACGCGGTTGGCGCCCTGGTAGTCGCCCTTGGTCGTGACCGTCGCCGTGCCCCAGGGTTTCAAGTCGATATCGACCTTGCCGGCCGAAGGCTTCACCGTCGCCGTCGCCCCACCCAGCTTGAGGCTGTCTTTGGGCTCGAGCGTTATCTCCAGATCCTGGTCTGCATCGGCAATGGCCTGCGACACCACGAGCGCTGTACCCTGGATACGGTAGTCGTTTTCCTTGTCGCCCTTGGCAGGCTTAAGCGTCTTGCCGCCGCTCTTCACCGTCAGATCGATGTTATCGAGACTATCGAGCTCAATGCGTTCGGTCTTATCCTGGCCTGCGACCGGTTCGAGATAGGCCACATTAAGTTCAATCGCGCGCGAAGCCGGAATCTTGGTAAAGTCCTCAGCCTTAATCTCTCCGATATTCCATGTGCCCGTCATCTGGTCGCCCGGGCGCGCCAGCACCATGTCATAGTAACCGCTGAGCGAAATGCGCAGGGTGGCTGCTGTCTTGGAGAGAGCCGCTGTAAAGCTGCCGTCATCGCCAACCGCCAGCGGCGTGGACTGCCCCGCCTGCACGAGTGTAGCCGTCGCGCTCTGGGGAAGTTTGCCCGTCACCTGGGCCGCCTCGCCCATCCACTCAAACGTGTAGGCAGGCTTCGAGGAATCGACGGAGTCCTTGCGATCGGCCACGGCATCGGCAAGCTTTTTGACCATCGAGGGGTTGCCAGCCGAATCGGTCGCATAGGCATAGATGGTCTGGCCTTCACCAAAGGGAATCGCATACGTTACGCCATCGATTGTCACGCGCTCATTATAGTCGCCCGGATAGCCCGCCTCACCAAACTGAAGATCGGGGTTCATCACGCGCAGGGCAACGGCATTATGGTTCGTCTCGTTTCCGTATCTCGTGTTCTCAAAAGCTCCCCACTCTATCATTTCCACGCTTTTGGGTAGCACAATCTCTTTGCCGGCAATCGCAGGATCAAGAGAGGCGAACGCGAGCGCCCCGATAGATTTGACACCATCGCCAATCGTCACCGACGACACAAAGGAGCACCCGTCAAAGGCAAAGCGCTCAATCCGCTCCACCGTGCCCGGCACATTGATCTGCGTAAAGGTGAGTACCGTTGTATCCGAGACATAGAACTGCGGCACGCCGCAATTGGCGAAGGCACGATAGTCGATAGTCTTAACCGAAGGCGGCAGCGTTGCCACCACATTGTCGTCAAGCTGTTCGCAGCCCTCAAAGGCCTGCTCGGGAATCGTGGTAAAGGCCGCGTTATTGGGCCAGGTCACCGTCTGAAGTGTCTTGCTTCCGGTAAACGCATTCCAGCCCAACTCCTCAACCGAATCGGGCAGTGCGATTTCCTTGATGCTGCTGCCTCCCAGGCCGCCAACGGTGCGGACGTGCGAATCGGGGGCGAAGGTGACCGATGTGAGAGCGGCGTTTCCCATGCCCCTAAGGCTTACGACACGCTTGCCGTCGATGGTCGAGGGCACCTCCAACGTGGTAATGCCTGCGTCGCCATACTCGATAGAAATTTCGTTGGTGAGGCTATCAATCGAGAAGTAGTACTGCGCGGGGGTCTGCTCGCCGGCCACGTAGCCATCGTCGTATTCGTCCTTTACGCCCGTGGCGCCCTTCGAGGTCATCCAGAGCCCAAGATCCTCATTCCAGGTTGCTTCGGCTTCGGCGGTCTCCTCTTGCTTCTGCTGCTCAGCGAGTTCCTTGCCCTCGACAAGATCGGTTGCGAGCGCACCCGCAGGTGTGCTCTCGGTCTGCCCGGCGCCCGTCAGGCCCGCCGCCGATGCAATCTCGGAGGCCGGGGGCGTAGGGGTGTCACCGGTATCGAGCACTGTGGGGTCGGCGGCGCCGGCATCGGGCGCGGGGTCGGCGGAAGCAGAGTCTGACGTTTGGGCGTCAGCCGAATCGGCGGGAGCGGCGTCGGCTGCTTGGCCGTTATCCGTCTGCACAAAAGTGCCGTCGGTGTTGAGGGCCTCAGCAAACGCGCCCGCGGGAAACGAACCCGTCACCATCGCGAGGGTCACCGTGGCAACCGTCAGCCGTCGGCAAAGCGCTCGAGCAGTAGTCCACCTCATGGTCGTTCCTTTCCTGCAAACCAAAAGTCATCCAGCGTAATCGTTGTTCAAAAACAAAGCGAACGGTAGGTTCATATATACGAACCTACCGTTCTACCTGCGCAAACCACCGCAAAGGGGACAGGCACCTTTGCGGTGGTTCTGGACTCGGCCGGCCAGTTTGTCTCGATTTGTAACAGTTAGAGGTCAAATTCCCCGCCTGGTGTTACAGATCGAGACATTAGATTGGCGGCCATTCGGTTCATCTCAATCTGTAACATCTAGAGCCGTTTTGACTGGCTTGGTGTTACAGATTGAGATTTTGCTGAGGCCGAGAACGAGAGCCGTCACCCAGCTCTAATGCTTGCGGCGCTTGGTCGCGGCGAGGCCGGCGGCGGCTACGGTTGCGCCGGCGATGCCTAGGGCGGCGACCGTCATCGCGGTGGTATCCCCCGTGGTAGCCAGGACAGCATCGCCCTTCTTGGCCTGCGTGGTTTTCTCAACCGTCTTGGCCGTGGTGGTTGTCGTGACCGGTTTAGCCGCGGGCTTGGTCTCGGGCTTCACCTCGGGCTTGGGCTCAGGCTTGACCTCAGGCTGCGGCGCGGGCTTTTCGGGGTCGACCGGAGCCGGCGTGGCCTCGGGCGTAAACGTCAGATCGGTGTTGAGCCACAGAGTGAAGATACAGCCGCTCTCGGGATCAACTACACTCGCTTCGCCCATCTGGTAGCCGCACTCCTGGCCGTTGATCACCAGCTTGGTGTCGGGCGTAAAGTAGAAGCCGCGCGCGGACTTGAGGTAGATGCCGTAGCGATAGGTCACGCCAGGCTTAAAGACGTCGATGTGATTCGTGATGTTCTGATCCCAGAAATCCACGGAGTTCACTTCGCTGCCGTCGCTACCCGTCCAGAACTCACACTGAGGAAGGGAGTTGGAGCCCGTCGGAACATTCGCCGTAAAGACCGGCCTATCGCCCGCCTTGAAGGTGGTCGTGGCGCCGTTGATCTCGATAACGTCGATGGCACGCCATTCGTCGATTGGCTGTTCGCACAGCATATTGCCAGCGATTGGCGCAAAGACGCCGTTGTCGGTCTTGATGTGGTGCACCCAACGACCGTTGACGTTCATATTGCAGTCATCGGCCACGGTATTGTCGCCCTTGAGCCTCAGCTCAACGGAGTACATGTAGAACTTGCCCTCTTCGAAGTGCTCGATCCTCCTCGCGCCCGTCGGATACTTGGCGGGGTCGGAATACCAGAAGGCAACGGGCGTGAGCTCCGCGGGGTCGCTGCCATCCATCTCCTCCCAGCACTCGTAGGCGATCTCGTACTTGTCGGCGTCAGCAGCGGGAATCGTCGCGGTCGCGCGGGGCGCCTCGCCGGGCGCGTAGTTGGTCTTCACGTCGTTGACGTTCAGGTTATGGAGGGCTTCGTTTTCTGACGCAACGAGCGTAATTTCGCTATTGATGGCGTAGCGGAGGTAATAATCGTACCTGGTTTCGTTGAGGATAGTCGAGCTGCCTTCATAGTCAGTTCCGGTATACTCCAGTGCCGTGCCAATATAGAGAGCCTCATTGCGCGTGAGTCGATACGAGCCGCCTGCCGCGCCACCCGTAAAGGTCAGCGTCAGCCTCATGTGATTGCCAACGGGTTCGAAGCGAGCCGTCACGTCGGACATGGACGCATCCTGAACTTCGACCAGAATGCCCGAAGCGGCATCGGCCCTGTAGTACTTAACCTCGACGACTTCGCTCGCAAGCGTTTCTGGAATGCCACCCTCTACATCGAGAAAATCGTGGGTATACGGCTGGCCCTTTTTGAGTGTGACCTTGCTCGGAAGCGCGCAGTCCGTATAGTGGGGGACCACGGTCGTGTTGACCCTAACGTCGCTGCCGCCAACAACATCGGTCACACCGCAGGGCATGATGGCGTTGTTTGCCGACGAGCTGTCGGTGCCACCAAGAGAGCCATCTTGGTTGACAGCAACCGTATCGTTCACCGTTGCCGCCGGTGCGTCCTGCTGATCTTGCTGAGCTTCTGCCGTGGACGGTGCCGCCGGAGCCGCGTCAGTCATCGGCGCAGCCGAAGCCACCGGTACCGGCGCCGGAGCCGCCGTATCCTCCGCAACCGTCGGCGTCACCGGAGCCGCGGCAACCTCATCCGTCCCAGCGGCGGGATCGGCGCATTCCGTCGCCAGCGCCACGCTCGGCAGCAGCAACTGACCGACCATAAGCGCACACGCGCCGGCGCAAGCGATTTTGGCACCCACACAACGCCAAGTACCGTGAACCAGCGAGCAGGTGCGCTCACGCTGAGCTTGCTTGTCAAAGTGACTTCCGTTCATAACGGCCTCCTTGGTCGTAGGGACATACCGCCACAAAGGTGCCTGTCCCCTTTGTGGTGGTCCTGTACCACCAAGATGTGCCAAATGACTCCATATGCCTAGGTTCGTAGATGTGAACCTAGGCCTCTACCTGCGGTTTAATTCAATATGATTTCGCCATCGCCACACTCGTCCCGGGAACGCTACAATCGAGGACACGATTATTCGTCCACCCAAAGGACCGTCCTTGAACCTGAGCAGGTCTAAAATCAACGCGCTTCTGGCACTCGCGCTCTTCACCTTCGCCTTCCTTGCCGCCGAGTTTCGCTTCGACGTCAATGTCGGGCTGCTCGCCGGTGCCGAGCGTGTTGTAATTGCGCAGGGCTTCATCCTTGGCGCCAGCGTCATCGGCTTTATCGGATATGCGCCGCTGCTTGGGCTCGCACAGCGCAAAGGCCGGCCTCAGGCAGTTGTCAGCGCCGCCGTTCCCATCGCCATCTTGGGGTTGACTCAGATTCAGTCCCCCACGAGCCCGCTTGCGCTCGAGATTCTGGGATGCCTCTCATTCCTCGGACTCGGCCTACTGGGCGCCGCAGCGCACCATGCCTTTTCGTTGGCATTCCAGGATGACCCCAAACTCGCCACCGGCGCAGGAGCAGCCTATGCCGCGGGCATCCTGATGCAGTTCGTCGTCAACCTGATTGATTGCGGTGGCATCGTCGAGCTCATCATTCTTGGCGCGGCAACGATCTGCATCTCCGCCCTCAGCGTCGTTCCCCAAAAGGCTGCCGAGAGTTCCAGCCCCGCCATCAATCCCTTTGCCGAGCCCTCGCACGCCCTCGCCAAGCAGGCGTGCTGGAGTATCGCGCTCGTCGTGATTCTCGCCTGCCTGTTCTCGACGCTCGACAACGTCGTCACGTTCTCCAACGCCCACGGCACCATCGCCGTACAGACCTGGCCGCGCCTCTTTTTGGCGGCGAGCGGTCTCGTCGCCGGTATCGTCTTTGATCTTGCCGAGCGTCGCTACATGGGCCTCATCATGCTCGGCGTCACGGTACTTTCCACCATCTCAATCTTGGCTGTGGAAGCCGGTGCCGATCCCAACCTGGGCCTTGTCGTCTTTTACCTGAGCTCGGGCTTTTTTGTCACGTTCTTTACTGCCAACTTTACACAGCTGGCACCGCGCATGCATACGCCCGCACTGTGGGCTGGCATGGGCCGCGCAGCCAACAACGTGTGCGCGTTCACTACGTCGGGCATCTCGCTGGCACTTGTGACCTCGGGCAATGTCGCCATCATCATGATCGGCGCGCTCATGCTGCTTGTGGCGGCAAGTGTGGCGTTTGTAACTGCGGGCCTGTTCCGCCTGCCCCAAACCGAGCAGGAGCGCGAACACCAGCAACGAGCCGAGAAAGCGCTCGCTGCACCGAGTATCGAGGAGCAGCGTAAGGCCTTCATCGCCAACCACGCCCTCACCCCGCGCGAAGTCGACGTGCTCATAGCCGTGACCCAGGACGAACGCCCGCTCAAGCAAATCGCCGAGGAGCTCGGCATCTCGATGCGCATGGTACAGCGCCACCTGAGTTCTATCTACCAAAAGACCGACACGCAGACGCGCGCCGGTCTCACCAAGGCCTTCCCCTCCGCCTAAAACAAAAACCACCACAAAGGTGCCTGTCCCTTTGTGGTGGTTTCAACCGGTTAGCCTTCGAGCTGGGCCACTTTGTAGCGGTAGGCAGCGGCGATAACGTCTTTACAACCCTCGCGGCCCAGCTTGGCGCGGTTGACGACGATGTCTTTACCGCTCGTCATCTTCCACTTGCCGGCGCTATAGCGCTTATAGAACGCCTCGCGCGCCTTCTGCTGCTGTTTGACCAGCTTGGCGCCCTTCTTTTTGTTAAGGCCACGCTTCTTGCGCACAATCTCGACGCGGTCCTCAAAGGGTGCGGTCACCAACACGGCAATGTGGCTGGGGTTGTTGCGCAGCAGGTAATCGGACAGACGGCCTTCGATAATGCAGCTCTCGGTCTCGCCCAGATCCAAAATCACCTGGCTCATCTTTTGGAACAACTTATCCGAGTACGAACGCGCATCGTAGCGGTCGGGCAGAAACGCCATGTTCTCCACGGCCAGACGCTCATCATAGGCGGCCATCTTATCGAGCGACTCGCCCGCGCGCAGCGACGCACGTACCAGCAGCTCGTTATCGTACAGCGGAATCCCCAACTCGTCGGCAAGCATGCGGCCAATCTCGTGGCCCTCGGCGCCAAAGTCGCGCGCGATGGTAATGACCACAGGATTCTTCTTATTCTCCAGATCGCTCATCGCGATTCCTTTCTAGCAAATGAGAAATAGGCGATTCCTGATTCCCATTTTGTCACTTACGACCGCCCTGGTTTCCCAAGTGCGGCAGATTGCCCCGAAAGAGGAGCGCCGCGTACTAAATGTACGCAAGCGACGATTGAGGAGCAAGGTGCCGTGCTTGGGGAAGCAGGACTATGCGGCCACGATGCGGCGCTGATACGCTCGGACCAGCAGCGAGATACCAAAGTTGAGCACAAAGTACATCGCAAACACCAGGCCGTAGAGCATAAGCACCTGCGACAGATCGATCGCGTGGGCCATCACAACGTTGGCCGTGTACATGAGCTCGGCCACGTTAATACCCGAAAGATACGAGCTGTCCTTGATGACAGTCGTGCACTGGCTAAACAGCGCCGGAATGATCGTCTTAAACGTCTGCGGCAGAATGATGTAGCGCATGGTGGCAAAGAAGCCAAAGCCCTGGCTCTGCGCTGCCTCAAACTGGCCGCGCGGAATCGAGTTGAGACCGCCACGCACAATCTCGGCCATAACAGCGCTGGTAAACAGCGTAAAGGCGATGGTCGAAATCACAATGTCCAAACCCTGCACCGTAAAGTAGATAAACAGGATCCACAGCAGGTTTGGCGTGCAGCGGAACAGCTCGATATAGGCGCTCACCAAAATACGGAACGGGCGGGGCGCATAGCTCTTAACGAGCGCCAGCACCGTGCCAAAGATGAGCGAGAAAAAGATCGACAGCGCCGAGATCTCGATGGTCTTAACAAAGCCGCCCCAGATGTAGAGCAGGTTGGTCGCGTTGAAGATTTCCATGCGCTAGGCCTCCTCTACGTTGTCGAGCCCCAGCTCGGCCAGGCTCACGCCGCGCGGACGCTCCTTGGAGCGGCGCTCGAGCCACTGCACCAGCATGGCGAGCGGAAAGCAGATGATGAAGTACATAAGGCAGCAGACGATGTACCCCTGCAGGTAACCGTACAGACTCACGAAGTTGTCGGAACGGTACATAAGGTCGCCGCCGGCCACAAGCGCCAGCACCGACGTATTCTTGACCAGGTTGAGCGCCTGGTTACACAGCGGCGGAAGAATGATTTTGAATGTCTGGGGCAGCACGATGTACCAGTACGCCTGCGCACGGGTGAAGCCCTGGCTCTGGGCCGCCTCCATCTGACCGCGCGGAACCGCCTCGATACCAGTGCGGATGACCTCCGAAATGTAGGCCGCGTGATACAGACCCACGCCCAAGAAGCCCAGCACGAACGGCGCGATACGCACCGGCTGGTCGGCACCGGTTATGGCCTGCAAAAACTGTGGACCGGCCATGTACATAAAGAGCACCTGCACGGGCAACGGGGTGTTCTGGTAAAACTCCACGTACACTCGGCTTATGGCGCGCAGCACGCGCGAACGAGTGGTGGAGAACACGCCCAGCAGCGTGCCCAGCACCAGCGACAGCAGCAGACCGGCAACGACCACCTGCAGCGTCACGCCAAAGCCCTCCCAGAAGGGCCCCATGTTTTGAAATGTCGTCGACCAACGGTCGGCGTCAAATAATCCTTCGAGCATTTGATTCCTTCCTTGGACGATGCGCCTATACAAGACCCCAGGTCTTGACCTCTTGGTCGAGCCAGCCGTCGGCCAGGCGATCGCAAATCACCTGATCGACCACGGCCGAAAGGTCGCAGCCCTTCTTGGTTGCCACGCCGTAGCCCTGCTCGCCAAACTTGACCTCGGGCTGCAGCAGCTCAACGGTCTCGTTCATGTAACCGGCCAGCGTGGAGCGGTCCATGGCGAAGACGTCGATATTGCCGGCGTCGAGCGAGCTCTTGATGATGGGGTAGCCGCTAAAGGCCCTAAACTCGGGCTTGCAGCTAAAGCCGTTGTCCTTGATCATCTGCTCGATCAGGCCCTGCGTGGTGGCACCCTGGCTCACACCAATGACCTTACCATCCAGATCCTCAATCGAGGTAAAGCCCGAACGCTTCTTGACCATGAGTCCCACGTAGTCGGTGCGGTACGGCGTCGAGAAATCCCAGCTCTTCTTGCGCTCGTCGGTGATGGTGTAGGTCGCCGCGACCACGTCAAGTTGGCCGTTATCGATCAGCGGACCGCGCGTCTTGGGCGTTACGTCGGCAAACTCGACAAGCTCCTGGGCGCGAGCCTCCTTGTAACTCACGCCAAAGACGGCAGCGGCGATCTGGTAGCACAAATCGACTTCCATGCCCTCAAAGCGACCCTTGGCGGTGTCGTAATAGCCGTAGCCGGGAACATCCTTCTTAACGCCGGCATTCAGATGGCCGCGCGACTTAATGGCCGCAAGCTTGGACCCCTTGTCGGAGCCCTCGCCGCTGGTGGAGTTGCCGCAACCGGTAAGCGCGGCCCCCGTCAGCGTAAGCATACCGGCGCCCGCCAGCTGCAAAAAGTGACGGCGCGACACGGCCGCCCTCGTCATATCCGTCATGTCCATCACCGCGCCTAGTGCAGAATCTTGGACAGGAACTCGCGGCAACGCGGGTTCTCGGGGTTATCGAAGAAGTGCTCGGGCGTGCCCTCCTCCAGGATGCGGCCGTCCTCCATAAAGATGACGCGGTCGGCCACCTGGCGCGCAAAGCCCATCTCGTGCGTCACGCAGATCATGGTGATGTCCTCCTGCGCGAGCTCAATCATAACGTCCAGGACTTCCTGGACCATCTCGGGGTCGAGTGCCGAGGTCGGCTCGTCAAACAGGATGATAGGCTGCTTGGTGCACAGGGCACGGGCGATGGCGATGCGCTGCTGCTGACCACCCGAGAGATTCTGCGGATACTCGCCGGCCTTATGTGCCATGCCGACGCGCTTGAGCGCAGCGATGGCGATCTCGGTCGCCTCCTCCTTGCTCTTCTTTTGCAGTTTGATGGGCGCGAGCGTCAGGTTGCCCAGCACCGTCATGTTGGGATACAGGTTGAACTGCTGAAACACCATGGAACTATACTTGCGAGCCATCTCCAGGTGATTCTTTTTGGTGAGCGGCGTACCGTCGATGACAACCTCGCCCGACGTGGGCTCCTCCAGATAATCGACGCAACGGATGAGCGTCGATTTACCCGAGCCGGAAGGCCCGATCATTACGAGCTTCTCGCCGCGTTTGACGGTGAGGTTGATATCTTTGAGCACATGCAGGTCGCCAAAGTACTTGTTGAGATGCTTGATCTCGATCATGTCTGCCATGAATGTCCCTTCCCTGCGTTTACACGAGTTGAACTATTGTACGGAAAGAATCACGTTTCCGCAGCCCACACTACATTCCCGTAAAGAACCCGCAACCTTCCACCTAGTCATTGGGGACGGGCTTAAATGAGTACCTGCTCATTGGGCACTCATTTAAGCCCGTCCCCAATGAGCGTAGCCCGGGCACTCATTTAAGCCTGTCCCCAATGAGTGCCCAGCCCAGCAAAAAGGGGCGCGACCATGACGGCCACGCCCCCTAAACATCAACTATGTACCGCTCGGCCCCTACGCGAGTTTGGCTCCGACGATCTTTGCCGCGGCCGGCTTATCGAAGTTGCCACCGGTGGCCTTGCCGAGTGCGCCCATAACCTGGCCCATCTGCTTCTTGGACGTGGCGCCCAGCTCGGCGATAACCTGCTCGATCAGGGCCTCGAGCTCCTCGCCCGAAACCTGCGCGGGCAGCAGGCTCTCCAGAATCTTGACCTGCTCGGTCAGGTTGTCGGTACGCTCCTGGTCGGTGCCGGCCTTGATGGACATCTCCAGCGTCTCGCTCGTCTGCTTGATCAGACGCTTGATCATGCTGTTGACGTCTTCCTCGGTCACATCGCGGCGCTCATTGACCTCGATATTCTTCACCTCGGCCTTAACCTGGCGAATGATGGACAGGCGAACCTTGTCCTTGGCCTTCATGGCCGCAATCATTTCCTTCTGCAGCTCTTCGTTGGTCATCTGCAAATCCTCCTCAATAGTGTGGGCGGCACTCGCGCGAGCACCGCCCCATGATTACTCAGTCGTCGACGAATCGTCGGTCGAACTCTTGGTGACACCCTTCAGACTCACGTTATAGGGTACGTCTTTGGGCATGGGGTTGACGGTGATGTCGGCATCCTTCTTGTACTGCTCCAGCCACTCGCTGTACGCGGTGCTGGCCGCTTGCGTCTTCACCACGTTGGAGACGTACTTTTTGATGTCCTTGGGCACCTGGTTGATGTCATCAACCTGATTATCGACATGGAAGTAGTCGGTGCACTTGATGATGTGGTAGCCATAGGTCGACTCGACGACTTCGCTCACGTCGCCCTTGTTGAGTCCCTCGAGCGCCGTCTGGTAGCTGTCGACAAAGGTGGTGAGCTTATCCCAGCCCACATCGCCCTTCTTCTCCTTGGAACCGGTGTCCTCGGAGTACTGCTCAACGGCGTCCTCAAAGCTCAGCTCACCGGAGTTGATCTTGTCCAGGCACTCCTGCGCCTTGGCCTTGGCGGCAGCCTTGTCCTCGTCGGAAGCGTCGGAATCAACCTTGATCAGGATGTTCGACGAGCGGCGGGCGTCGTTGTAGCTGGACAGATTTTCGTTGATGTAATCGACAATCTCGCTGTCCTTGGGCTTGCTCGTGGGCGCGACGGCATCCTTGAGTTTCTGTTGCGCCAGACTCTCCTTGAGCGAGTCTTTGTAGGTGTCCTCGGTATAGCCGTAGGTCTTGAGGGTCTTCTTAAAGGCCTTGGCTCCGCCCGCGCTCTTGCACGCGTCCTTCCAAGCCTTCTCGACCTCCTCGTCCGACACCGTCACGCCGTTCTCCTTCTGTGCCTGTTGAAGCAGAATCTGCTGCGTGTAGGAGTCGATGAGTTGCTTGCGGTACTTCTTGGGCGTGAGGTCGTTGTCAACCAGATACTGCGCCCAATCCTCATCCTTGGTGTAGCCGTAGGACGTGCGCATGCTCATGATCTGCTTGGTCACGGTGTCCTCGGTAAGGTTGGTGCCGTTGATAGTGGCAGCAACACCGCCGGTCAGCTTGTAGCCCGAGGTGTCCTCAGCCTGCGACATAAGGCCGGAGCACGCCATCGCCGAGACGGAAAGCAGCATCGCCAGCACGCCGATGACCACCAGAACGATCTTGACGGTCTTAGACACGTACGTCTTGCGCTGCTTCTTGCGAGAGCTGGAGGCAGCGCGGGCCTGCTGCTCGGGCGTCGGCGCGGCCTCGGAGTTCTTTTTCTTATTTGCCATAGTTGGCCTTTCGCATAACGAATCGAACAAACGCCATTGTGTCACAACGCAGCCCCCGCGGCACGCTTGGTGCATTGGGGACAGATTAATCTGCACCATTTTGGTGCAAAGGGGACAGCTCTGGCAGCCGGCAGTTAGGGACAGTCCCCAAGTGCCGACTCAGCCCCACCTTAGAAGTGGCGGCGGATGGCGTCGACCATGCCCTGGGGCGTGGTCTGGCCGAGCACGTCGGCTGCGGCATCGGCGCCCATAAAGATGTTCATGAGTGCCTGCAGGGCCTCGACCTGGCCGCCCGGCTCGGCGATGCCCAGATTGATGACGATCTGCGCCGGCACCGGAGCGCCCATGCCAGCCATAGCGTTAAATGTCACGGGCGCGGCGGGCTTCACCACCGCGATATAGGGCTTGGCCACAAACCCCGGATCGGTATGCGGAATGGCAATGTTTGCCGCCGGCATAGCGAGACCCGTGGGATAGGCATCCTCGCGCGTGCGGACGGCATCGAGCCAACCGGATGCAATGTAGCCATGTGGTGCAAGCTCGCCCTCAAGCCGCGCGAACACCTCATCCGGCGTCGCACACTCCCAATCAAAAAACACCAACTCAGGCGTAAACAGCGCTTCGTTATTACCAGACATAAGCCGCCTCCTTCTTTTCATTCCCTGTCTTTAGGCCCAATACGGAATATACCTTTTGTATTTGGAACCCGCGTCCTCGTCCTCTTCCTTTATCAATGCCTCTTCCAGGCACTCTTTGATTAGACGAGACATCGCCACCGTGTTTTTCTTTTCATCGGAAAGTCCAAAACGCTCTCGCAGCGACTGATTGCTCATCGACTCACCTTGGGCATACAAAAGACAGGCATGCCAGTACACGGCGTTTTTTCGCTCACTTTTTTTCATTCGAGTATACGGACAGTCGCAATAGAGCGTCACGAGCGTTCCCAGCCCGCCCTCACTCTTGATAACCGGTGAAGGCATGCCGGCTTTTTCGAGCGAATCTACGATTAAATCCCAGCCTGTACCGCCTTCTTCGCAAAGATCCATTTGGCGCATGAGGGACGCTATCATCGAATTTCGCGTTTTCGGCTGGGCGTTGAGCACTCGTTCTGCCGGAATAAGCGTTGTCCCGGGATTAGAGAACTCAATGCGATTGTCGTAAATCGCAACAAGAGGCCCCGCCGTATTGTCAGCAATGTCTTGATGAATCACGGCGTTTGATAGTAACTCGCGAATCGCCCTTTGAGGATAAGCCGTCTGAATACGTCGAAATGCGCCATCCAGTGCCTCAACAGCCGGAATCATCGACATGACCAGCTGTTCAGCCTGTGGAAGCGCCAAAGCGTAGCCCTTGTCGATTTCAGTATCCCCGACAATGTCAAAACTGCCTTTTCCCGCATATCGCACGATTCGCAGCATGCGTTTCCTGAGCTCCGGGTAGCGAGAGAGCTTTTTTCCCACCAGAAGCATTCCCAAGCGCGTCACACTATATCGGCCGTTATCTTGACGACGAATCAGCTCTTGTTCACAAAGAGCAAGCATCACTCCGTCCAAATCGACAGGTCTTCTCAATCTGCACAACTCAAAATACGCATCAACATCTAGTATTTCGGCGACCTCTCGAGATGTCAGATCTCTCTCAACTACAGCGAGCTCCGCGTTCCCTGACTGTAAGCGACGCCACAGCTCCGCCTCTCGTGCACTACCGGGAACCAGTTCTGCCGTCGAAGAGCCCTCTCGAATGTAGGCTGTCTTATCAAAATAGACCGGCTGAGCGCTCGCGGCGTGCACTTTCAACACCACAAAGTGCTTTGTCTCATGATCAATAACCGCAAACTCGTAATTCGCATTGTTTGAGAGCGCAAGCTTGAGCCACATCAAAAGCTCTTGGTTTCCCTTACCCTTTGCGTGATATGGGTTGAACTGGGTGCCCACAAGCTCATGCGTACCGTCGCTCACGCCCCAGATCTTATAGGCATATGCGCGGCCGCAGTAAGCGGCAGCATTGGCAAGCGCCGAGATGTCACGCCCCGTTCTAACGGGATCGCTATTGCCTTCTTTAAATTCAAGCCACTCGGTTTCATCAGGATAACCGACGAGTGAATAAATCAGCTCCATGCCATCTGCTTCACCCATTGAGCCAGCCTCCTTGCGCTCATTTTTGATAACAAAATGTTAAATAGATGATAAATAGAATTATGCGCAATTTGAAGCCGAATGCCAAGTTTTCTGGTCGTTTTCCCAGATAATCTCATGCCGGAAGCTCGGCATTCCACATGAGAGTCGACTACTGTAATTGACAGGCAAGAAGAGCAGCCTATTCAATTCCAGCTAAATCAAGCAGCATAAAGCGCAATAAAAAAGGCGGTTAGGCGTCTTCGATATGCCTAACCGCCTTTACAAGCGGGTAATTATTTCACAGGATCCACGGCGACCTTGCCGCTCTCCAGCACGTGGACGCGGCCGTCGGCGAGCATTTGCACGACCTCGGGATACAGCACGTGCTCAATCGCGTGGATGTGCTCCTCGAGCGTGTCGACATCCCAACCTTCCTCGACAGCCAGCGCGCGCTGGGCGATGATGGGGCCGTTGTCGTAGATCTCGTTGGCAAAGTGCACGGTCACACCGGTTACCTTGACGCCGCGCGCAAAGGCATCGTCGATCGCATGCGCGCCGGTAAAGCTCGGCAGCAGTGCCGGATGCAAGTTGACCACGCGGTTGGGAAACGCCGCCAGCAGCGGCGTGTGCACCATGCGCATGTAACCGGCCATGACCACATATTCGCAGCCGCGCTCGAGCAGCTCGTGCGCGATGATCTCGTCGGCGGCGATGGGGTCGGCATAGACATCCTTGGACAGCGTGAGCGTCTGGATGCCCGCGCGCTCAGCGCGCTGCAAACCCTTAGCCGAAGGACGGCTCGACACCACAAGCTCAATCGAAGCGTTGAGCTTGCCGGCGGCGATCAGATCGATCAGCGCCTGCAGGTTGGTACCCGAACCGCTGATGAGCACACCGATCTTGAGCGGCTCGGCCGTATCGGTGCCGGTCGGACGGGTGTAGGGCACAAAGCCCAGGCTCGCGGCAGCAGCCATCTGCTCGTTAGCGCTCATCGGAGTACACGACCTTACCGGAGCCCTCGACGCACTCGCCCACGCGGAACGGCTTCTCGCCCAGCGCGACCAGGGCCTCGGTCACGGCAGCCTCGTCCTCGGGGGCGACGATCAGGCACAGGCCAACGCCCATGTTGAAGGTCTTGCATGCCTCGTTGGGCGCGAGCTCGGCCTGGCGCGACACGTAGGTGATGACGGGCGGAACGTCCCAACCCATCTCGGCGCCGTTGCGGGTGACCACGGCGTCGACGTCGTCGGCGAGCGCGCGGTTGAGGTTCTCGGTGATGCCGCCGCCGGTGATGTGGGCGATGGCGTGCACCGGAGCGCCACCGCGCAGCAGCTCCAGAATCGGCTTGACATAGATGCGCGTGGGGGCCAACAGGGCGTCTGCCAGCGATGCGCCGCCGAGTTCCTCGAGCGGACGGCTCAGCTCCTCGGCCTTAGCGGCGGCCTCGGGCGTGCCCGGCTTAATACCGTCGACGCCAATGACCTTACGCACGAGCGAGTAGCCGTTGGAGTGCACGCCGGTGGAAGGCAGGCCCAGGATCACGTCGCCGGGGCGGACGTTCGCAGGGTCGAGCATCTTGGGACGGTCGACGACGCCCACGGTAAATCCGGCAAGGTCGTAGTCGGCAGGAGCCATGACGCCGGGGTGCTCGGCCATCTCGCCGCCCACGAGCGCGCAGCCCGCGAGCTTGCAGCCGTCGGCCACACCCTTGATGATCTTTGCCATGTGCTCGGCCTCGATGTGGCCGATGGCAACGTAGTCCAGGAAGAACAGCGGCTCGGCACCCGAAGCCAGAATGTCGTTGACGCACATAGCAACCAGGTCCTGGCCCACCGTCTCGTGACGGTCCATGATCTGGGCGAGCACGAGCTTGGTGCCCACGCCGTCGGTACCGCTAATCAGAATCGGGTCTTCCATATCCTTAAGCGCGGCAGCCGAGAACAGGCCACCAAAGCCACCGATGCCGCCGATGACCTCGGGACGGTTGGTGTCCTTAACCATCTGCTTAATAGCGTCAACGGCGCGGCCGCCCTCGGCGGTATCGACGCCGGCATCCTCATACGTCACATGCTTGCTGTCGCTCATCTGAGCCTTCCTCTCCCACTACCGTCCGCCGCCCGGGCGCCAAACGGTGCTCATAGTTGCGTTCATTTCGGCGCGCGCCATAACAACGCGCGCCGTCATATCAACAAAACAGCAGGTAAAACCTACCAAAATAAACCTGTCCATTTTTGGCAGGTTTTAGGCCTCGCCGTGTTCCTCTTCCCAGCTGCGATCGTCGTATTTCTCGACCACGGCGTCGTCATCAAAGTGCAGCGGCTTGTCCAGGTTGCGGGGCTTAAAGCCCTCCATGAACTTGTCGCGGCCAAAGCTCTCGGGAATCGCCACGGGGTAGCGGCCGGTAAAGCACGCATCGCAGTAACCGCCCTTGGGCATGACCTTAAGCAGGCCCTCGACCGAAAGGAAGGCCAGCGAATCGGCGCCGATATACTCGCAAATCTCGTCGACCGTCTTGTTGGCGCTGATAAGCTGCGACTGCACGTCGGTATCGATACCGTAGAAGCACGGCCAGATGACCTCGGGCGAGTTGATGCGGATATGAATCTCCTTGGCGCCGGCGTTGCGCAGCATCTTGACGAGCTGCACCATGGTGGTGCCGCGCACGATGGAGTCGTCGATGACGACCAGGCGCTTGCCCTCGATGTTGTCACGCAGCGGGTTGAGCTTCATACGCACGCCCATGGCACGCAGCTCCTGCGTAGGCTCGATAAACGTACGGCCCACATAGCGGTTCTTGATGAGGCCCTCGCCAAAGGGAATGCCACTCTCGTGCGAATAGCCCTCCGCGGGCGGCAGGCCGGAGTCGGGCACGCCGATGACCAGGTCGGCCTCGACGGGCTCCTCATGTGCCAGCTGACGACCCATGTCATAACGGCAGGCGTAGACGCTCTTGCCGTTCATGATGGAATCGGGGCGAGCAAAGTAGACCTGCTCAAAAATGCAGTTAGCAGGCTCTTCGGCGGCAGGCACGCCCTGCTCGGACACAAGGCCCTCGGCGCTGATGCGCAAAATCTCACCGGGACGGACGTCGCGGACGTACTCGGCGCCCACGATATCGAGCGCGCAGGTCTCGGAGGCAACGACCCAGCCGCCGGCACGCGTGACATGGGTGGCAGCGTCGACCGTCGCGGCGTCGTCTTGCGACGGCAGTTGCGAAACGGAAGCGGCATCGGCCTGGTCCAGGCCCTCGTCCACGAGCTTGCCCAGCACCAGCGGGCGAATGCCATGCGGATCGCGGAATGCGTAGAGCGCCTGCTCGTTGATGAGCGTCATGGCGTAGCCGCCGCGCACGAGCTCCATGGTCTTGCGAATGCCCTCGCGCAGATGGCCTGTACGCTGAGTAAAGTAGCCGATGAGTTTGGTCGCGACCTCGGAATCCGAGTTGGAGAGGAACGGTACGCCCAGCTCGATCAGCTGGCGACGCAGCTCGTCGGTGTTGACGAGGGTGCCGTTGTGCGCGAGCGCGATAATGACGCTATTGATGGTAGAGAGGTGCGGCTGAGAGGCTTCCCAGCTCTTGGCGCCGGCGGTGCCGTAGCGCACATGACCCACGGCCAGCTGACCGGAGAGCGTCGACAAGTCGGCATTGGAGAACACGCGGTCGAGCAGGCCCAGATCCTTGCGGACCATAACCGTACCGCCGTCACCAACGGCGATTCCCGCCGATTCTTGGCCACGGTGCTGCAGTGCACGCAGGCCAAAGTACGTCAGTCGAGCCACGTCGCGATCGGGCGCCCAGACACCAAAAACGCCGCATTCCTCATGCAGCTGGTCGGAGTCCGGATCATACGTCGACATGGCGTTCACCTGTCCCGCGGCGCGCTCGGCCGCGCGGATGGTTTCTTGAGACATGGCATCCCCTCAGAGCCTCGTATTTTGGCGTTACCCGCCTTATTATACGCACGGCGCGACGCGCTCCCCAGCGCATGAGCAGCGCTTTTTAAAAGCCCACCGAGCTTATTATCCGTTTTGCGACCAAACATTTTATTGGGTAGTCCACTCTCAGGGGCAACGGCCTCGAAGACTTCCCGTGCGCCGTGTCTCGCCCGCGCTAGGGGCTACATTGTTGCAATTGGGACGTTCGTCCTGTCTTTTAGCTGGTCGTCGGCGTATCCTTGTAGGCTACTACAAGACGAGAAAGGTAGCGTATGGATCGAAATCAACTCGACCCCAGTGTCCCCAGCACCACGGAGGCCAAGAAGGTCCCCCTTATCATCAAGGTCTACGCAGTCCTGTGCACCCTATCTGGCGTGGGCACGCTCCCGTCAGTCGCCGTCTTTATGTGGCAGGTCATCACCGCACTCATTAACGGCAACGTCGCCGCTAAGCTCGGTGATAACACCCTGGTCGCGGTTGGCCTTATCGTCGCCGGCATTATGCTCTCGGCGGCAAGCGCGATCATCTTGATCGTCTTTGGCCTGGACCTCATCAAGGACCAGCGGCGCAATGCCGCCCGCCTGTCTTACGTCCTCATCGCATTTACCGTCGTGGAGCTTTTAGTTGACGTGATGCTCCAGGGCATCGGACCCTTCCTGCTGCGCCCCGCCGTCCAGCTTGTCATCCTCATTGCGCTGTCGGCCACCGTCGACCCCACGCTACGCCAGGAGCGCGAACTGCAGCGCCGTCTGCAAGAGATGCTCGACCGCGATGCCGCCGCCGAGGGGATGCTCGGCCGCGACGAAACCGGCGAGGGCTACATCAAGCTCAACTACTTCAACCTGTTCTGGGTATTCTTCGTCTGCAGCGTGTTAGGTCTCATTCTCGAGGAAGTCTGGCATATGGTCGTCGTCGATCCCGGCGTCTATCAGGACCGTGCCGGTATGCTATTTGGCCCCTTTAGCCCCATCTACGGATTTGGCGCGGTGCTCATGACCATGGCGCTCAACCGCTTCTATAAAAAGAATCCTCTGATCATTTTCCTGGTAAGTGCCCTGATCGGCGGCGCTTTCGAGGTGTTTGTAGGCTGGTTTATGCAGACCTCATTTGGCGTGGTGTCGTGGAGCTATTCACACATTAGGCTATTCGGCATGCCCGATCCCATCGCGGTATTGACCGGGGGACGCACATGCACGCCGTTTGCCTGCATGTGGGGCCTGGGTGGCCTCATCTGGATCAAGGTCTTGCTGCCGCGCCTGCTTAAGCTCATCAATATGATTCCATGGAAACGCCGCTACTCTGCTACCGTCATCCTGACCGCCGTCATGTTGATCGACGGCGTCATGACGTTGCAATCGCTCGACTATTGGTATCAGCGCGTCAACGGAACCGTTCGAAATATTCCCGTCGCACAGTTCTATGACAAGCATTTCGATAACGAATATATGGAGAACCGTTTTCAGAGTATGACCATGAGCCCCAAGGACGCCACACGCGTGTAGCAAACGCCAGAGCAAAATAGCTCCAACACATCAAAGCCCGCTGGCAGATCTACATGAACTGCCGGCGGGCTTTCGCTATAGACAGACTCGGATTGCCGACGAGGCCTTACGCCTCGCGCTCGACCTCGCTCACGCACTCGTTCTTGATGGTGCCGACGAGCGACTGCAGCGCATCGACCACATGCGGGCGAATGTCTCCGCCAATGAGCACGAGCATGATGTCGTCGCCCACGGCGAGCTCGCCGCTTGCCAGCCACACGCGCACATAGCCGATACCCGGCATCGCGCGCGTGGCCTCGATAGCAGCCTGCACTTTCTGAGCATCGAAGCCGAACACCATGCCGCCCACCTTGTGGCCCGGCGCCACGCCATCGGTCTCGACACCGCGCGCCTCGGCCTTGGGCGTCGCGCGCACCACACCGTTATGTGTCAGATACATACCGCACGCAGGTGCCGACGAATCGGCCTTGGCCTCGCGCAGCCAAGCATCAACCGAAGGCATCGTTTTGCCATTCTCGAGCATCATTTCCCCTTTCACCGTCATTGAGTAGCCCATTATCTATTCCTCGACCGGCGTGAGCACCATGACGGCACGTGTGTTGCTCAGCGATAACGAACGACAGGTCACAAGCGTTACGACCTTGGTTGCCGAGGCGGCGCGATCGCCCGCATCGCTCGCCACGGCAGAGGCACCGTCGAGCATCTCGGACAGATAGTTCTTGAGCCCGTCGTCGCCCTCAAAGTTGGTCGCGCGCGCCTTGGAGTACGTATCCTCAACGACCTTGGTCGCCAGCGGACGCAGCTTATACGTTGCATCGCGCGTGATGTAATACACGTACTCGATGCTATCGAACGTCGCTTGGTCGGTGGTGTCCGAAATCACGTTGAACATCGACCCATCGTTCATATGGTGGCCGTAGATCGTGGTCTGCTGATCCACCATGCCCGGCGCGGTATCGTCGCTGTCCAAGAAGATCGCACCCGATGCATTGGACGTACCGTCAAACAGCGTGTTGAGGTATTTGGAGTTGTTGTTGGTCTGCACGACGGGATAGTTGATGTTGGTGCCGGGCGCGTAAATCCAACCCACAACCTCGGGATTCGTCTGGGCAAGTGCATCAAAGTCGATAATCGGCACGCCGCTGGCGTCCTTGTCGCTCACATATTGTTTTTCGATCTTTTGATACGACTCGCTCGCCTGCTTGTAGCCAATCTGGGCGTTGATAAAGATGGCGGCAGCGGCAACGATTAGGCCGATGCCGATGATGATGAGCAGAATGGGAATAACGGAGCGGCGCTTTTTGCGCGGCGGCTCGGTGTAATCCGACGACGCGGCATGCGATGAAGACCGGGGCGGCTTCTTAGCATTGCTATAAGATGAAGGTCGATATGCGGCCGGCGCGTCCTGTCGACGATGCGTCGCCGGTGTCACGGGGCGCGGCGTGCGCGGCTGCTGAGGAGAGGATGTCCGACCCTGCTGTGCCGCATGGGCAGCACCCGGCTTCGACGGATCGGGAATCTGAGAAGCCTTGAATCGTTTTCCCTGATAGTCGGACATGGCTCTCCTTATACTGCGGCGAAACGGCGGAACGCCTAGGCGTCGGCCATCTCCTGCTTCATCTTCTCGATAACCTTGCGGTACTCGGGGTCGCATGCGCCCAGAATCTGCGTGGCATAAATGGCGGCGTTCTTGGCACCGTTGATGGCAACGCAGGCCACGGGCACACCCGAAGGCATCTGCACCATCGACAGCAGCGAATCCATACCGCCCAGGTCACTCGTCTTCATAGGCACGCCGATAACCGGCAGCGGCGTAAAGGCAGCCACGACACCACCCAAGTGAGCGGCCTTGCCGGCGGCGGCGATAATCACTTTGATACCGCGATCGGCGGCAGTCGAGGCCCACTCGTGGACCTTCGCCGGCGTGCGGTGTGCGCTCGCAATGACGAGCTCATAGGGCACACCGAGTGCCTCGAGCTCGGCGGTGCAACCTTCCATAACGCCCAGATCGGACTTGGAGCCCATGATGATCCCGACAACCGGCTTCTGATCTGCCATAAACAAAGACCTCCTGTTGAGAGCGGCGACGCGGCCAATCCGCGACCCTTAACTACTGAGAGTAGTATAGCTGCTCCCGTCCCTGCGGTCTTTGTGGTGGCGGCTGAGCCTTTCCCTCGGGAACTGGGCTTCGCGAAGTTTCCCGAGAGAAAGGCTCAGCCGCCACCCTGCGACCTACCGGGAATTGCCATGACGTACGTTGGCTGAAATATTAACGTGGGATCCGCCGTTCGAACGAACGGCGGATCCCACACTCACTTTTTATTCAGCCCTAGTCATCGCGCAAAGCCCCTTCCGCAGCACACGGAGCAGCCAAGTCACCGCAGGCCGGGGCGGGAGGGGCCGAGTTTCCTCCTGAGCGACTCTGCTTGCAGCCGGAGCGAAAGGGGGAAATCTCGGCCCCTCCCGCCCCGGCCGGACAGGTCACACTACACCGTGTACTGCGGCAGATCCTGCAGGGCGATGACGTCCATGCCCATGTCGTTGGCGCTACCGTGACCCTGCTGGTCCTCGCGCACGGCCTCGATGGCACTCACGTAGGTGTTGGCGGCAGACATCGCGGTCACGCAGGTCACGCCGCGGCGCACGGCCTCGGTACGTAGCAGGTAGCCATCGCCACGCGAACCCGGGCCGTACGGTGTGTTGATGATTACCGCAATCTTGCCATCGGCGATGAGGTCGCCGATGTTGGGGCGCTCGCCGTCGTGCGGGCCGCTAATCTTCTCCACGACCTCGCAGGTCACGTTGCCGCCGCGCAGCACGCGCGCCGTACCCTCGGTGGAGCAGATGTCAAAGCCCAGGTAGCGCAGGATACGGGCGACCGAAAGGATATGACGCTTGTCGCGGTCGCACACGCTAATGAACACCTTACCGGCGCTCGGGTCGGGCAGCTTGTAGTCAATCGCCAGCTGCGTCTTGGCGTATGCCTCGGGATAGCTCTTAGCGATACCCATGACCTCGCCCGTCGACTTCATCTCGGGCCCCAGGATAACGTCAGCGCCCGGGAAACGACCCCAGGGCATAACGGCTTCCTTCATGCAGAACCAGTCCAGCTGGCGCTCGTCGCTCGGCAGGCCCAGGCTCGCGATGGAATCGCCTGCCATGATACGCGCCGCGCACTTGGCCAGCGGCACGCCGGTGGCCTTGGAGATAAACGGCACGGTGCGGCTCGCGCGCGGGTTTGCCTCGATCACGTAGACGGTCTCGCCCTTGATGGCATACTGCACATTGACCAGGCCGCGTACGCCCAGCGCCATCGCGATGCAGCGCGTGGTCTCGCGAAGCTTTGCCTGCAGGCTCTCGCTAAAGCTGAACGGCGGGATGCAGGTCGCAGAGTCGCCGGAGTGAATACCGGCCTCCTCGATATGCTCCAGAATGCCGCCGATGTAGACCTCTTCGCCATCGCACAGGGCGTCGACATCGGACTCGATCGCGCCCTCCAAGAAGCGGTCCAGATACACCGGGTAGTCGGGGCTAATGCGCGCAGCCTCGGCCATGTAATCGCGCAGATGCTCGGCATCGTAGGCGATCATCATGCCGCGGCCGCCCAGCACGTAGCTCGGACGCACCAGCAGCGGGTAGCCAATATGCGCGGCCACGGCCTCGGCCTCCTCAAACGAGGTTGCCTGGCCCGCCGGCGGATACATAATGCCCAGCTTGTCGAGCAGGGCGGCAAAGCGCTCGCGGTCCTCGGCAAAGTCGATGGCATCGGGCTTGGTGCCCATGATGTTCACGCCGCTTTCCTCGAGCATGCGCGCCAGCTTAAGCGGGGTCTGGCCGCCGAGCGTCACCACGACGCCGTCGGGTCGCTCAACATCGATGACATCCATGACGTCCTCGTAGGTGAGCGGCTCAAAGTAAAGGCGGTCGGACGTGTCGTAGTCGGTCGAGACGGTCTCGGGATTGCAGTTGACCATGATGGTCTCAAAGCCGCGGGCCGCCAGCGCGTAACTCGCGTGCACGCAGCAGTAATCGAACTCGATACCCTGGCCAATGCGGTTGGGGCCGGCGCCCAGGATCATCGCCTTGGGCTTGTCCGCCGGCGTGGTCTCGTCGGGAGCCACGCACTTCTTGGCATCCGGGCTCGTGCGGTAGATGTTCTCGTACGTCTTGTAGTGGTACTCCGTGGCGCTCGAGAACTCCGCAGCGCAGGTATCGACCGTCTTCATGCTGGGAACCACGCCCAGGCCCTTGCGGTAGGCGCGCACAAAGCGCTCGTCCGAGCCGGTCAGCGCGGCGATCTCGGCATCGCTCGTGCCGTACTGCTTGAGCAGGCGCATCGCGTCGGCGTCGATATCCTCCACACGCAGGTCGCGGATGCTCTCCTGGACCTGCACCATATCGTTGATACGGTTGAGGTACCACGGGTCGATGCCGCAGATGGCATGGATACGCGCGACATCCCAGCCGCGGCGCAGGGCCTCGACCACAAAGAAAATGCGGTGCTCGGTCGGGGTTGCCACGGCCTGAGCGAGCTCCTCGTCGCTCAGCTTGTCGGCACCCTCCTTGCCACCGGCGCAGATACCCTGGTGACCGTCCTCCAGCGAACGCATGGCCTTGCCGAAGGCTTCCTCAAAGGTGCGGCCGATCGCCATGATCTCGCCCACCGCCTTCATGCGCGTGGTGAGCGTGGGGTCGGTACCCTTGAACTTCTCGAAGGCAAAGCGCGGCACCTTGACCACACAGTAGTCGATTGTGGGCTCAAAGCAGGCGGGCGTTGCCTTGGTAATGTCGTTGACGATCTCGTCGAGCGTGTAGCCCACTGCCAGGCGCGCGGCGGCCTTGGCAATGGGGAAACCCGTGGCCTTGGAGGCCAGCGCGGACGAACGGCTCACGCGCGGGTTCATCTCGATGACGATCAGGCGGCCGGTCTGGGGGTTCACGGCAAACTGCACGTTGGAGCCGCCGGTCTCGACGCCGATCTTCTCCAAGATGGCGAGCGAGGCGACACGCATGCGCTGATACTCCAGGTCGGAAAGGGTCTGCGCCGGCGCCACGGTGATGGAGTCGCCGGTATGCACGCCCATGGGGTCGAGGTTCTCGATGGAGCACACGATGATGCCGTTGCCGGCGTGGTCACGCATGACCTCCATCTCGTACTCTTTCCAGCCCTCGATGGACTCCTCGACCAGCACCTCGTGGGCGGGCGAGAGCTCCAGGCCCTGGCTCACGATGGAGACGAGCTCCTCGTGGGTGTGAGCGATGCCGCCGCCGGCGCCGCCGAGGGTAAAGCTCGGGCGCAGTACGCAGGGATAGCCCACGCGCTCGGCGATGGCCTCGGCGTCGGCCACGCTGTAGGCATAGCCCGAGCGCGCGACCTCCAGGCCAATCTCGGCCATGGCCTCGTTAAAGAGCTTGCGGTCCTCGCCGCGCTCGATAGCGGCCAGGTCGCAGCCGATCATCTCGACGCCGTATTTGTCGAGCGTACCGTCTTTCGCCAGCTCGACAGCGGCGTTCAGACCGGTCTGGCCGCCCAGCGTGGGCAACAGCGCGTCCGGGCGCTCTTTCTTGATTACGCGCTCGATAAATTCGGCGGTGATGGGCTCGACATAGGTGCGGTCGGCAAGACCTGGGTCGGTCATGATGGTCGCCGGGTTGGAGTTAACCAGGATGACCTCAAAGCCATCCTCCTTGAGCACCTTGCAGGCCTGGGCACCGGAGTAGTCGAACTCACAGGCCTGGCCAATGACAATGGGGCCCGAGCCAATGACGAGGATGCGCTTGATGTCAGTACGTTTAGGCATATTAGTTCTCCTCGGTCTCAGCGGTCTCGGACTCAGCAAAGTTCCAGCCGGCAAGGCGGTCCTTCGCGGTGTCGATGTCCAGGTAGTTCTCCTCGCCGTCCATGAGTCGCGTAAAGGCGGTAAAGAGATAGTGGGCATCGGTGGGGCCAGGCGAGGCCTCGGGGTGGTACTGGACCGAGAAGCACGGTGCGTCGAGCAGCTGGATGCCCTCGGCGGTGCCGTCGTTGAGGTTCACATGTGTCAGGCGAATGCGACCAAAGCGCTCGTTCATCACGACCGGCGCGATTCCGCGGCGCACCCAGACGCGCAGATCTCCATCGGCCGCATGCTCGGTCTCGCCGCCGGAAAGCTCGGGGACAAGCTTGCCCAAGCTGGGGAACAGCAGGCCAAAGCCATGGTTTTGCGCGGTGATCTCCACACGGCGGCTTACCAGGTTCATAACCGGCTGGTTGCCACCGCGGTGACCGAACTTAAGCTTTTCCATCTGGGCGCCGCAGGCCAGGCTGATCATCTGGTGACCAAGACAAATACCAAAGACCGGCACCTTGCCGATCAGCTGCTGCACCTGCTCGTAGGTCTCCACCACGGCGTCGGGGTCGCCGGGGCCATTGGACAAAAAGACGCCGTCGGGATTCATGTCGAGCACCTCACTCGCGGGCGTATCCCACGGCACGACGGTAAGGTCGCAGCCGGCGCGGACCAGACCCTCCAGAATGCCGCGCTTCACACCGCAGTCGTAGGCGACCACTTTGTGACGGGCAGGAGCGGCAGCCGTAAGCGCAAAGTCATGCGTGGCAGGCAGGTCGGCGGCCACAAACTCGTGAGGTACGGGGCAACTTACGGTCTTGACCAGGTTCTCGCCTACCAGCGTGGGCGCTGCGGCCAGACGCTCGGCAAGCTCGTCGACGTCGAAGATCTCGGTCGAAATAATGCCCATCTTGGAACCATTGTCGCGCAGGTGGCGCACCAGGGCGCGAGTGTCGACACCCTCGATAGCGACGATGCCGTGAGCGCGCAGGTACTCCGGCACGCTCACGGCCGAGCGCCAGTTAGAAGGCGTGGCGCACATGTCGCGAACGATCATGCCGCGCATGGCCGGAGCGCTCGCAGGGCACACGGCGTCGCCGGGGAAGGCCGACTGGACGTCGGTCTCGTCGATACCGTAGTTGCCGATCTGCGGATAGGTCATGGTTACGATTTGGCCGGCATAACTCGGGTCGGTCATGACCTCAAAGTAGCCCTCGAGCGAGGTGTTGAAGCAAACTTCGCCGGTCGCGGTGCCCTCGGCGCCGCATGCACGTCCATAAAAAATGGTCCCATCCTCAAGATACAGGATGCAGGGACCGCAGGTGCCCTTGCTGGTTTTGGCCAGCATACGCTGGCAAAGCTCGCTGGGCGCGAAGGTGCGGGCGGCAGCGCCCGCGGTATGGTTGTTCGCCATAATTCTCCTTCCCGGTCTCACAGGACCGGCTTAAAGGTGTGTAGTTAGGCCTCGCGGTATTGTAACCGCAAGCATGCCTCATGGCGTTAATTTCATCGAAATGTTTACGAAATGATAATTATGACTTTCTATGCATAATGTTTTTTAATCCCCGTCCCAGAAAAATCATCCCGCGGGGCTTGTGGCTCACGCGGGATGATGGCGTCTTATTTTTTCTTGTCCTGCTCCAGCAGTTCGGACGGTGTGCGATCGGGCTTGCCGCCACGGAAAATCTCGCGGCCATGCAGACGATGCTCCAGATCGCGCTCGGCTTTTTCCTCGTCAATCTTGGTCTGGCTCACCACCGGGTCCTCAATCAACGACGACACCGAGTTCACCTGCTTCTGAATGCGCTCGGCGATGGTGTCATCCATACTCACGATGCGCATCTTCCAGTCGATACTCGTGGCGTTGGATGAGCTCTTGGTCCACACGAACGTCAAAATGGCGCTCTGGTGGCCGCGCGCGGGGAACATGCCAAAGAAGGAATCGTGCTGAATGTTGCTATCCTCGTCGATATAGGCGTGAACGTTATACACCACGCGGTCGATCTTATCGTTGAGCAACGCGTTGGTCGCAAGCGCCGCGGCCTGAATCTGCCCGTTGGACAGCAGCTCGAGCTCGTTGGCAGACGATGTGTCCAACACCGTCACCTCGACCGTGCCCGTGCGTTCATCGGCTTCATCGACGGTGAAGTCGAGCGGGAACTGCGTAAAGCCGTTGCCCCATTCAAGTCCACCCTTGAGCGCGGTCGAAACGGTATCGACCGAAACGCTCTCGGACAGGTTGGCGGTGTTCAGACGACGCATCACGCCGTAGCCAATCTGCATGCCCACGATCAGCACCAAAATACCGATGACCACGGCCATCGCGGTCTTCGTAATGGTATGGCTCACCTGCGAGCCCGAAGGATCGTCCTCGGACAGCGGGTCGATATGTTTTGCCTGGCTCGCGCGGTCCTCGCTGCGCAGCTGCGCTAGCGCCGCTTTGTCACCGCGCTTGGCCGCAGCCTCCTTCTCACGCATGCGCTCGGTACGCTTTTTGGCGAGCGTGGGATCCAAGACGCCGGATGCATCGATTTCGGAGAATAACTCCGTCACTTCTTCCGGAGTCAAAGGGTTCTTGTCAGCCATAAACTTCCTGTCATATCAATCAGTCGAGCTCGTGCGCACGCGCACCTTCGAACTGCATTCGATAGTAACGGGCATAGGTGCCGCCACGGGCGAGAAGCTCCTCGTGCGTGCCACGCTCCACAACGCGACCATGCTCAACGGTCGCAATCTCATCGGCATGCTTAATGGTCGAAAGACGGTGGGCGATAATAATCGTGGTGCGGCCGCGTGCCAGCTCTTCGAGTGACTCCTGCACCGCCTCCTCGCTCTCGTTATCCAAAGCACTCGTCGCCTCGTCCAAAATCAGGATCTTGGGGTTCTTGAGAAACACGCGCGCGATGGCAACGCGCTGCTTCTGTCCGCCCGAAAGACGGCTGCCGCGCTCGCCCACCACGGTGTCGTAGCCCTGCGGAAGCGACTCGATAAAGGCATCGATGTTGGCGCGACGGGCGGCCTCGGCGATCTCTTCTGCCGTGGCGCCCGGCTTGCCGTAGGCGATGTTCTCGCCAATCGTACCGTCAAATAGATAGACATCCTGCTGCACCAGGCCGATGGCGCGGCGCAGGCTCTGCTGCGTCACATCGCGCACGTCCTGGCCGTCGATGCTAATGGATCCGGCAGCCACGTCATAAAAGCGCGGCAGCAGCGAACAGGTCGTGGACTTGCCACCGCCCGAAGGGCCAACCAGCGCGATGGTCTGCCCGGGCTTGATGGACAGATTCATATGGTCGATAACGGGACGCTCGTCGGCATAGCCCTCGCCCAGCTCGACATCCTCGTAGTTAAAGCACACGTCGTGATACTCCACGGCGCCGGCAGTCACCTGCAGATCCGTAGCGCCCGGCTTGTCCTGGATATCCGGCGCGGTCGAGAGCACCTCGTCCATACGTTTAAAGCCGGCGATAGCCTTCTGATACGTTTCGGCCGAATTGACGAGCGTCTCGAGCGGCGTGCAGAACAGCGAAATATAGAGTGCAAAGGTCGCCATATCGACCGCCTGCAGCTGTCCCTGGGCGACCAGCCAGCCGCCCAGCAGCACCACGATCACATAGAGCACACCCGAGAGCAGGCCATACGTCGCGGTATAGACGCCCATGGCGTGATACATGTTCTCCTTGGACGAAAGATAGCGATTGTTTGAGGCGCGGAACTTGAAGCGTTCGGTCTCCTCATTGGCAAAGCTCTTGACCACACGCATGCCCGCCAGCGAATCCTGCAGCTGCGCATTGATGCCGCTGATTTTTTTGCGGTTGTCGCTAAAGACCTCGCGCATGCGCATGTTCTGCCAAAACATGATGACCGCAAACGCCGCCGTCACCACGGCCATGGCGAGCGCCAGCACCGGGGCAATGGTAAAGAGGATCACAAACGAGCCGATAATCTCGATGCCGCAGATGATGATCCACTCGGGCACGTGGTGCGCCGCCTCGCAGATATCGAACAGGTCGTTGACCACGCGGCTCATCATGTCGCCCGAGCTGTTGCGGTCGAAGTATGCAAAGCTAAAGCGCTCATACTGGTCGAACAGGTCCTCGCGCATTTTGGACTCCATACGCGCGCCCATCACGTGACCCCAATAGCTCACAAAATAGCGGCAGGCGCAGCGGACGGCATACATCAGCACCAAGCCCACCGCGATCATGCCGAGCGCCTGCATAATGGCAGCCTGACCCTGAGTAAATAGCCCACCGGTCAAATTGCGCAGAATAATAGGGAACGCCAGGTCAATGGCGGCAAGCACCAGAGCACAAACAGTATCAGCAACAAAAAGCCCCATCTGGGGCTTGTAATAAGACAAAAACCTCTTCAGCATAATCACCTTACGCGGTTTTACCAAACCGCGTTTCGTCTCGACGCTGCAAGTGCTCCATTTGGACAATCTGGCCTTCAATCGTCGGTCGCGTATATCCATACGCTTCCCTCCTCTTTTAGGCCACCTTGTCTCAAATGGAGCACTTTCGCTGACTTACACAAACCTGCGGGATCATCCCCGCTCGTTAAAGCTCGGCCCCGCCTAGTCGGTGCGCGATGCTGTCGCAGGCAAGCGCGCCTACGACGGTCTTGGCGTCTTCGATCTTGCCGTCGAGCACGGCGTCGATCAGCTCGTGCAGCGGCACCAGGTCCACGTTGACAAACTCGTCATCATCGGGGTTGGGCGCATCAAACTCGAGCTTGGTAGCCAAGTAGATGTGGATGATCTCATCGCAAAAACCGCAGGACGTGACAATCGACGTCAAAAAGCGAATACGACCAGCCTTAAAGCCCGTCTCCTCATGCAGTTCGCGCTTGGCGCAATCGAGCGGGTCCTCGCCCGGGTCGAGCTTGCCGGCAGGAATCTCGACCGTCACGCGGTCGATGGCGGTGCGGTACTGACGCACCAGTACGATCTTGCCGCTCTCGGTCAGTGCCACAACGGCCGCCGCACCCGGATGGCGAACGATATCGCGGGCGCTGCGGTGACCGTTGGGCAGCTCAACCTCAAGACGGTGGACGTCGAGAATCTTGCCCTTCCAGGCGCACTCCTCCGAAAGAATCTTCTCGTGCAGCTCGGCATCGTGCGGGTCGTCGTCGCCCAGCACCAGTGCCGGCTCGTCAGCGACCTCGCCACCAGGCTCGCCCTCGGCGTGCCCATACATGCGGCTGTCCTCGTCGACGATCTGCGCGTCCACGAGCTCTTCGTTCTTCTCGTCCATCCGTCTCATTCCTCTCGGATTTTAGGCATCCCAGGCGTCGCGGCCGCGCAGCGCGCGCAGGCCGATGTCGTGACGCAGGGTCTTGCCCTCAAAATCAATCTTCTCGCAGGCCTCGTAGGCAAGGTTGCGAGCGTTCTCGAACGTGTCGCCCAGAGCGGTCACGGCAAGCACGCGGCCACCATTGGTCACGAGCTGGCCGTCCACCACGGCGGTGCCCGCGTGGTACACGGTCACGTTCTCCATGGCCTCGGCATCGGCGATACCGGTGATGACCTTGCCCTTCTCGTAGCTGCCGGGATAGCCCGCGCTCGTCAGGACAACGGCCACGGCCCACTCGTCACGCCAGTCGAGCTCAATCTGATCGAGCTCGCAGTTGGCACAAGCCAGCATGACCTCGACCAGGTCGTTCTTAAGGCGCGGCAGCACGACCTGCGTCTCGGGGTCGCCAAAGCGGGCATTGAACTCCAGCACCTTGGGGCCGGCAGGCGTGAGCATAAAGCCGCCGTACAGGCAGCCGCGGTAGTCGATACCCTCGACAGCGAGCTCGGCCACGGTCTGCTCCATGACCTTCACCATCGTGGCGTGCTCCTCGTCAGTCACGATGGGCACCGGGCTGTAGACGCCCATGCCACCGGTGTTGGGGCCCTTGTCGCCCTCGAGCGCGCGCTTGTGGTCCTGCGAGGTGGCCATGGGGCGAACGGTCTTGCCGTCGGTAAAGGCCAGCAGCGAGCACTCGGGGCCAACGAGCATCTCCTCGATAACCACGGTGTTGCCGGCATCGCCAAAGGTGCCGCCAAAACACTCGCGCACGGCCTCCTCGGCCTGCGCAAGCTCGGTTGCCACGATAACGCCCTTGCCCGCGGCAAGGCCGTCGGCCTTGACGACCAGCGGGGCGCCCTGCTCGCGCACGTAGGCAAGAGCCGAAGCCTCGTCGGTAAACGAGCCGTAGGCCGCCGTAGGGATACCGGCGCGCTCCATGAGCTGCTTGGAGAACAGCTTGGAGCCCTCCATCTGGGCGCCCTCGGCACCCGGGCCAAAGCAGGGAATACCCGCCGCGCGCACGGCGTCGGCCACGCCCGCCACGAGCGGAGCCTCGGGGCCAATTACCACAAGTCCGCATCCGTGGCTCTGCGCAAACGCCGCCACGGCCGCAGGATCGCAGTCGTCGAGAACAACGTTCTCGCCGCAGCTCGCGGTGCCGCCGTTGCCCGGCGCAATGTAGAGCTTGCCGGCGCGCGGTGATGCTGCGAGCTTGGCTGCCAAAGCATGCTCACGGCCGCCGCTGCCCAACAACAGGATGTCGATGGTTTGAGTGTCCGCCTTCAAGGGTGCCTCCTCTATGGATGAACGGCCCGCTCCGCGCGAGCCCTTTGCAAGCAAATATACCCCTCGGCCGCCCGTCCGGGCTGCAAAGGGGTATATCGCAATAACCAAATAGTCCCGATTACTTCCAGAATCGGTTGATGATCTGCTCGCGACCAGCGCCAACGCCAATGAACGTCACGCGGGTGTGTGCCAGATCCTCGATAAACGCCACGTAGTCCTGAGCCTCCTGCGGCAGCTCCTCAAAGCTGCGGCAACCGGTGATATCGCACTTCCAGCCAGGGAGCTCCTCGTAGATGGGCTTGGCATGCTCAAAGCGCACCTGGTGTTCGGGCACGCTCGTGTAACGCTCGCCATCGACGTCGTAGGCAACGCACACCTTGATGGTGTCGAAAGCCGAAAGCACGTCGAGCTTGGTCACGGCGATGTCGGTGAGGCCGTTGACGCGCGAGGCATAGTTGGCGATAGGGCCGTCAAACCAGCCGCAACGACGACGGCGACCGGTGGTCACGCCGTACTCATAGCCCTCCTCGGTCAGCGTGTGGCCGGCCTCGGACTCATAGGAAAGCTCGGTGGGCATGGGGCCCGAACCGACGCGGGTGATATAGGCCTTCATGACGCCCAGCACGCGGTCGACGTTCTTCATGCCCACGCCAGAGCCGGTGATGGCACCGCCGGCGGTGCAGTTGGAAGACGTCACGTACGGATAGGTGCCGTGGTCGATGTCGAGCAGCGTCGCCTGGGCGCCCTCAAACAGCAGGTTCTTGCCCTCATCGATCATGTTGTTGAGCAGCAGGCTCGTCTCGGTGATGTAGGGACGCAGGCGCTCGGCCATCGGCAGGTACTCGTCGCAAATCTGGTCCACGGTGTAGGTGGGCAGGTTGTAGATGAGCTCGAGCTCGGGGTTCACGCGGGCGAGAGCGGTCTCCAGCTTGTCGCGGAACAGTGCCTCGTCCAGCATGTCCTGCATGCGCAGGCCAATGCGCGCCATCTTGTCCTGATAGCACGGACCGATGCCGCGCTTGGTGGTACCGATGTTCTTCTTACCGAGCTTCTGCTCAAAGGCGCCATCCAGATCGATGTGGTACGGCATGATGACATGCGCGTTGCCGCTAATCTTGAGGTTCTTGGTGGTGATGCCGTCGGCCTCGAACATATCGATCTCCTCAAGGACAACCTTGGGGTTGACGACGCAGCCGTTACCGATCACCGACACGTGATCGGAATACATGATGCCGGAGGGCACCTGGTGCAGGCCGTACTTCTTGCCGTTGACGACGATGGTGTGGCCGGCGTTGTTGCCTCCCGAGTAGCGCACGACGGCATCGAAGTCGCCGGCGACCAGGTCGCAAATCTTACCTTTGCCCTCATCGCCCCACTGGGCACCGACCAAAACGGTTGACGGCATGTTTACTCCTTACATTCATGGACTGTCTACGCGCCACGCCGGCACGCAGAAGCACAAAACATTCCCAGTATACCCGTGCAACGGGCGCCTGTCCTACTCCTCGGCATGTGCCCCATCAAGCTCATAGAACTTGGTGGATGCCGGCAGGAACATCAGATCGACGTCGCCGATCGGGCCCGAACGGTTCTTGGCCACGACGATACGCGTAACGCCCTCGTCGGGTCGATCGTCGCGCGAGGCCTCGGCCTCGTCGGCGGAGCGGTCCAAGAACATAACGATATCGGCGTCCTGCTCGATGGAGCCCGATTCACGAAGGTCGGAAAGCTGCGGGCGCTTGCCGGTACGGGATTCGACCTGACGCGAGAGCTGCGACAGCGCGATGAGCGGGATCTTGAGCTCCTTGGCCATGATCTTCAGACCACGCGACATCTCCGAAACCTCGACGGTACGGCTCTCGGAGCGGCGTCCCGGCGGAGGACTCACCAGCTGCAGGTAGTCCAGGATGATGATTGCCTTCTCCTTGTTATGGAGCATGCGGCGGCTCTTGGCGCGAATCTCGGTCACTGTGGTGCCGGGCGTATCGTCAATCAGAATATCGAGCTTGGACAAGGTCTGCGTGGCCTCGTTGATATTGGCCCACTGCTCGGGGCTAATGCGGCCCATGCGGAAGTCACTGATCGAGATCATGGCGTAGGCGCAAATCAGACGCTGGGCAATTTCTTTGCCCGACATCTCCAGCGAGAAGAAGCCGACGGTATAACCGGCAGCGGCAGCGTTGAGCGCCAGATTCAGGGCGAACGACGTCTTACCCACAGCAGGGCGGGCGCCGATAATGATGAGCTGGCCCTCGCGGAAGCCCATGAGCATGCGGTCGAGTGACGGGAAGCCCGTGGGCACGCCCGCAGCCTGACCACCGGCCTGACACACTTCCTCGGCCTCGTTATAGGCCTCAACCATAAACTCGGTCAGCGTCTTGTAGCTCGACTTGACCTCGCGTGCCGTGACCTTGAGCAGCTTGCTCTCGGCTAGCTCCACGACCTCTTTGGTGTCGGTGGGGGCGTTATATGCCAGCGCGTTGATCTCGTTGGTGGCGCCGATCAGCTCGCGCAGCATCGAATCGCGACGAACGATGGCGGCATGGTGCTGCCAGTTCACGAGCGACAGAGTCTGACCCATCAGCTCCAAAATGTAGGCCTCGCCGCCCACGGCATCGAGCTTGTTGATGCTTCGCAGGTAATCGATCAGCGAGATGGAGTCGATGGGAATGCGGCTGTTGTACATATCGACCATCGCGGTGTAGATGGTCTTATGAATGGGCCGGTAGAAATCATCGGGCTGCAGCTCGACCTGGGCCTCTTCGACCACCTCGGGCGATAGCAGCATAGCGGCCAGTACATTGGCCTCTGCATCTTGGTTTTGGGGAAGACCCAACTTTGAGCCGCGGTCCTCGACCGTCAGCCCCGTCTCCCTATCGTCATATGCCATGAGCATCCTCATTCATATCGCTTGCGAGCATCCATAGTATCAGCCACGGTCCCAAAACGCGCCGCGCGCCGCCAATCATCACCGAACCAAACGGATGAACGGTCCTGTATATAGGACTTCGACGCAACGTTCACCATGACACTCACTCAGCGCAAAAAACAAAAGGGCGCCCTGGTTTCCCAGAGCGCCCTTCTTAGAACAAGATTGTTACGTTGCAGCAAATGCTACTCGGCAGCAGCCTCAGTCTCGACCTCGGCGGTCTCGGCCTCGGCGACCTCAGCGGCCTCCTCGACCTCAGCCTCGGCAGCGAGCTCCTCGGCGGTAACGCCGACGAGAACGACAACCTCGGCCTTGATCTCGCGGTACAGCGAGATGGCAACGGTGTGGGCACCGGCAACCTTGATGGGCTTACCGAGCTCGACGCGCTTGCGGTCGATGTCCATACCGAGCTGAGCCTTGATGGCGTCAGCGACCATAGCGGCGGTAACGGAGCCAAAGAGGATGCCCTCGTCGCCGACCTTGACGTCAACGGTGACCGTCTTGCCCTCGAAGGCAGCCTTGGTCTCGTTGGCGGTAGCCAGACGGACGGCCTCGCGCTTGGCGATGTTGTTGCGACGCTCGTCAAGCTGCTTGAGGTTGCCCTTGGTGGCGGCAACAGCGAGCTTCTTGGGGAACAGGAAGTTCTCAGCGTAACCCTGAGCGACCTCTACGACGTCACCCTCGCCGCCCTTGCCCTTGATCTCATCGAGAAGAATAACCTTCATGATGCGTCTCCCTTCTTAGCCGCGGTCGCGGTTGCCACGAGAGGAAACCACGGGGACGGTGTACGGCAGGAGAGCCATCTCGCGGGCGCGCTTGATGGCGTTGGCGATGTCATGCTGATGCTGCGTGCAAGCGCCAGTGACGCGACGGGGCTTGATCTTGCCACGGTCGGTCATGTACTTACGGAGAAGCTGAGTGTCCTTATAGTCGATGAACTCAGTGTTCTCCTTGCAGAACTGGCAGTACTTACGACGCGGCTGACGTGCAGAAAAATCATTAGCCATGTCAAAATACCTTTCATTTGGCAACTTCGGCGAACCGAAGCCGCCTCTCACTCAAAAATAGGTGAACAACCCTTAGAACGGGATGTCCTCATCGTAGACGTCGACCGCGGGCGGCGTAGCCACCGGCGCGGCAGGACGTGCTGCGGGCGCGGGAGCTGCGGGGGCGTAACCGCCCTGATCGTAGCCACCCTGGCCACCACGGGAGCTCATAAACTCGATCTCATCGACGATGACCTCAAGCTTGCTCCGGCGCTGGCCGTCGCGCTCCCAAGAGCTGTAGCGCAGCTTGCCCTCGATCGCGACCTTGTTTCCCTTTGCCAGGAAACGGCTCACGGCCTCGGCGCGGGTGCCGAACATAGTGCAGTCGACAAAGTTGGGATAGTCCTCCCACTCGCCAGTCTGCGCGTTGCGGCGACGATCGTTCACGGCGACGCCAAAAGACAGAACCTGGGTTCCGCCGGCGGTGGCGCGCAGCTCGGGATCGCGGGTGAGGTTACCGGTGATGTTCACTCGATTGATGCTCATAACTCACTACTTCCTCTTGGGGCACAAGCCCAGTCCAAAACGACAGTCTTACTCCTGGTCGTCGCGACGGACGATCATGTGGCGGACCACAGCGTCGGTGATGCGCAGGACGCGATCAAGCTCGGCGATCTGGGTAGGATCTGCGTGGAAGTTGATGAGGGTGTAGTCACCATCGGTGAGGTCGTTGATCTCGTAGGCGAGCTTGCGCTTGCCCCACTCGTCAACGGAGTCGACCTTGCCAGCGCCCTCAGCGATCGTGGTATCGATACGCTTCATAACAGCGAGACGAGTCTCGGGGTCGAGCGACGGGTCAACAAAGAACAGCAGTTCATAAGCCTTCATATTGTCACCTCCTCTGGGCAAATGTGGCTTCAGGTCGTGAAGGTGCGCCTGAAGCAGGAAAAGACTTGGTAATAATATCTTTCAACCTCCCAGGCCGCAAGAATATGCAGCTACAACCTCATGACCTCCACATATGCCCATGCTCGCACCACGTTTCATGCGCATTCCAACCAAATGCCGACCAAGAGCTTGACGGATTTGTGGACAAGATACGACGCCGCGGGGACAAGCTGAGCCAAGCCGCAGGTCAACGGGCACAAGGCTGTGGTCGCAAAATGCATACCAGTGGTCTAATGAATCGCCAAAAAGATTTTAAATTCGTTTGCTCGTGGTCTATAAAGTCCTTTTTTGAGCAATTCGCTTAGCATGATTTTGCTGGTCAGACTGCATGTGCCGCGCGTTTTAGGCACAGCGCGAGACACTGTGGATCAAAAAATGCTAAGTTTTCGGCTTGCACCTTACGATTCCTCGTGTATACTAACTTTCGCATTTAACGGAGAGTTGTCCGAGTGGCCGAAGGAGCACGATTGGAAATCGTGTAGGCGTCAAAAGCGTCTCCAGGGTTCAAATCCCTGACTCTCCGCCAGTTAATTCCAAAGCAGGCCTTTGAGCCTGCTTTGTTTTTACCCCACGCGGAGGGGTGGCAGAGTGGTTGAATGCGGCGGTCTCGAAAACCGTTTGGCCTGTATAAGGTCACGAGGGTTCGAATCCCTCCTCCTCCGCCATTTTGGTTGAGAAAGCTCCCAAGAATGGGAGCTTTTTTGTTTTGAGTCCCTAACAAGCAAATACGGTGGAGGAGGAGGGATTCGAACCCGCCAGGGCGCGGAGCGTAAAGAAAACG
This sequence comes from uncultured Collinsella sp., assembly GCA_902491895.1. Lineage (GTDB taxonomy): Bacteria > Actinomycetota > Coriobacteriia > Coriobacteriales > Coriobacteriaceae > Collinsella. The sequence goes on along the minus strand of CABUJH010000006.1, from coordinate 15,570 downwards.
CGCCAGTGGCGCGTTTTTTGCGCAGCGCGGTCGGCGCAAGCCGACCGGATAAATTTTGAGCTCCGCTCAAAATTTGGACATCCCTCCTATTCAGCCACGCCCCCATCGCGTTCAGCATCAACCCAGATCCCCAAACATGGTGCCTACGCACGCATCCAGTCCCGACCGTTTGCCGAGCAATAGGGTCGCAATCGGCGTCGAACATGTACTATGTACGGGCATTGTCTAAACCCGTAACTCAAAGGACCCCATCTTGCCCGTCGTCGCCGCTATGACCATTACCTCGCATGCATCGGATGCCATGGTCGCTATTCCGTTTTGGCTCGAGATGTTCGCCGTTGTCGCTGCATCGATCTCGGGTGTGCTGGTTGCGCGCGAGCACAAGCTCGACCTGGTGGGCGCGGTCGCGCTCGCGGTGGTCTGCGGTCTGGGCGGCGGTCTTTTGCGCGATATGACGCTGCAGGTGGGCAACGTCTACATCCTCAACCAGCCAATGGCGCTGCCGCTCTCCATCGCCACGGCAGCCATCATCTATATTTTCCCGGCAATCGTCGACAAACCCGAAAAACTCATTCCCCTGCTCGACATTATCTCGGTCGGTATCTACGCCGCCACTGGAGCAGACAAGGCGCTGGTCTACGGCTTTGCGCCGGCGGTGTGCATCATGATGGGCTTTTTCACCGCGGTGGGCGGCGGCATGTTGCGCGACGGCTTTATGGGCGTGGTTCCGGGCATTTTCCAACGTACTAACTTTTATGCCATCGCCGCCATCGCCGGATCGACAAGCTATGTGTGTCTCGTTATGAGCGGCGTCGTCAGCAACATCACCGCGTTGATCGCATGCGTTGCGATAACCATGGGGCTGCGCTGGCTGTCACTGCGCTTTGACATCAAAAGCCCCACCGAGGAAGACATCGCACGTTTTTTGCACCGCAAAAAGTAGATTGCGCGGGCTCATCCTTCGAAATGCAACCGAGAGGTCCTTTTAGGGCGCCTGCGCGTTGGGTACCCTGTTAGGTGCATGTCGAGCATCTGACGAAGGATTCACTATGCCCTGCAATCAATTCTCGTCGACCCAGCGCCGTAAAGCGTGGGGCCGCATCACCATCCTATTCGCGCTCATCGCGCTGGCGCTCACGGCACTTCCCACAGCATCGTTCGCCGGCACGGACACCGCTGGAAACGTACTTGCGACCGACAATGACGCCAATCCGTCTGGCGTCGAGGGTGACCTGTACTGGGCAGGCCAGGCCTTCAACTTGGACGACGCGTCCATCGACCGCGATATCATCGCCGCGGGCGATACCCTCTCGATCCGTGACTGCACGGTGGGCGGCGCCGTCCGTCTGGCGGCACGCACCATCGACATTGCCAAGACCACAGTTGATGGCAGCGTCACGGTGGTCGGCCAGCACGTTGTGCTCAATTCCGACAGCGCCGCCAACTGTTTTTACGCGATGGGCGAGACGGTTGCCCTGCGAGGCTTCACCAAGTCGGCAGCACTTGCAGGCGATACGGTGACCATCGACGGCACCGTCGAGGGCGATGTCGAGGTTTGGGCCGATAAGCTCATCTTGGGCAAGAATGCCCGCATTGCCGGCACCGTAAACGCGCACGTCTCCGAGGACCCCGAGCGTGCCGCAGGAGCCGAGGTAGGCGCACTTAAGATCGACCGCACCGAGAACGAGAACGCGACAACGACCGTCAATGACATCATCGGCGGCATCGTCGCCGCGGCGCTCTCGACCTGCTTTGTCGCTCTGCTGCTCGAGCTCGTCTTCCCGCGTGCGACCGCCAGTGCCGCCGGCATGCTCCACCAGCGCCCCACGCCCCTGTGGGTGAGCGGTCTTCTGGGTACGATTGCTGTCGTCCCCGCCGTCTTGCTGCTGATTATCTCTATCGCCGGTCTGTCGCTTGCCGGAACCCTCTTGTGCGGCGTTATCGGCATCGCGTTGGTGTCGAGTGCCTTTGCGGGGTGCGCAATCGCCCGCATGGCCGGACACAACCAGAACCACTACACCATGGCAGCCGTGGGCGGCATCGCCGCGGGCGCGCTTACGGCAATCCCCCTCGTAGGTGATTTCATCAGCGGCGCGGCCTTTGTCTTTATGCTCGGCTACATCATCCAAATCATCTGGCGCAACGCCCACCTCAAGCCGCAGCAGGCCCCCAACACCCCGGGCCTTCCCTCTGCCTAACCGTCAACCACCACAAAAAGGACAGGCACCTTTGTGGTGGTGCAAGGGGGACAGGTTACTTTGCACCAACAAACGAAGCGGGACACCCGGCCACATTCGTCCGGGTGCCCCGCTTTTTCATGTCTCGTGTTGATATTCGAGGCGAACAGCTACTTCTCAGAACCGTCGTCGCGCTTACGACTACGGATGAGGTGCGCCACGCCAAAGGGGGACAATTATTTTTTATGGCGATTTCCTCCCCGCTTGATGACGAGCGCGACAATAATAGCCATCACTCCGATGGCAGCCAAAACCGCCACCAGCACCAACGTTCTATCTCCCGTCGAGGGCATAAAGCCTCGACTTGCTTCTTTGCTTGGGGTGTTGAGCACCGACAGCTCAATCGAACCCGTCCCGGCATCGGCGGTATCAACCCGCAGAGGGCTTTCGGCCGACGCGGTCACCTTGGGCTTCGCGGCTGCTACCTGTTTAACGTCCAATCCCCCAGACGTAACCGTTACCGTACGTTTGCCCTCAAAAGCGGTGTATCCCTTGGGAGCCGCGACCTCTTCGACGGTATAGACGCCCGCGTCCACACCGGTCAATTCCACATGGCTGTCCGCGCCCGTGGTGACGCACTCGTCGACATCCGTCGACCACGAGCCGTCAGTCGTTAGGATGCGCCCGCGGTCATCGATGATGCGCAGCTTGGCGCCCGCGAGCGGTTTATCGTCCGAGCTTGAGCGCTTGATCAGACTGAGATCCCAGGTGTAGGCGCACGCGTCGTCGCTCGGCGTGCGGGTAAACCCGGCGTCGCCGGACTGGTCGGCGAGGGGAGAGCGCGGGTAGCGCAGGTAGACCTCGTTGGGGTTGCCCTTCGCAATGCCGTGATTGCATGCGCTGTTGAGCGGCGCATTGTACACGGCGACCACGCGGGCGCCCGCGGTAAAGGCGTCGGCCCCGCCGAGCGCGGCGATCAGGTCGCCGGTGCGCACGGTGAAGGCATTGCCCTCGACCGAGACCTTGCACTGTGGAGTAATGTCCGTCCACCCTTTAGCCGGCGTCGAGTTGGCATTGCCGCCCTCACATGCGACGGCATCAAAGTCGCCGTCCGCGCCCGCCGCCACGTACACGCGCATGCTCGCAGCCACCTTGGAAGGGTCGAGCCCCGCGCCCATGGTATCGACAAACCGCACCGTATAGGTGTCGTAGGCCGTGAGGCCCGCCGGGACCGTGGCAGAGAGGCGCCAGTACAGGTCGTCGGCAACCGTGGCGTCGGCGGCCTTCTGCCATGCGGCGGCGCTGTCCTCCAGCACATGCTTGGACACCTTGGGGGTCGCCGCCTTGGGCTTGACGGTGACGGCGCTGCCGCCGACTAGGGCCATGATCGGCGCGGTGCCGGCCTCGTTCTGGGCGATGGCGTCGTCGTCGGCGACGATGAGCCAGTAGCCGCAGGGCAGCTCGGCCGCCATGCCCGCGGTAAGGGCAACAGAAGGTACACCGGCATTGCAAATCGCACAGGCAAGCTTTGCCGTCAGCGCGGTCGTCATGTGTCCGTCGGCATTCATCCATTCGGCTGCCGATTGCGCCGTCGAGGCCGGGCTATCAAGCCCCGCATCATGAAGCACGGGAAGAACGGCCTGGCAAATGGCATCATTCGCCCATGTTACGTCAGTTGCAATTTTTTGGTCAGTATCGGCGTCGTCGACAACGGTCGCCGAAAGGAGCTGGTACGCGTCATACCGCGTCGCAACCGTACCGTCCACCGTAATGGCTCCGGTGTCGGCAGCACGGGCCGCCCCAGGGGCAATCGCGAAAGACAGAATAGCGGCCATGATTATCGTCGCGGCAGCCAACAAGCGGCGGTTAAGCCTACTCACGGCTACCACCTCGACCTTGATCGCGATGGCGACGAGCATGCATCCACGTCGCGGCAAAACACAACAGCGAAGCGCCAGCAAGATATGTCATAGTCAAGCCAGCCCCGCCCGCCTCGGGAAGCGTGGTCGAGTACTTGTTGGTAAAGATCGGTGGGGTTGTAGAGCCGTTGTCGTAGGTGACCTCGGTGTTTAGCTTTCCTTCTCCATTAGTCACGACAACCTTAACCTCATGTTTGGTCGTGTCGTAGGTGATGTGGTCCTTGACGTTGTTCTCGGCGCCCGCGGGAATGACCTCGGAGATGGCGTACTCATAGATCCCCGTCTTGGTGTAATCCAAGACAAAGTTAATATCACCATCCGCACCGTTCCTGATGGTCTGGAGAACCTTACCGGTCTTCTTGTCCTTGAGCACAAACCCGAACTGGCTTTCTTGCAAGGTCGAGCCTTCGAGCGTCTTGGTGGCAGAAATTGTAGCTTGACCGCTATAGGGCGCATCATAGACCGTGATGTCGGTACTCACCGTTGGAGTGTCAATGTCGACACCCTTTGCCCTCAGCTCTTCTGCCTTGGTAAGGGCCTTCTGATAGTCGTCCTCATTGTTGCCTTTGAGCAGAATCCACACCGGTTTAGAGGCAATATTGTATCCGCCGGGCGCCTTGGTCTCCTCAAGGCAATACAACTTGTAGGCTTCCATCTTTTGCGTAGGAGTGCCGAACGTTACCGTGCCCTTTTCGTCTGTTTCATCACTCCGAATCCGCGTTTTCGCAGAATCGAGGCCGAACTTTAACGCCTTGTCCATATCAACCTCGTAGAGCGTGAACTCAGCACCGGGCAGCTTTTTTGTGACATCGCTCTCGTCGACCTTGGTAACCGTTACGCCGTAACCGCTACCGCCAGCCGAACCAGACGCCTTTTTAATAGCCCAGTCTTTTGAATGGACCGTATCACCGTCGTAGACACCCGTAAGCGACGCTTTGTTGCTCAGAGAAACCGTTTCCCCCTCGTTACCTGCAGGGATCACTTCATACTCAACTTTGAGATACTCCTTATCGGGCACGCGGAGCGTCATCTTTGTACACGCCGCGCCGTTTTCATCTTCAATGGTCCTAGCGGAAACGGGGCATTTGTCAGAGCCAAGCAACTTCCAGCCTGCCCCATCGTATTGGGACACATTGACCGAATCCGTCACCAGCGTGCACTTGGCATCCATGACATCGACAAGCTCAAGGAAGTCACTGTCGCTCTTAAGGTTAACTGCCGATTCATTAACCAAAATGGTGTACTTGATGCGCTTGCTATTGGCGACCTGATCGCCGGTCTTTTGCAGTACGTTGTTCTTAATGGTGACGGTTCCGCTACCGGAGTCGAACGTCTTGCTCCCCGACTCGGCACTGGCCGAGTTGATGAACTTCACTTCATTCTTGGAGGTATCGAGCTCACCGCGCTTGACCGCCGTCTGGTACGTGAGCTTTGCGTAGCCGGCATAGTTGCCGAGCGCCGTCGTGGGGATGGAGAAGGTAACGGTGCCTTTGTCATCACTGACGTTCGCAAGGGGTAGGCTGTCGGCGACGGTCTTCTCTCGCTGGGCGGTACCGTTATACGCTTTCTGGTCATACGGATTCTGAATCAGCGAGTATTTAGCAGACCCCTGCACATAGCTCATACCGCTCGGTAGTGTGTCCACAACGTTCAGCGGTTGGTTATCAAGCTTGCCGGCGCCGTAACACTCTCCGCTTGGCGTCTTGCCTCTGTTGGCATAAACCGTCCAGTCAACGATCCATGCGCCCTTTTCCTTAGACCCATCGATTTTGCTCCAGTCGAAATCCCCCTTCCAAGAAACTGCAGTCTTCGACGAAGGCTTCTCGACCCCAGGAGTTGAGTTTGCATCGACGTAGTAATAGATAAAGTCAGTGAAATACTTAGTACCGCTTACTTCCACTGATGCAAAATTGGAGTACCAGCCAGGAAGCGCATCGGATTTTGTCTTATAACTAATTACCGCATCCGGGTTATCTTTGAGCGCACCCTTCACCCTATCGCTTATCCGAATGAATAGGTTGAAGTTTTTCTTGGTTCCAAACGACGTTGAATCACTGCCGCCTTCGAACCACCAATCGACGCCTTTTTCCAAAGAGACATCGCCGATTTTAATAGAATAGCTGTCGACGTCTGGGCCGATATTTTGGTTCCAGGCCGTCTGAAACGTATCGTAAACCTTGACCTCTGATGGATTCATTGTATTAACAATGGAACCCAGTGCTATCCGAAGCTCCCAGGTTGCCTGACCTGTTGTCGCCGCATCAGAGTCATTCACAAGTCTCTTTTTAATCTGCGTCCCCACCAGCTTCGGCGTAAACGTGCCGCTATCCGTGCCGGAAACGGAATTGCCACGCGAGATATTCGCACTATTGCTCACCGTGTCATACGAGTCCTGATCTTTCATTTGAGTGTGATAGACAATGCGATAGGGCTTGTACTTATCTGTGTCAGATAGACCTGAGAACTTATAGCTAAACGTTTTACCGGTGGAGCTATCGAGATCGCCGCGAGCGATCTCGTCTTCCCCGTAGAGTCCCCTATAAACGATGTAATTACCCGTATACGTCTGCTTGTCGTCCAGCGTGTCGGTGAATGTATAGCCATTCATGTCGGTTTTGATATCACCGTTGTTGAGCGTAACGATCCATTTGATATCGGACGGCGTTCCGGTGCCATCGCTCTTGTTGATCATGTCATAGCGGAAATCATTTGCTAAACCCGGCTTTTCCAATCCACCTCTACGGTCTCCGCCCCATGTCCAGCTGGCATTGTTTTTTGAACCGTCGAGTTGGTTAATCCAAACTTTGTTGCCCACGGATACATCCGGGTTCATCACCGAATCATAGGTAATCGTATGAGTCCCTTTGGACAAGTTACCCAAATTAAGAGTCGCGGTCTGCTCGTTAATGCTCGGCTGCTGCTTGAGCGTCTCGCCGTTCAACTTAAACGATTCAGGCACAAACGTAAAATTGCTACCCAACTCATCGGTGAGCTGGACATTGTGAGCATAGGACTCGACCACCAGCTTAAGAGTCCACGTTACTTTTCCTTCACCGCCGGATTGAGAGAACTTGCCTTCCTTCGTTCCCGCCACGTCGCCGTCTTTGGTCGAAATGTCAATTCCGGCCGTTCCGGGAAATTCGACTTTTGTTGTATCGCCGGAGCCAACGTTCTCATTTGCTAGCTTGAATGAAAAATCAACACCGACATGAACATCGGACGGATTCGTATTAATCCAGTTTTGGTCGAAAGTGAAAATCAGCTTATTATTCTCGCACTTCCAGGTGCCAGCCTCTTTGCCCAAACCGTCATAGAGCAACCCGCTTTCATCCTTCAATAACTTAACATTGCTCGGAAGAGAGTACTCCGCAACGTTTTGCGCCGAGCTCGGGGTATGGTTCGGCCTAAAGTCCGCGCTAAACGAACCGTATAGGGTGTCGGTCGAAAGCACGGCAGTATTACCCAAAGGCACTTTACGGTTCTCGTCGGTATAAAGCTCAACCGTAACGTCCGCAGTATTCTCATCAATCACAATCGGCGTCGGCGTCGTCACGTCATCGGCGCGCACGGGGCTGCGCCGTGGAAAACTGCGACGGTGAGGCTAATTAAAATGAAGATCAGGGCCGCCATACCCAGCGACTGTGAGCGGTGTGCGTCCATAGTTGTCCCCTAATTCCTACAACACGTTGTGGAATACGGCGAATCGTCGGATCGAACACAAACCCCAACATCAACGAGAACCTACCTAGCGCATTGCAAGAACCCATTGGGGAGCAACTTCTAAGACGGTTCGTCTATGCCACAATGCATAACATACAATATAGATACCAGTCATGTAAACCGCAGGTAAAGAGGTCTTTTAATTTAATACCAGTTGATATTTACCTGTTAACAGTTTTGTATCAAAGCGTTTATATTTCAAAGATTCATGTATATGTTTAAACAACTTAACTTTGCCTGAAAAGCCGCTCGGAGGGACAGCCGCCCCCCCCACTGCGGTGCAAACGAATCTGTTCCCCTTGCACCAAAAAGGGCGCCGACCATCGCGGTCGACGCCCTTTCTTATTGGCGGCTATAAGCCCCAGCGCTTATTTGTTGACCTGGCCGGCGCGGACGGCAGCCTTCTTGCGGTCGGTGGCGTTGAGCAGACGCTTGCGCAGGCGAATGTTCTTGGGAGTGATCTCGACCAGCTCGTCGTCGGCGATGTACTCCAGCGCCTCCTCCAGCGAGAAGGTGCGAGGCGGCACCAGCTGGACGGAGATATCGGAGGTCGAGGAACGCTGGTTGCCCAGGTTCTTGGTGCGGGCGATGTTGACGACCATGTCGCCGGCCTTGCTGCGCTCGCCCACGATCATGCCCTCGTAACACTCGGTGCCCGGCTCAACAAACAGCTGGCCGCGCTCCTGCAGCGTACCCAGGGCGTAGGCAACGGCCTTCTCGGTGGTCATGGAGATCATAGCGCCGTTCTGACGGTTGCCGATCTCGCCGGCGTAGGGGCCATACTCCAGGAAGGTGTGGTAGAACACGCCCTCGCCGTGGGTGACGTTCATGATGCGGTTCTTAAGGCCCATGATGCCGCGGGTCGGGATCTTAAACTCGAGGTGCGTCACGATGCCCGAGGTATCCATGCTCGTCATGATGCCGCCGGAGGTGCCGAAGACCTCAACGACCTTGCCTGAGTACTCGTCCGGGCACTCAACGACGGCCTGCTCGACGGGTTCCATCTTGTTGCCGTTCTCGTCCTTCTTAAACAGAACGCGGGGACGGCCGACCTGGAACTCAAAGCCCTCGCGGCGCATGGACTCCATCAGAACGGACAGGTGCAGAATGCCGCGGCCCGAGACCTCGACGCCGCTCTTGTCCTCGAGCTCCTCGATCTTCATGGTCACGTTGTTCTCGGCCTCGTTGAACAGGCGCTCCTTGAGCTGACGGGCGCCCACGATGTCGCCGTCGCGGCCGACGAGCGGGGAGGTCGAAGCCTCAAAGACGATGGACAGGGTCGGCGGGTCGATCTCGATGGGCTCGAGCTCGACAGGGTTCTCGGGGTCGGTGTAGACATCGCCGATATCGGTGCGGTCGATACCCACGACAGCGGCAATGTCGCCGGCGCCGACTTCTTGGCACTCGGTGCGGCCCAGGTAGTCGAAGGTAAAGAGCTGCTTGACGGTAGCGGTGGCGCTGGAGCCGTCGTTCTTAACAACCAGGATCTGGTCGCCCTGGTGGATGGTGCCGGAATACACGCGACCGATGCCGATGCGGCCGACAAAGTTGGAGTGGTCGATGGTCACACACTGCATGGCCAGCGGGGCGTTCTCGTCAACCTCGGGCGCGGGCATGTCGTCGATGATCATATCGAGCAGCGGATACATGTCCATGTTGCCGTCGTTGGGGTCGAGGCGGGCAAAGCCGTTCATGGCGCTGGCGTAGACCACGTGCTCCATGGCGAACTCGAGCTGGTCGTCGGTGGCACCCAGGTCGGCCATAAGGTCCAGGCAGTCGTTGTAGGCCTTCTCGGGGTTGGCGCCCGGACGATCGATCTTGTTGATAACGATCATGATCTTGAGGCCGGTGTCGATAGCGTGACGCAGCACGAAGCGGGTCTGGGGCATGGGGCCCTCAAAAGCGTCGACCAGCAGCAGGGCGCCGTCGGCCATACGCAGCACGCGCTCGACCTCGCCGCCAAAGTCGGCGTGGCCCGGGGTGTCGATGACGTTGATCTTAACGTCCTTGTACTCGATAGAGATGTTCTTGGCGAGAATCGTAATGCCGCGCTCGCGCTCCTGGTCGTTGGAATCCAGGACGCGGTCCTCGACCTGCTGGTTGGCACGGAAGGCGTCCGTGGCACGCAGGAGCTTGTCGACCATCGTCGTCTTGCCGTGGTCGACGTGGGCGATGATGGCGATGTTCCTCAGATTGTCTACGCGCATGTAGTTCCCCTATCTTCTATCCATATACAAACGGCACGCGTATGCGGCCCGCCCAGCGACACAACGCTCAGCGGGAATATTGAGCCTTTTACCGAAAACTCGTTTATTTTAGCGATTTTAGATGAGAGGGGTTTCCTCACCTGCAGGTTCAGGGTCGCTCCACATAAAACCATCGCCGGCACCCATGCCCTCATACAGCACGTATGCCGAAAAACCGCTCTCGAGCGTGGTTTCGAAGAAGCTCACAAGCAGGGCGTCGTGATAGCCGCCGTCAATTTCGACACAACCGGTATAGCCGATGGCATAGCGGGCGATGCGGCCCAGCCCCTCGTCCTTAAGACCCATCTTGTGCTCGGAGATAAAGTTGGTGGCAGCCTCGAGGCATGCCTCCTCGCCATCTTCGTCGAGCGCGGCCAGATAGCGGTTGGAAGCAGCGTCCTCGATCGCCACAACTACGCCCGGATTCTCGCCGGCGGCAAGGTCGTCCAAGAATGCACCAATCAGGTCACACACCATGGCGTCGAGCTCGGCGGAGACGTTACCGGCGTCTTGCATATCCTGTGCCATCTTTAGACCTTCCCATCGAGTCTGGCGTCGTTACAGTTCTTGTGCCTCGGCAGCGATCTTGGCGGCAGCGTCGCGGGCGCGCATCATATCCATCGCGCGCTTGTCGAGTACCTTGATCTGGTTGGTCAGCATTACTGCATCGACCACACCCCAGATTACCAAGCCTGTTGAAATCGAAAACCCAAGCGCACCAACTGTACCACGAAGGCGCGAGCAGATTGCCGCGACAAGGGCGGAGACGACAACCATCTTGATAAACGAGCCGCGGCGCTCGCGAAGCGTGTGGGCCTGCGTCACATAGGCAATGCGAGCCGCCTCGGATGCCTCCGAGCGCATCTGGGCCTCGCGCGCAATGGCCGCCGCCTCAGCCGAGATACCGCCGGCCATCAGCGAACGCTCCGCAACCCGTCCGCCCCGCATTTAGAAATCATCGGGGGAGAGCGTATGGACGAACTCGTCGAACTTCTCGAACTCCTGCTCGTCGTCGACATCCTCGGCGTGGGTGGAAACAGTGCCCAGGCGATTCATGATGTCGTCCTCCACAAACATGGGGGCATTGCTGCGCACGGCAAGGGCAATGGCGTCACTGGGGCGGGCGTCGATCTTGCGCTCCTCGCCATCGGCCAGTACGACGATCGTCGCGTAGAACACCGGCGGCTCGGCGCGAACGATCTCGATGCGCTCGAGCTTGGCGCCCAGGGCGTCAACGGTATCGAGCAGCAGGTCATGGGTGATCGGGCGCTCGGCGCGGCCGCTATCGATGCCGCGGCTGATGGCAGCAGCTTCAAACGAACCAGTCTGAATGGAAAGGGAACGCAGCGGCGCGGGCGAGTCCGATTTGCTGCTGCGCTCACGAAGTACGATAAGCGATGGCACGGGACCGGCGGCCATGACGATGGTCTCTATGTCGACACGAACCATGGAACACCTCCGGTACGTAGCGGTTAACACGCGGCAGCCCGCCGCATTGAATAGCTATACTACCCAAACTTTCGCACAGCACACAAAATCAAAGTAGTTAATTTGGGACGGGGCTTTTTTGACTACTTTCAGTAGGTAAGAAAAAAGCCCCGAGGCAACGCCCCAGGGCTCTTCACGGTTTTGATGGTGGACCTGACAAGATTCGAACTTGTGACCTCCCGGTTATCAGCCGGACGCTCTAACCAACTGAGCTACAGGTCCATCATGGTGGAGGTTAGGGGGATCGAACCCCTGACCTCAGGCTTGCAAAGCCCGCGCTCTCCCAGCTGAGCTAAACCCCCACGGAGACAGTAATAAACACCCCAGCGGCGACTCGGCTCTCGCTGGGGTGTTTATTGCGAAAGAAAGTGGTGGACCTGACAAGATTCGAACTTGTGACCTCCCGGTTATCAGCCGGACGCTCTAACCAACTGAGCTACAGGTCCATCGCGCAAGGGATATATTAGACGAGTCGTTACGCGCGCGTCAACAACTTTTTTGAAAATCTTTGGGAGGGGTGGTCGCTGGGCTGGCGAGATGGTTTTGGTTTGCTGCTCGGACAGTCCTGCGCAAGACGAAGGCCACATTAAGTGGCCTTCTTTGCGTGCGGAACTCGCGACAAACCAAAACCATCTCGCCAGCCCAGCGACCATGGGGTCCCAAGGTTTTCAAAAAAGCGGTCGGCGCGCAGTGCGCCGACCGCCGATATATGGTGTCTGATATTTTCTACCAGCTAGGGCCTCTTACTCGTCTAGGAGATCTTCCGGCATGTCGTTGCCGTCGCCTAGATCGACAGGGGTTTCTTCGGGGGCGGAGCCGTTTTCTGTGGCTTCGCCTTCGGGCCTCTCTTTGGCGGCCGTCATGCGGGCCACGGCGCAGATGCGGTCGTTGTCGTCGACGGTCATCATCTTGACGCCCTGGGTGGCGCGGCCAGTCTGGCTGATCTCGTCGGTCTTAACGCGAATGACCGTCGCGCCCTCCGTCACGATGAACAGCTCGTGCTGCGGGCCCACCGTCTTCATTGCCGCGAGGTTGCCCTTGCGCTCGGTCATTTGAATGGTGTAGACGCCCTGGCCGCCGCGATTCTGCTCCGGGTAGTCCGCGACCGGCGTGCGCTTGCCGTAGCCGCGCTCGGTGATGACGAACAGATCACCGTTGCCGTTAGTGACTTCCATGCCCAGAACGCTCACGCCGTCCTTCATACCGATACCGCGAACGCCGCTGGTATCGCGGCCGGTGGCGCGCACCTGCTCCTCGGAGAACATGATCGCCTTGCCTGCGGTGGTGGCCAGGATAATCTTGTCGCCCTCGCGCACGCGGCGCACATTCAGCAGCGCGTCGTCGTCACGCAGGTTGATAGCGATCAGGCCGTCGCGACGGCTGCGGTCATATGCGCTCATCACGGTCTTCTTGACCATGCCGCTCTTTGTGGCAAACATCAGGTACTCGTCGGCCGGGAACTCGCGGCAGCTGATGACGCTCGCGATCTTCTCGCCCTCCTCGAAGGGCAGCAGGTTGACGATCGCGGTACCGCGCGCCTGGCGCGTACCCACCGGCAGCTCGTGCACCTTCAGACGATAGACCTTGCCCTTGCTCGAGAAGAACAGCACGTACTCGTGCGTGGACGCGATGAACATCTCATCGATAACGTCATCCTCTTTGAGGTTGACGCCCGACACGCCCTTGCCACCGCGCTTCTGGGCACGGTAGGCAGCCACCGGGATACGCTTAACGTAGCCGGTGTGGGTGATGGTCACGACCATATCCTCGTCGGCGATGAGGTCCTCGACATCCAGGTCCTTCTCAACCTGGCTGATCTCGGTGCGGCGCTTGTCGCCAAACTTCTTGGAGATCTCGCGCATCTCTTCCTTGATGACGCCCAGGATCTTCTCCTCGTGCGCCAGCAGGTCCTCGTAGTAGGCGATGGCGCGGCGCAGGCCGTCCAACTCTTCTTGGATCTTGTCGCGCTCCAGGCCGGTCAGGCGGCGCAGCTTCATCTCGAGGATGGCCGTGGTCTGCTCGGGCGTAAAGCCAAAGCGCTCGATCAGGCGGCTGCTGGCCTCGGAGTCGGTCTGCGAGGAGCGGATGATGCTAATGACCTCGTCGATATGGTCAAGGGCCATCAGGTAACCCTCGAGGATATGAGCGCGGGCCTGGGCTTTCTTAAGGTCGAAGCGGGTGCGGCGGGTGACGACGTCGACCTGGTGGTCGATGTAGTGCTGCAGCATCTCGCGCAGGCTCAGGCATTTGGGAACGCCGTTGACGAGTGCCAGGTTGTTGGCGCCAAAGGTCGTCTGCAGCGAGGTGTACTTATACAGGTTGTTGAGCACGACCTGCGGAATGACGCCCTTCTTGAGCTCGATGACCAGACGGATGCCCTTCTGGTTGGACTCATCGCGCATATCCGAGATGCCCTCAATGCGCTTGTCGTTGACGAGTTGGGCGATCTTCTCCTGCAGGGTGCCCTTGTTGACCATGTAGGGAATCTCGGTAAAGACCAGGCGGCTGCGGCCGGTCTTGGTGGACTCCACATGTGCCTTGGCACGCACGGTAATGGAGCCGCGGCCGGTCTCGTAGCTCTGCTTAATGCCGGCGCTGCCCATGATGATGGCGCCGGTGGGGAAGTCCGGACCGGGCATGATCTGCATGAGCTCGTCGACGGTGGCGTCGGGGTTGTCGATCAGGTAGCAGGTGGCCTCGATCGCCTCGGTGAGGTTATGCGGGGCGATGTTGGTGGCCATGCCGACGGCGATGCCCTGGCTGCCGTTGACCAGCAGGTTGGGGAAGCGCGCAGGCAGTGCCACGGGCTCGGCGAGCGATTCGTCGTAGTTGGGCTGCCAGTCGACGGTATCCTTCTGCAAGTCACGCAGCAGTTCCATGGCGGGCTTGGCCAGGCGGCTCTCGGTGTAACGCATGGCCGCCGCGCCGTCGCCATCGATGTTGCCGAAGTTGCCGTGACCGTCGATGAGCGGCGTGCGCATGGAGAACCACTGCGCCAGGCGGACCATGGCCTCGTAGACCGCAGAGTCACCGTGCGGGTGGTACTTACCGATAACTTCGCCGACCGTCCAGGCCGACTTTTTGTGTGGGCGGTTGGGGTAGATGCCGCTCTCGTTCATCGCGTACAGGATGCGGCGGTGTACCGGCTTTAAGCCGTCGCGCACGTCCGGCAGGGCACGCGCTGTGATAACCGACATCGAATACTCGATGAACGACTGCTTCATCTCGCGACCGAACTCCGAAATCTGGAGCTGGCCGCCGTTGATGTCCTCGCCGGCCGAGGCGCCACGATCGACTTCGCCAAAGCTCTCCTCGAGCTCACCGTCGTCGTCCTCTTCCTCATCATCATCGGCATCGGGGTTATAGGCGTCCGGATCGCCGTCCTCGCCCTGCTCAGCACGGGCAAGCAGGCGCTTCAGATCATCGGGCATACCGGCATCGCCGGCCTCGTCCATACCCTCGTTATTGTTGATATCGTCTGCCACGTTACCTCCTCTTAAGCGTCAAGGAATCGTGCATCATGTGCATGCTTCTCGATGTACTCGCGGCGATAGCCGACCTCGGAACCCATCAGCTCGCGCACGGCGCGGTCCGCCACCACGGCGTCCTCGATCGACACACGCTGCAGAATGCGGGTCTTTGGGTCCATCGTCGTCGAGGCAAGCTGTTTGGGGTCCATCTCGCCCAGGCCCTTGTAGCGCTGGACGGTATAGCCCTTGCGCTTTTTGGTGATCTTGCCGTCCTTGGCCTTGCCGTCCTCGTCGTTATCATCGGGGTTCAGGCCCAGACTCTGGATGGTATCGCGCAGGATCTCGTCTTCGGGCTGGCGGCCGTTGGGATACACGTAGTGGATCTTGTTGCGCACCTTAATGCCAAAGATGGGCGGGCAGGCAACATAGACGTAGCCGGCATCGATCAGCGGACGCATGTACTTGTAGAAGAACGTCAGCAGCAGGATGCGGATATGCGCGCCGTCGACGTCTGCATCGGTCATGATGATGATCTTGTGGTAGCGCGCCT
>CABUJH010000005.1 GCA_902491895.1 uncultured Collinsella sp. | reverse complement strand
TAAACTGAAGGGACTGACCCCGGAGGAGTTCCGGAGACAGTCCCTTGCGGCGTAGCTTTTATTTAAGCCGTCCAAGTTTTGGGGTGCAGTTCACACTTCGTGCGGCGGGGGCTCTTTCGTCCTGCGGAATGCGCTGGGAAGTTACCCCATGCGGCCAGCTGCGGGGTCTTTGCTACGCTCGAGCAAGCAGCCCAACATATATGTCTGAATTTGGATGTGGTGGGCGCTTGGCTGTTGGGGGCGCTGAGATGAGGGCGATACTTTGGGAAGGGATGACGCCTTGGGAGGAAGCGTCTATCTGAAGAGGGGCTTTATGGCTGAGAGGTAGTCTTTGGCTACGTCGGCTTTGTCTGCTTGGAAGTTGTGCCAGGCCCACCATTGGACGGTGGCTACGAAGCTTGAGGCTATGTGGTGTAGTAAGAAGCTGCGGTCCATGGTGCCGGCGGGGCCTGTGGGGTCGGCGGGGACGGTTTCGGCTGCTCGTGACATGATGGTCTTGCGGAGACAGTCGGCGAAGACGCGCGAGCCGGCTCCGGCTACGAGGGCTCGAACGCCCTGACGGCGTTCCCAGAGGTTGTTGAGGATATGCTCGACTTGCACGAGTGGGTCGTCGAGCGGCGTACCATCGTCGTCGAGGGCGTGGGTGCAGATGTCGTTCACGAGCTCGGACAGTAGGTCGTCTTTGCTCTTGAAGAGGCCGTAGAACGTGGCCCGACCAACATGGGCACGAGCGATGATGTCGCCGACGGTAATCTTGCCGTAATCCTCTTCGCGTAGCAGCTCGGAGAACGCTGCAACGATGGCAGCGCGGCTTTTTTCTTTGCGGGCATCCATGGCTATGCATCCACGTGAACGAGCAGACAACGGAGCGTGCCGGAGCAACCCTCGTAGGGGCGCTTGCCGGCGCCGTAGCCGACGGCTTCGATGTGGTAGCGTGCCGGCAGGTGCTCGGACGTGCGCAGCGCGGTGACGATGGCAGCGCCCGTGGGCGTCACGAGCTCGCCAGCGACCGGTGCAGGCATGAGGGCGATATTGCCTGCCTGGCACAGGTTGATGACAGCGGGGACGGGAATGGGCATAAGGCCGTGGGCACAGTGGATGGTGCCGTGGCCCTCGGAGAGCGACTCGACGACAATATCCTCGATGCCCAGGTCATCGAGGCAGATGGCGACAGAGCAGACGTCGACGATGGAGTCGACGGCGCCCACCTCGTGGAACATGACGGTCTCGGGCGTTTTGCCGTGAGCCTTGGCCTCGGCCGCGGCGAGTACGGAAAAAATGGCGAGGGCGCGACGCTTGGCGCCATCGCTTAGCTGCGAGCCATCGATGATGGCGGTGACGTCCGCCAAAGAACGGTGGTGATGGTGGTGGGTGTGGTGATGATCTTCGTGCTCATGGGCGTGGCCCTCATGGTCGTGCTCATGGCAGTGCTCGTGTTCGTGCCCGCCATGATCATGATGGTGATGCTCATGCTCATGCCCGTGCTCGTGCTCGTGCGTGTGCTCGACAGCTGTTTCGTTGCCGTAGAGCCAGGCCATATCGTGGTCGTGGTTCTCGAGTCCCTCTGCAAGCTGGACGTCGAAATCGCAGGCGTCGATGCCATGCTTGTTTGCACGCGTGACGGCGATCGTAAAGCCGTCGACCGGCAGTGTGGCGAGCTGTTCGCGCAGGTGCTCCTCGCTGGCGCCCAGATCGAGCAGGGCCGCGACGGTCATATCGCCGCTGATGCCTGAGGTGCCGTCGATGATAAGCGTGTGCTGATGATTGGACATGGAATGCTCCTTAGCGGGCGCGGGGTGTGCCGGCGCTCAGATGATTGATAAGACTTGCCTGGTAGGCGGCGCCAAAGCCGTTGTCGATATTGACGACCGAAACGCCGCTGGCACAGGAGTTGAGCATGGCGAGCAGTGCAGCTACGCCACCAAAACTTGCGCCGTAGCCAACGCTGGTGGGAACGGCGATGACCGGACAGCTCACCAGACCGCCGATAACGCTCGCCAGCGCGCCCTCCATGCCGGCGATGGCGATGACCACCTGCGCCTGGGCAAGTTCCTCGGCATGCGCGAGCAGGCGGTGCAGGCCGGCGACACCTACGTCGTAGAGGCGGTCGACCTCGTTGCCATAGAACTCGGCCGTCAACGCGGCTTCCTCGGCGACGGGCAAGTCGCTCGTGCCGGCGCAGGCGACGACGATGCGTCCGTTGCCAGTAGGGGAGGGCTTGCCGCCCACGAGGGCGAGCTGCGCGTCCGGGACATATCCCAGGTCGATGTCGTTGTCGAGGAGCTCCGAGGTACGGGCTGCCTTTTCGGCGTCCAGGCGCGTGACCAGGATGCGCTCCTGGCCGGCATCGCGCAGCGCCTCGATAATGGCGGCAATCTGCTCGGCGGTTTTACCGGCACCGTAGACAACCTCGCCGGCTCCCTGGCGTACCCCGCGTGAAAGATCGAGCTGCGCAAAACCCAGATCGGCGGTTGGCGCCGTCTGGATGCGCGTAAGGGCGACAGCCGGGGTGACTGCTCCGCCGGCAACATCGCTCAGCAGCTGCTCAAGATCTCGCTTATCCATATATGTTCCCTTCGACGGCGCAAAGTCTAGCACTCAAAGGGTATGTTTCCGAACACTAAGACAAAATTGTTCGGAAACTATAGGACAGACTGATTCAATTGTTAGAAAGATCGACTAGTCGCGCAGGATGATGTCCATGGCGAGCATCAGGTTGCGCTCGTCGATGGCAAACGGGGCGGCTTCGCGCGTCTTGGGCTTGGCGCAAAACGCGATGCCCGTGCCCGCGGCCTGAATCATGGGGATGTCGTTGGCGCCGTCGCCGATTGCCACGGTGTGTGCCATATCGACGCCGCACTCAACCGCCCAATCCAGCAGCTGGATGAGCTTGGATTCCTTGGTCACAATGTCTGTCGCCAGCTTGCCGGTGAGCTTGCCGTCCACGACCTCCAGGCGGTTAGCGAGGCAAAAGTCGATGCCCGCGGCGGCCACGATCTTGTCGGCGACCTCGTGAAAGCCGCCGCTTACCACGCCGACCTTCCAGCCCTTGCTGTGTGCCGAGCGCACAAGCTCTAGCGCGCCGGGGGTAAATGTCACGCGCTCAAAGGTGCGCTCGAATACGCTCTCGTCCAGGCCGGTGAGCAGCCCCACGCGTTCCTCGAGTGCTTGCTTAAAGTCGAGCTCGCCGCGCATGGCGCGCTCGGTGATCTGTGCCACCTGCTCGCCCACGCCGGCCTCTTCGCCCAACAGGTCGATGACCTCTTGGTTGATGAGCGTGGAGTCGATATCCATAACGATGAGGCGTGCGGTCATGACGGGCCTTTCCGAGTGCAGTTGTATTGGGGCACATTGTCGCACGCGGCGCGCCTTGGCGACGGCCAGGCCGCGTCAATTGTTTCGTCTCCGTCAAGTCTTTGGGCAAGAGCTACTTTTTCGCGGCACATCGACGCGGGTGCGATAAGATAGAACGCCATGTCTGGCTGCGCGGTTTACGCAGGCTGGGCAAATCTGTACGACGCCGCCCGGAACGACACGGGGCGGCACAGATCCATAAAGGAGGATCACTGGTATGAGCCAGACCCGTCCCATCGATGAGCATTCCATGCACACCCGTACCTGCGGCGAGCTTCGCTTCGAGAACGTGGGCGAAGAGGTCACCCTCACCGGTTGGGTGAGCCGTCGTCGCGATCACGGCGGCCTTATCTTCTGCGACCTTCGCGACCGCGAGGGCATCACGCAGCTCACCTTCGACCCCGAGCACTCCGACGGCGATGCCTTTAAGATCGCCGAGACTATGCGTCCCGAGTGGCCCATCAAGATTCACGGCGTCGTGCGCGCCCGTGGCGAGGAGACCACCAACACCAAGCTCGCGACCGGCGAGATCGAGGTCCTGACCGACCACGCCGAGGTGCTCAACACGTCCGTCACCCCGCCGTTCCAGATCGAGGACGGCATCGAGACCAGCGAGGACACCCGCCTGCGCTATCGCTATCTGGACCTCCGCCGTCCCGAGATGATGGCCAACCTCAAGCAGCGCTCCGACTTCACCTTTGCCATTCGCGAGGCGCTGCACAACCGTGAGTTCATGGAGGTCGAGACGCCCTCCCTGTTTAAGTCCACGCCCGAGGGCGCTCGAGACTTCATCGTTCCCAGCCGTATCCAGCCGGGTAACTTCTACGCCCTGCCGCAGTCCCCGCAGCTCCTGAAGCAGCTGCTCATGGTCGGTGGCGTCGAGCGCTACTACCAGGTCGCCAAGTGCTTCCGCGACGAGGACCTGCGTGCCGACCGTCAGCCCGAGTTCACCCAGGTCGATATCGAGATGTCCTTCGTGGACCAGAACGACGTTATGAGTGCGCTCGAAGAGGTCCTGGCCGATGCCTTCGGCCGCATGGGCGTCGAGATGCCCACGCCGCTGCGTCGCATGAACTACTGGGAGGCCATGGACACCTATGGCTCCGACAAGCCCGATACCCGCTATGGCATGCACCTGGTCGACCTGACCGACATCTTTGCCAACTCCAAGTTCAAGGTCTTTGCGACTGCCGCGAACGAGGAGGGCTCTGTCGTCAAGGCCATCAACGCCAAGGGCGCCGGCGCCTGGGCACGTGCCAAGATCGATAAGCTCGCCGGCGTGGCCTCCACGTTTGGCGCCAAGGGCCTGGCCTGGATCGCCTTCCGCGAGGACGGCTCCATCAACAGCCCCATCGTCAAGTTCTTCTCGGACGAGGAGATGGCTGCTCTGCGCGAGCGCATGGACGTCGAGCCTGGCGACCTCGTGATGTTCGCCGCCGGCCCGCGCCTGCTCTCTGACGAGATCCTGGGCGGCATGCGTTCCCACATGGCCAACGCACTCGAGATCAAGCGTGAGGGCCACGACTTCCTGTGGGTCGTCAACTTCCCGCTGTTCCACTGGGATGAGGACCGCAAGGCCTACGCTGCCGAGCATCAGCCCTTCACGCTGCCGACCGAGACCGACATCGCCAAGATCGAGGCCGACCCGCTGGCGGCCGGTTCTTGCACCTATGACTTTGTCATGGACGGCTTTGAGGCCGGCGGTGGCGGTATGCGTATCCACAACGCCGAGATGCAGATGTCCATGCTCAAGCTCCTGGGCTTTACCGAGGAGCGCGCCGAGTCGCAGTTCGGCTTCCTCATGGAGGCCCTCAAGTTTGGTGCGCCCCCGATGGGCGGTTTCGCTCTGGGCCTGGACCGCGTGTGCATGCTGCTCACCGGTTCCGACTCCATCCGCGACGTCATGGCGTTCCCCAAGACGGCCAGCGGCTCCGACCTCATGTCGGGCGCCCCGAGTGCCGTTAGTGGCGCCCAGCTCAAGGACGTCAGCCTGCGCCTGATGTAGGCGAGTGGCTACATATTGCCCGCAACGAGGGAAGGACGCGTGCCTTCCCTCGTTTTTTGTGAGACGGGGGTGCGCCGGTAACGTACAATAACTACCACGTGGCTGGGTTTGCCGGCCGAATGTGCGATGTCGTGGGAGGGGACATGGTCGAGTTTACAAAGACGATTAAAGATCCGTTGGGATTACATGCCCGCCCGGTTGCGCTGCTCTATGACATCATTGCCAAGCATCGTAGCGACGTGTCAGTCAGCATCGGCGATCGCCACACGGATGGCCGCGATGTCATGGGACTCATGGCCCTCTATGGTGAGTGCGGCGAGAGCGTCGTCTTTCGTGTTTCGGGCGTAGACGAGGCTTCCTGCGTTACGTCGATCAGAAACCTCTCGCTCTAAGCATGACGGGGCGCGGCAAAGGACAGCTCTTTGCCGCGCCTTTTTGTTTTGTTTCGTATAGGAAACTTTTTCGAAATCTGAATGGGGACCCTTTCCAAAAAGTTAACCACGTGTTAGTTTACTAAAGCGAACATAGACGTGGTTAACTTTTATCGCGTCGATGTTAAGGACGAACTGACGTTAGGAGCTACTCATGTCTTGCGGACCGCAGATGCCGGCCATGCCGCTTTCGATGGTAAAAGCGGGCGAAACCGTGCGCGTGTCTCGTGTAAAGGGCAATGAGGACATGAAGCACCACCTCAAGGACCTCGGCTTTGTCGAGGGCAACGAAATCCACGTGGTGAGCTCGAGTGGCGCCAATATCATCGTCACGGTGCTGGGCGCACGCTTTGGCATCGATTCCAAGGTGGCCATGCACATCATGACCGTCGGTTAGTTCGCAGCATTTGATAAAAACCGAAAGGGGGACAAGAGGATGAAGACGTTGGGTGACGTTAAGGTGGGCGAGAGCTCCACCATCGTCAAGCTTCACGGTGAGGGTGCGCTTCGCCGCCACCTTATGGACCTGGGGCTCATCAAGGGCACTTCGTTCAAGGTCGTGAAGGTTGCACCGCTCGGTGATCCGGTCGAGATCAACGTGCGCGGCTACGAGCTTTCCATCCGCAAGGAGGAGGCCGCCGTCGTCGAGGTCCAGTAAGGACTCTTGGCGCATATTTCTGCAGATAAAGTTAGGTTTTTCTAACTTAATGCAGCATCTTTGAAGCACATTATCCAGCCTGCGCGGAGAAAGCAGCGCAGGCACACAAGGAAGAAGGATTGAATGGCGGATTCTCAGATCCATGTCGCGCTGGCGGGTAACCCCAACTGCGGCAAGACCACGCTTTTCAACCTGATCACCGGCGCCAACGGCTACGTTGGCAACTGGCCCGGCGTCACGGTTGAGAAAAAGGAGGCCAAGCTCCTAAGCGACAAGAACGTTACCATCACGGACCTCCCCGGCATCTACTCGCTTTCCCCCTACAGCCCCGAGGAGCAATGCTCGCGCGATTACCTCATGAGCGGCGAGCCCGATGTCGTCGTCCAAGTCGTCGATGCCACCAACCTGGAGCGCAATCTGTACCTGGCACTTCAGGTTATCGAGACCGGCCTGCCCGTGGTCGTCGCCCTCAACATGGCCGACTTGGTCGAGAAGAACGGCGACAAGATCGACACCGACAAGCTGTCCAAGAAGCTCGGCTGCCCGGTTATGATGATCTCCGCTCTTAAGAACAAGGGCATCAAGGAGCTGTTCGAGCAGGTTAAGAAGTCCGCTGCTTCCAAGGGCCAGGTGCCGGAGCACAAGTTCGACTCCTCCATCGAGGACGTTCTGACGCACATCGAGAACAACCTGCCGGCAAGCGTCCCCGCCAACAAGCGCCGCTACTATGCCGTCAAGCTGTTCGAGCGCGATGCGGACGCCTGCAAGCTCATCAACCTCTCCAAGGAGAAGGCCGCTCGCGTCGAAGAGCTGGTCGCTCAGTGCGAGCAGGACTGCGACGATGACGCTGAGTCCATCATCACCGGTGAGCGCTACGGCGTGATCGCGCACATCATCGACGAGTGCCTCACCAAGGCCCCGGCCAAGATGAGCACCTCCGAGAAGATCGACCGCGTGGTTACCAACCGTATCCTGGGTCTGCCGATCTTCGTGGTCATCATGTTTGCCGTGTACTACATCGCCGTCTCCACCTTGGGCGGTACGGTGACCGACTTCACCAACGACCAGCTCTTCGGTACCGACGGCTGGTATGTGCTCGGTCAGGGCCGCGATGCCTATGACGCAGCTGTCGAGGTTGCGGGTGACGCCGCCGATTCGGTTGACCCGGCGCAGTACGGTCCCTATGTTCCCGGTATTACCACCATGGTGCACGATGCCCTCGTGGCGGGCGGCACCGAGGACGGTGGCCTGGTCGATTCGCTGGTCTGCGACGGTATCGTCGGCGGCCTGGGCGCCATCTTCGGCTTTGTGCCGCAGATGTTCCTGCTCTTTGTGATGCTGTCTTTCCTGGAGGACTGCGGCTACATGGCCCGCGTCGCCTTCATCATGGACCGCGTGTTCCGCCGCTTTGGCCTGTCCGGTAAGTCCTTTATTCCCATGCTCGTGTCCTCGGGCTGCGGCGTCCCCGGCGTCATGGCTACCAAGACCATCGAGAACGAGAAGGACCGCCACATGACGGTCATGACCACCACGTTCATTCCCTGTGGCGCCAAGCTGCCGATCATCGCCCTGCTCATGGGCTCCATCATCGGCGATTCTTCCACCACCGCCGCATGGATCAGCCCGCTCTTCTACTTCCTGGGCGTCTTTGCCGTCATCGCCTCGGGCCTCATGCTCAAGAAGACCAAGCTCTTTGCCGGCCGCCCGACGCCGTTCGTTATGGAGCTTCCTGCCTACCACTTCCCGGCGATCCGCTCTTGGGCGCTGCACGTGTGGGAGCGCTGCTGGGCCTTTATCAAGAAGGCCGGCACGGTCATCTTTGCCTCCACTGTCGTGGTTTGGTTCCTGTCCAACTTTGGCAGCTACAACGGCTCCTTTGGCTTCCTGCCTGCGATGGACGGCATCCCCGAGGAGTTCATGGACTACTCCGTGCTTGCCATGCTCGGCAACCTGGTCGCTTGGATCTTCGCCCCGCTCGGCTTTAGCACCTGGCAGGCCGCCGCGCTGACTGCCTCTGGCCTTGTCGCTAAGGAGAACGTTGTCGCCACCGCCGGCTCGCTGCTGTCGGTTGCCGACGCCGCCGAGACCGACCCGAGCCTGTGGACCGCGTTTGCCGGCATGTTCCCCACCATGGGTGCTTGCGTTGCCTTTGGAGCGTTCAACCTGCTGTGCGCCCCGTGCTTTGCCGCCATGGGCACCATCCGCAACCAGATGGATTCCGGCAAGTGGACCGCGATTGCCATCGGCTACGAGTGCGCCTTCGCTTGGGTTATCGGCCTGTTCATCAACCAGTTCTACAACCTGCTTGTGCTGGGACAGTTTGGTATCTGGACGATTGTGGCCATCGTGCTGCTGGTTGCGATGCTCTTCCAGATCTTCCGTCCCATGCCCAAACATGCATGGACCGACGAGGACGAGACCAACACTGCTTCTGCCGCAGTTTCCGCCTAAGTCCGAATAAGGATTAACCCCTTTCCACGAGCCCGGGTGTCCCAGCGACCTCGGGCTTTTTGTGCATGGGAGACAGATTACTTTGCCCCAGAAGTTAAGATGTGGCGTTTCCGCAGATAAAACCGACCAAAATAAACCTGTCCCTTTTTGGTAGGTGGAGAATGGGGTAAAGTAAGTGGTGGTTAACTAGAGGAGGCTTGCTATGGCACCTATCGATATTGTTGTACTGGCTGTTATCGGCGTTGCGTTTGTCGCCGTGTGCGTGCGCATCTACCGCAAGGGCACCTGCGCCGACTGCGCTCAGGGTGGCGTTTGCACGGGGCATTGCTCCAACAAAAAGACGTGCGCTGCACTTAAGGGCGTAGACAAAATCGCCGAAGACTTGGGTCGCGGTATCAAATAAGGTCCGGACATCCAAGCGCTCCGCGGGCATCCGTTCGCGGGGCGCTTTGTGCATTTGAGGGAGAGCACGGCGAGTCGAAGAGTATTTTTGGGGTATCGTTAACTGGACTATTAATTGGCAACTTATCTATAACGGAGTAACCGCATGAGCGCTCGCGTAACCATGAAGGACATAGCCGCCGAGCTTGGCGTTTCCATCAATACCGTGCACAAGGCTCTGACGGGAAAGGCCGGCGTGAGCGAATCCGTGCGCGCCAAGGTGAACGCTAAGGCCGAGGCCATGGGCTATCACCGCAACACAAGTGCCTCAAGCCTGCGCCGCAAGGATATCAATCTGGTGTTTTGCCTGCCCCGCGCATCGCGCGAGGGAGCGTACTTTTTCCGTTACCTGTGGGAAGGCTGCAATCGCTTTGAACAGGAGGTCATCGACCGGGGCATTACGGTTGAGCGCGTTGAATTTGGCGTGGGCGGCTACGCTGATGCACTCGAGCAAATCGACGAGCGTCTGCAGGTGGGCGAGAAGATTGATGGCTTGCTCGCCTATGCGCCGGGCGACGATCGTGCGACTGAGCTTTTGGGGCAGATCGCCGAGGCGGGCGTGACGATTGAGCTTGTCGACGGCGACCGTCCGCATTTGAATCGTTTGGGTGCGAGCTTGGCCGATTATTCGACGGCAGGCAGCCTTATGGCCGAGCAGGCGGCAAACCTGGTCCATGCTTCTGGGGCCGACGCCCGCGTGCTCCTTTTGACAGGCGACCCATATACCGATTCGCACTATCTAACCGCCCGCGCCTTCCACAATTACCTGCGCGAACGTGATATTCCATGGCAGGTTGATGATCTTGCAGGTGCCCATGCGCAAGTCAAACAACTCGAGCATGAGCTCGAAAAGCGCTTGAGTGCGCCGGACGCCCCCGAACTTATCTGTAGCGTTTTTGCCGTTGGTTCCGAAGTGGTTGCCGACGCGCTCGTCTCGACCGACAAGGCCGGTCGGGTCATGGTGATCGGCAACGACCTGTTTCCCGAAAGCGCCCTGGCCTTGCGCCGCGGTATCTTTACCAATATTGTCTATAAGGACCCGACGAGCCTGGCGTATCGCGGCGCCAAGACACTGGGCGATTATTTGCTGTGGGGAAGGACCCCGACGGAGCCCGTCCAGAAGGGCGCCGTCGAGATGGTATTTGCCAGCAATGTCGACCGCTACTGCGAACTTGCGGGTATTTAGCCGATTGAGCAGGTACCCCCTCTTGCGACGTGCATTTTTGGGAGTATTCAGCATTGGCATGCCCTGAATGAGGTGCAGAACGACTGTTTTAAGTGCCCCCGATGGCGTAATTTGCCATCGGGGGCACTTTTTATGCCGATCGGGCGCTATCTGCGTTCCAAATAGGACGCTGAGGATGGCGCACGGCGCGCTCCAATGCTGAATACTCCCAAAAATGTACGTCGGGACATGACCCACCTGAGCAAAAGCGCTCAAGTTCGGTGTTCGGGGACGCCAACCGGTCCGCAATGCATGCAAGTCACAGCTCCGGCAACCGTTGAACGGGCAAAACCTACCGTTCACCCCATGGTTGTTAGGTGAACGTTCACCTTTTGAGTCGTAATGGATTAGTATGGTGAACGTTCACCTAGAGGATGACGAGCGTATTGTGCGCCCGCTCCGCAAACAAAGGGGTTGTTTGATGAAAAACTTCATGGACGATCAGGATTTCCTGCTGAGCACCAAGACCGGCGAGGAGCTGTTCCACAACTTTGCCGAGGGCATGCCCATCGTCGACTACCACTGCCACATTTCTCCCAAGGAGATTTGGGAGGACAAGCGTTTCGAGAACATCACCGAGGTTTGGCTGGGCGGCGACCACTACAAGTGGCGCCTGATGCGTGCCAACGGCGTCGACGAGCGCTTTATCACTGGCGACGCCCCTGCTCGCGAGAAGTTCCAAAAGTGGGCCGAGACCCTGGGTCGCTGCGTCGGCAACCCCGTCTTTGAGTGGAGCCACCTGGAGCTTAAGCGCTACTTTGGCTACGAGGGCGTCCTCAACGGCAAGACTGCCCAGGAGGTTTGGGACCTTGCCAACGCCAAGCTCGCCGAGGCCAGTTTCACCTGCCGCAACCTGATCAAGCAGTCCAACGTCCGCATGATCTGCACTACTGACGACCCCGCCGACAGCTTTGAGTGGCACAAAAAGATTGCAGCCGACGACAGCTTTGACGTTCAGGTCGTTCCCGCCATGCGCCCCGACGCCGCCCTGCGCATCGAGCGTGGCCAGGAGTTTGCCGACTACTGCAGGCACCTCTCCGAGGCTGCCGGCGTTGAGGTCAGCGACTTCGAGGGCATGAAGTCCGCCATTTCCAAGCGCTACGACGTTGCTCACGAGCTGGGCTGCCGCGCCTCCGACCACGCACTCGATTACGTCATGTACGTCCCGGCTACCGCCGACGAGATCGAGGCCATCTTTGCCAAGGGCCTGGCTGCTGAGCCGCTCACCGAGGAAGAAGTCCTCAAGTACAAGACTGCCTTTATGCAGTTCGTTGCCGGTGAGTATGTCCGTCTGGGCTGGGCCATGCAGCTGCACTTTGGCTGCAAGCGCGACAACAACCGCGCCATGTTCGCCAAGCTCGGTCCCGACACCGGCTACGACTGCATCTCCAACTACACGCCGTCCGACCAGCTCGCCGATTTCCTCAACTCCATCCAGGAGACCTGCGGCCTGCCCAAGACCATCCTGTACAGCCTGAACCCCATCGATAACACCATGATCGATACCGTCATGGGCTGCTTCCAGGAGGCTCCGACCGCCGGTAAGATCCAGAACGGCTCCGCCTGGTGGTTCAACGACAACGAGGTCGGCATGCGCGAGCAACTCACGGCTCTGGCTAACGAGGGCGTGCTGGGCAACTTTGTGGGCATGCTTACCGACTCCCGCTCTTTCCTGTCCTATCCGCGCCATGAGTACTTCCGTCGCGTGCTGTGCAGCGTGATCGGCGAGTGGGTTGAGCAGGGCAAGTACCCGGCCGACATGGAGCTGCTGGGCAGTATCGTGCGCGACATCAGCTACAACAACGCGGTCCGCTACTTTGGCTTTGATTTGGACACCGTCGAGGCATAAGCCCGCATCGAATCACATCGAACTCGGGAGCGCCGTTGCCACACGCGGCGCCCCTGTTTTGCTTGCACGCTAACAGCTATCTAAGGAGAGACACAGATGGAGAACATCAGCTACGATGCGCTCGAGAAGATCGGCTACAAGGGCTATTTGCTGCCCAAGGATGCTCCCGAGAAGGTTCTGCAGTTTGGCGAGGGCAATTTCCTGCGCGCCTTCGTCGACCGTTTCTTTGACATGGGCAACGAGGCCACCGGCTGGAACGGCAAGGTCGTCATGGTGCAGCCCATCAGCGGTGCCTTTGGCTTTGCCGACGGTATCAATGCCCAGGACGACCTGTACACCGTGCTGGTGCGCGGCAAGGAGAACGGCAACACGGTTGACGAGTCCCGCGTGATCAGCGCCTGCAGCCGCTGCCTTAATCCGTATCGTGAGGACGACTATCGCGCCATGATGGAGGTCGCCGCCTCCGACGACCTAGAGATCATCGTCTCCAACACCACCGAGGCCGGTATCGCCTATGACCCGTCCTGCAAGGCCGACGACATGCCACCTGCGAGCTTCCCCGCCAAGCTTGCCCAGGTGCTCCACACCCGCTGGGCTGCCGGTAAGCCGGGCGTCATCGTCCTCGCCTGCGAGCTCATCGATCACAACGGCGAGGAGTTGCTGCGCATCATGAACCAGTATGTGAGCGACTGGGGCTGGGAGGACGAGTTTGCGCAGTGGATGGCTAACGACTGCACCGTCTGCACCACGCTCGTCGACACCATCGTCCCCGGCCGCATCCGCGATCCTAAGGAGGCCGCGGCGGTTGCCGAGCATCTGGGCTACGAGGATCCCTTCCTGGCCGTGCGCGAGCCCTTCCAGATGTGGGGCATCCAGGGCGACGAGTCGCTTGCCGAGAAGCTTCCCTTTGTGAAGGCTGGTCTTCCGGGTGTCTTTGTGACTCCCGACGTCACCCCGTACAAAAAGCGCAAGGTCCGCATCCTCAACGGTGCCCATACCGCCTTCGTTCCGGGTTCCTGGGTTGCCGGCTTTGATATCGTGCGCGACTGCATGCATGACGAGACCATTCGCGGCTTCATGAACACCATGCTCTACGACGAGGTCATTCCGACGCTTGCCGCCGACTTGGATGTCGAGGACTGCAAGGCCTTTGCTGCCGCCGTCGAAAACCGCTTCGACAACCCGTTTATTGATCATGCGCTGCTCTCCATCTGCCTCAACTCCACGGCTAAGTGGCGCGCTCGCGACCTGCCCACGCTCAAGGACTACGTTGCCGAGACCGGCAACCTGCCCAAGTGCCTGGCGACGAGCCTCGCTACGCTCATCTCCTTCTACACGCAGGAGCTCGTGTCCCGCGAGGGCGACGGCCTGCACCTGCGTCGCTCCGACGGCACCGAGTACACCGCTCAGGACGACGCCTTCGTACTCGATTTCTACGCCGCCCACGCCGGTGCCGACGATGCCCAGCTGGTGCACGACGTGCTCACCAACGAGCAGATGTGGGGCGAGGACCTTACGCAGATCGCCGGTCTTGAGGAGTTTGTCGTCAGTGCGCTCGCCGTCGTGCGCACCGAGGGTGCCAAGCAGGCCTTCGCCAACGCTCAGGCGTAAATTTCCGGCGCAGACGCGGGCGCGGGACGGCGTGCCCGCGTCTCGACTTCTGCTCAACCTGTAGGGTTAGGACCATTTGCAATGAACACTATCCAGATCAATCCGGCCGACAACGTGATCGTCGCGCTGTCGCCGCTTGCCAAGGGCACCGCCGTCGCGGTTCCCGGGGTGGGCGAGGTCGTGGCCGCGGAGGATATTCCGCAGGGCCATAAGATGGCGGTGCGCTCGATTGCCGCCGGCGAGGACGTCATTAAGTACGGCCTTCCTATCGGACACGTGACGGGCGATGTCCAGCCCGGTCAGTGGCTCCACACGCACAATGTGAAGACCAACCTTTCGGGCGAGGTCGAGTACACCTACAACCCCACGCATCCGGTCGTTGAGTCGGTTGAGCCCGAGACCTTTATGGGGTTCCGCCGCGCCGACGGTCGTGCCGCGACGCGCAACGAGCTGTGGATCATCCCCACGGTCGGCTGTGTCAACGAAGTCGCCCGTGCCATGTGCGAGCAGGCCCAGGATCTGGTCGATGGCTCGCTGGAGGGCGTCTACTACTTCCCGCATCCGTTCGGTTGCTCGCAGACCGGCGCCGACCATGTCCAGACGCGTCGTCTGCTGGTGGCGCTCTCGCGTCACCCTAATGCGGCCGGCGTGCTGTTCCTGTCGCTCGGTTGCGAGAACTGCACACACCAGCAGGTGCTCGACGAGCTCGGTGACTTCGATCACGAGCGCGTTCGCTTTCTCACCTGCCAGGATGTAGCCGACGAGCAAATCGAGGGCCACAAGATTCTGGCCGAGCTGGCAGACCTGGCAAAGCAGTCCAGGCGCGAGCCCATTCCGGCCTCCGAGCTGGTCATTGGTCTTAAGTGTGGCGGCTCCGACGGTCTTTCGGGCATTACCGCCAACCCCACGATCGGTCGCGTGAGCGATATGGTCGTCGCCCGTGGCGGCACGTCGGTGCTTACCGAGGTGCCCGAGATGTTTGGCGCGGAGAGCATCCTGCTCGACCGTTGCGAGA
The DNA here is from genome assembly GCA_902491895.1 of uncultured Collinsella sp. Taxonomy (GTDB): domain Bacteria; phylum Actinomycetota; class Coriobacteriia; order Coriobacteriales; family Coriobacteriaceae; genus Collinsella. The sequence goes on along the minus strand of CABUJH010000005.1, from coordinate 46,925 downwards.
ACGAGCAGGTCTTTAACGCTGCCTCCGACATGCTCAATGGATTTAAGGACTACTTTATTAGCCACGGCGAGGTCGTTTATGAGAACCCGAGTCCCGGCAACAAGGACGGCGGTATTACCACGCTCGAGGACAAGAGCTGCGGCTGCGTGCAAAAGGGCGGATCTGCCCCCATCGTCGACGTGCTGCCGTATGCCGGCCAGGCAACTAAACACGGCCTGAACATGCTGTGCGGTCCGGGCAACGACATGGTATCCACCACGGCGTTGACGGCTGCCGGCTGCCACGTGATTCTGTTCTCGACTGGCCGCGGCACACCGTTTGGCGCGCCGGTGCCTACGCTCAAGGTGTTCACCAATCAGCGTTTGTGTGACCACAAGGCCAACTGGATGGACTTTAACGCTGGCGTGATTGCCACAGGTGAGCGCACGCTCGACGAGGCAGCCCACGATCTGTACCAGCTGGTGCTGGAGACGGCGAGCGGTAAACTTACGAGTGCCGAGCGCCGTGGCTGTCACGAGATCAGTATCTGGAAGGACGGCGTCTGCCTGTAGTGGCAAACAAGTCCGTATAGGGCGCTATTGACCATGGCTCCGTCGGGAGTGCTCCCGGCGGGGCCATTTTGTTCTGTCTGTTATGGCGCGTCTTTATAGGGGCACGAGGGGCGAAATAATAAACGTTCACCTAATTGCTCAAAAAGCATAACCCAGTTAATGCCCCTGTAATCGAGATTGTTTCGAGTTATATATCCGTTCAGCGATAAAAAACGACCGTTCAAGGATATTATTCAAGTGAACGTTCACCTATCATAAGTAATCGCGCATAATCTAGCTAAACGTTCACCTTACCAGTGGACGACATACAGACAGACGTCGGTATGGACTCCAGTGTCTTGTTACAAGACAATCGAGAAAAGAGAGGGAGCTCGATGACTAATAAGATCGGAAAAAAGCGTAAGATCACATTCTGGACGCGCTTGGGCTTTGGTATGGGCGGTATGCTCAATTCCGGTGCCCTGACCTTTACGCACAGCTACATGGTGCTGTTCCTGTCCACGGAGTGTGGCCTGTCCGCAGGCGAGGCTGCACTGATCAGCTCGTTTGCCATCTATGTCAACGCCATTCTTTGCCCGCTGATGGGTTTTGTGGCCGATAACTTCTATGCCACCAAGATTGGCCGCATCTTTGGTCGTCGTCGTTTCTGGATCTTGCTGGCCATCCCGATGATGATCGCCGAGCCGCTCATCTTCGTGGCTACGCCGTTTGGCTTCCCGTACTACTTTGTGCTGTACCTGATCTACAACGTCGCGTACACGTTCTGCACCGCCAACCTGTCGCCGCTTACCATCGAGATGACCGACGACTTTAAGGAGCGTACGTACCTCACCGGCTACAAGCATCTCTTTGGTAACGCCGCCGGCTTCCTGATGGCTGCACTCGTCGGCTTTGGCTTTGGCACCTTCGGCGAGACCAACCCGTTCAGCTACTTCATCATTGCTACGGTCAACGCTTCGGTCATGGCAATCTCGCTGCTCTGCGTGTACCTGTCCACGTGGGAGCACACCCCCGAGGAGGTCGCTCAGGAGAAGATCGAGAGCGTCGGCGAGGGCATCAAGAAGTTCTTTATCGACGTTATCTCCACCTTCCGCAACAAGTCCTTCCGCAAGGTCCTGTATGCACAGGTCTCCACGAAGCTCGCTGCTGCCTGCTGGTCTGCGTGCCTGTCCTTCTTCATCGTCTACTGCCTGCAGATTCCTAAGTCCTACGAGTCCGTGATGGAGATGCCTGGCAAGGTCGTCGCTATCGTCTGCACCGCCATCTGGGTCGCCCTCATGGCCAAGAAGGGCTTCCACAAGTCTTGGTACCTGGCAAATGTCGGTTGCGCTGCGTGCATCATCGCCTTCAACTACTTCGCCTTTGGTCAGATCAACGGCACCTCCACGGTCGCCATCGCCATGATCGCCTACCCCATCATCTTCGCCATCTGGAAGTTCTTCTACGTCGGCTTCCAGTACCTGCCCGATGTTCTGCTCAACTACATCCCCGATGTCGATGAGCTCATCACCCTGCGTCGTCGCGAGGGTATCTACAGCTCCGCTCAGCAGCTCTGCCAGCAGATCGCCCAGGCTATCGCCGTCAACGTATGGGCTATCGTCCTTGCTGCCTCCGGCTTCATTCAGACCGCCGGCAATAGCGACGCCGTGACCCAGCCCGCTACCGTGCCTCTGTATATCTGCGGCTACATGATCATCGGCTGCGCCGGCTTCTTCCTGCTTGCAGCCGTCCTTGCCCGCGGCATCAAGATCGACAAGGAGCAGCGCGACGTCCTTTGCGACGAGATTCACCGAGTCAAGGAGGGTGGCAAGATGGCCGACGTCAAGCCCGAGGTCAAGGCGCTTTGCGAGGAGCTCTCCGGCTTTAAGTACGAGGACTGCTTTGCCCACAACAACGTTGGCTTCCAGGACGGTAGCGTAACTCCCGCCGAGTAAGGCCGACATATCGTCCAAATCACAGGGCCGTGCCACCGGAATTCCGCCGGCAGGCACGGCCCTTTTTCAACAGCGTACAATTTGCCTTTAGAGCATCTTTTTGAGGGAGAAACCCATGGAGACGAACGTTATCTGGCGCAACGCCCGCGCGGCCGTGATCGAGCTTGACGACGGCGGTTACTTTACCTGCGCCGATACGTGGGAGATCTTTGTCAACGACGAGCCCGCCGGTACCACGAATACGGTCGAGACCTATGTCGACGGCCTGACCCCCGGCAAGCGCAACCTGGTTCGTTTTGTTTGTGGCGAGCGTGAGCTGAGCGTAGGTGTCACCACGCCGGCTGAGCCCTTTACCATCAACGTTTGCGACTGTGGCGCCAAGGGCGATGCCGAGCATGATGACACCACCAACATCCAGGCTGCCATCATGACCTGTCCCAAGGACGGGCGCGTGCTGATTCCCGCCGGTAGCTATCGTATCAAGTCCCTCTTCCTTAAGAGCAATATCAACATCGAGCTCGCCGACGGGGCAGTGCTGCTGGCCCGCCACGATCGTGCCGCGCTTGCCTACATTCCGGGCACGGTCACGGGCAACGAGGGCGCCGGTTATGCCGGTACCGATATGCTGCCCCTGGGCCGCTGGGAGGGGGAGAGCTTCTCGACCTACTGTTCTACCTTTACGGGTCTGGGCGTGCACGACGTGTGCATCTATGGTCGCGGCGCGATTGACGGTCAGACCGATTTTGCCGAGGACAACTGGTGGAACAAGGACTTTAAGAACATCTTCCGTCCCGAGGAGGGCCGCGAGGTCGCCCGTCCGCGCATGATCTTCCTGTCCGAGTGCCAAAACGTGAGCCTTGCCGGCTTTACCGTGCGCAACAGCCCGGCGTGGAATATCCATCCCGTCCTGTGCGAGCATGTCGACGCGCTTTGCCTGTCGATCGAGGGTCCCAAGAACTCCCACAACACCGACGGTTTCGATCCCGAGAGCTGCGGCTTTGTCCGCATCCTTGGCTGTCAGTTCTCGGTGGGCGATGACTGCATCGCCATCAAGAGCGGCAAGCTGGGCATTGAGCCCGAGCTTCGTCCCGCTACGCACGACGTGCTGATCTCTCACTGCTACATGCACGATGGTCACGGCGCCGTGGTCCTGGGTTCAGAGGCCGCCGGCGGCATCAAGGACCTTACCGTGAGCAAGTGCCTCTTTGAGCGCACCGACCGCGGCCTGCGCGTCAAGACCCGCCGCGGGCGCGGCAAGGATGCCGTCAACGAGGGCATTATCTTTGAGCACATTCGCATGGACGAGGTGCTCACGCCCTTCGTGGTCAACTCCTTCTACTTCTGTGACAAGGATGGCAAGACCGATTACGTGCAGTCTCGCGAGGCGCTGCCTGTCGACGACCGCACGCCCGGCTTTGGTGCCACGACGTTTTGCGATATCGAGGCCACCAACTGCCATGCTGCCGCGGCCTATATCACGGGTCTGCCCGAGAGCAAAGTAACGCGTCTGACGTTCCAGGATGTCCACGTGACCTTCGCGCCGGATGCCGAGCCCTTTGTTCCGGCCATGGCCTGTGGCGTTGAGCCCATGGTGCGTCAGGGCATCATCGCGCAAAACGTCAAGGTACTCGACCTGCAAAATGTGGTGATCGAGGGCCAGGACGGCGAGGAACTGCAGCTCCAGAACGTCGACAAGGTTATCCGTGCGTAGGCGTTTGCTCCTAAACAATTACATTCGGTATGTCGCGGCGCGCGATGGGCAGGGCCTTCCCGACCCATTGCGCGAACTTTTTATATGCCGAAACTGCAACGTAGACGGTCTACGACGAAAGGACGCGGTGACTGATGATGAGTGAGAGACGATTTTTTGAGGTTTCGCTCGAGCGTGCGGGGACATATCACAGTATCTCTAAGGCCTTGGAGGCAATTGACGAATCCTGTCCGAATGACGGACGGCCGGTGACAATCCATATCGAGCCGGGTGAGTACCGCGAACGGGTCGAGATTCGTCGCTCGCATGTGACGATTGAGGGAGAGACGGCCGACAGCGTGCGTATCGTTGGCGGCCTTGCGGCGCAGATGCCCTCGGAGGACGGCAGCGGCCAGGACGGAAAGCTCGGCACCTTCCGCACTTATACGGTGCTGGTCGATGCCGATGACGTGACGCTTGCAAACCTCACGATCGAAAACGATGCGGGCGATGGGCGCGAGGTCGGTCAGGCGATTGCCCTGTATGCTGATGGCGACCGTCTGGTTGTCGATGCCTGCTGCATTAAGGGACACCAAGACACGCTGTTTTTGGGTCCGCTGCCGCCGCATGAGGCCAAACCGGGCGGGTTTATAGGACCCAAACAGTATGCGCCGCGCCGGGTGGGGCGCCAGTATTTTCGACGTTGCCGGATCGAGGGCGATGTCGACTTTATCTTTGGCGGCGCGCGTGCCTACTTTGAGGGGTGCGAGATTCGCTCGCTCAACCGCGATATGGACGTGAACGGCTACGTGACGGCGGCGTCGACGCCCGAAGGCGAGCCGCACGGCTTTGTGTTCCACGGCTGTTCGTTTACAGCTCCGGATGGCGTGGCGCCGGATTCGGTCTACCTGGGTCGTCCTTGGCGCGAATGGGCGCAAACTGTGCTGATCGATTGCTGGCTGGGGCGACATATCAAGCGCGAAGGCTGGTGGGATTGGAATAAGCCGGCGGCACACAACTGCGTGCAGTATGCTGGCGCGATTCTGCATGGGCCGGCGGGTGATACTACCGGCTGGGTACCGTGGGCGAATGAACTCGATGTGATGGCTGCCGCCGGGTACGCTCGCGAGCAGGTGCTTGCCGGTGTGGATGGCTGGGATCCCGAGGGCGGCGACGGTGATGCGGTTGAGACGGCTGAACTGTCTGCCAACGGCCGCACCGTGCACATCGAGACGTACTGCGAAGACGAACCTGCGCTGCGTGCCCGGCTGAAGCGCGAGGGGCGTTCGGCTGCTTTTACGGGCAAGACTCCTGCAGATTTTGAGGCATGGAAGATTGCGACCAGGACTCGTCTGTACGATGTTTTGGGCCTTTCGCTTATGGACCGCGTCCCGATTGAGATTCGTGAGCTCAGCCGCGTGCGGGTTGCCGGCGGCATCGTGCGCACCCATGCGATGCTGCAGGTGGAGCGCGACGTTTGGATGCCGTTCTACCTGCTCGAGCCGCAGTCGCCTAAGCTCGATGCGCGCGGCCGCAAGTGCTGCTATATCTGCCCACATGGCCATCAGGGAGCGGGTGCTGCAAGCGTAGCCGGTGTTGCGGGCGTGCCGGCGGTCGATGATGCCGTGCGTAAGTTCAATTACGACTACGGTCTGCGTTTGGCGCGTATGGGTTACGTGACCGTCTGCCCCGACGCACGCGGTTGGGGATACCGTCGTGACTGGAAGGGCCAGGGCGATGACGAGAACAGCTACTTGCGAGGGACGTGCCTAAACCAGGCACGTATGGCCGAGCCACTGGGTCTTACGGTCGCGGGCCTCAACGCCTGGGATAACATGCGTCTGATCGATTACCTAGAGGCGCGCGGCGACATTGCCATGGACGACCTGGGCTGTTTTGGCTTTTCGGGCGGCGGATACATGACGCTGTATCTGGCGGCGCTCGACCCACGCGTATGCAAGACGTTTGTCTCGGGCTACCTGTACGGTGTCGATGATTCGCTGCTGCACCTCAACGGCAATTGCAGCTGCAACTACACACCCGGACTTTGGCGCTTGCTCGACATGGGCGATATTGCCTCGCTTATTGCGCCACGCCCGTTGTTAGTGCAGAGCTGCGAAGAAGATCATCTGAACGGTTCGCGCGGGCTGAAAAATGTCGATGAACAGCTCAAGATCGTGCGCGATGCCTACAAGTTGCTGGGCCGCAGAGATGCTCTGCGGCACGAGGTGTGTCCGGGTGGACACCATCTGGGAGTGACACATCTTGTCGAGGATATCGAATGGCTCGATTCGCACGTTGCGAAATGCGACCGTGCATAGCCCCTCGGCATGCTGCAAATAAACGATACGTACCTGTATGGCCGCCAATGGGCGGATGAGGAGAAGATTATGGAAACGAAGAGCTTGAGTGAATCGACTATTTGCTGCTTTGGCGACTCAACGACCTGGGGCGACAACGGCTGCGGTGGAGGAGGCAACGACATCTCGTGGACCTCGCATCTGGGCGCGTTGCTGGGAGGCGCGGTCATCGAGAACTTTGGCATCAAGGGCTCGCGTATCGCCGTCAAGGCCGACCGCAGCGATTCGTTTGTCGAGCGCCTGGACGGTATCGACGATGCGGCCGATATCTACATTGTCTTTGGCGGCGTCAACGACTTTAGCCGCAACGTGCCGCTTGGCGAGTTGGGCAGTACCGATGTGCATGAGTTCTACGGTGCGCTCGATTACCTGATCCGCACCATCACGGCACGCTCGCCTCGGGCAAAGCTCGTGTTTATGACGCCGTGCAAGACGAGCGGTAAGCACGAGAAGGATATCCCGGCAAGCGATGAGCTCAATCACCTGGGGTTGACGCAGGTCGCCTACGTGCGGGCGATGCTCGAAGTCTGCGACCGCTACTCCGTTCCGGTGATTGACCTGTATGCGCAAAGTGGCATCAGCCCGTTTTTGCCAGAGCACCGCGAGCTTTATATGCCGGACGGTCTGCATTACAGTCCTGCCGGCTATGAGCGCCTGGCGCATCGCATCGCCGCGGGTCTCACCGCCGTTTGCCGCTAAAAGTCTGCCGTTTGCGGGGAATATAGGGTGAACGTTAACCCTATATTCCCCGTTCGCGTTACACTAGGGGTAACGTTCACCTATCGTTTATGTCAGAGGGGACAGCAATGGGTTGCAATCAAATCCTGGACCGTTATATCGAGCAGTTGATCGAAACCTCTACGCCGCAGGCGCCGGCTTGGAATATCGAAAAGATTCGCGCCGGCAAGGAGAACACCTGGAACTATATCGACGGCTGCATGATCAAGGCGCTCATCGAGCTGTATGAGATTACGGGCGAGCAGCGCTACCTGACGTTCGCCGATGACTACATCGATTTCTTTGTCCAGGACGACGGTACCATCAAGCATTACAACCCGCAGGAGTACAACCTCGATAACGTCAATGCGGGCAAGACCCTCTACAAGCTGTATGACCTGGTGGGCAAGCCCAAGTATCGCGCCGCCATGGATACCATCTACCGCCAGCTCGAAACCCAGCCGCGCACCAAAGAGGGCGTGTTTTGGCACAAGGCCGTCTACCCCAACCAGATCTGGCTCGACGGCATGTATATGGCGCAGCCGTTCTACATGCAGTATGAGCTGAGCTTCCACAACCGTCGTGCCTGCTCGGACAGCTTCCATATGTTCCAGGTTGTGCATGACCTGATGCGCAACCCCCTCAACGGTCTGTACTATCACGCTTACGACGCGAGTCGCAAACAGTTCTGGTGCGACCCGGTCACCGGCCTTTCGGCTAACTTCTGGCTGCGCGCCGAGGGCTGGTTCGCCATGGCACTCATCGACACCTGGGAGCTTATGCCGCCTTCGATGTCGGCCGAGAAGGACGAGATCCGCAAGATGTTCCACGATCTGATCGACGCCATGCTGCCGTATCAGGACGAGAAGACCGGCATGTGGCACCAGGTCATCAACCTGCCCAATATCGCCCCCAACTACCTGGAGGAGTCGGGCAGCGCCATCTTTGCCAACGCCATCATGAAGGGCGTGCGTCTGGGCGTGCTGGGCGAGCGTTACTACCAGTACGGCCGTCGCGCCTTCGATGGCATCTGCGAGACCTGCCTGTCCGAGCATGATGGCCAGCTGGCGCTCGACAACATCTGCCTGGTCGCAGGCTTGGGCAACACCGCACACCGCGAGGGCACGTTTGGTTACTACATGAGCGAGCCCGTGGTCAAAAATGATGCAAAGGGCGTCGCGCCGCTGGTGCTTGCCTATATCGAGACCATGCATCACGACAAGCTTGCCGGCAAGCGCGACCCGCTGGCCCCTTCGGGCGTGTGCTCTATCGAGGACCCGTTTGGCGGATACACCCCGGGCATCAACGCTCATAAGGGATGTGAATAGCATGGGGGCTATTACTCCGGGCGTACGTTTGCACGACCTTCCGCAGGGAACCGTCGAGGAACGCATTCGCATGGCGGGAGAGCTGGGCTTTTCGTGCATTCAGCTGCCGAGCAAGGTGCTCTACGCATCGATGGGGATCGATCGAGGCGGCCTGACCCGCGAGCTTGCCGATCATTTGCGTGCGGTGCTCGACGAGGCGGGCGTTTCGGTCGCCGTGCTCGGCTGCTACAAGAATCTGGCGACGCCCGATCGACAACAGCTCATGGATAACTATGCCGAGTATGAGGCATGCCTGAACTTTGCCCAGATGCTCGGCGGCTGCCCGGTGGGTACCGAGACCGGTCGCCCCAATGCGCAGAACCGCGTTGCTGACGACCGCATGACCGATGAGGCACTCGATGCGTTTGCAGACGGGCTTGCACACGTCTGCGATCGGGCCGAGGCCGTGGGCGGGCAAATACTGATCGAGCCCGGTTGGAACGAGACGGTCAACACGCCGGATCGCTGCCGCGAGGTGCTGGAGCGCGTCTCGAGCCCGTCGCTCGGCGTGATCTATGACTCAGTGTCGCTGCTGCACCCCAGCGTCGTTGACGAAGCGCAGGAAATCACAGCGCGCATGCTCTACTTATGCGGCAGTAAGATTCGCGTGCTGCACGCCAAGGATTTTGAGGTCGTCGACAACGAGGACGAAGCCGGTTGGTGCGACGGTACGGGTTCGCGCTTGGTGTGTCATGGCGTGGGCGAGACGGGACGATATGACTTTGAGCCCGTGGTGGCCTGGGCGGCTGCCGCCTGCCCTGGGATTCCCTGCGTGGTCGAGAACAGCGTGCCGGCGACGGCGGCTGACTGCCTGGCGACACTCGAGCACATGTCCGCTCGCTGCGGGGCTTCGCATCGTGAGTTATAGCATTGGCTTTTGCCGTGTCGGCAGATTGAGATTACCTGTATGGGGGCGGCGGTGAAGGGTCTTTATCGTCGCCCCATTGGATTGCATTAAAAAGGGGAGTTGCGTGGCTATCCACATTGTCGAAGAGGCGAATCGTTGCCTAGGTTGTAAAAGGGCGTTCTGTCAGATTAAGGGCTGCCCGGTTCAGACGCCTATTCCGCAGGTCATCGACCTGTTCAAACAGCGTCGTCTAGAAGAGGCGGGCGAGCTGCTGTTCCAGAACAATCCCATGAGCGCGGTTTGCTCCATGGTGTGCAACCATTCGGGCCAGTGCGAGGGTGCTTGCATTCAGGGCCGCAAGGGCACACCCGTGCATTTCTCGAGCATCGAGAACTATATCTCGACAGCGTATTTGGACCGTAAGGAGTGGACGCCCGCGCCGTCGTGTGGCAAACAGGTTGCCGTGGTCGGTTCCGGTCCCGCCGGTATTACCGTGGCCATTAAGATGGCCCAGCTGGGCTGTGCCGTCACGGTATTTGAACAGCGTCCCGAGATCGGCGGTGTGCTGGAATACGGTATCCCCGAGTTCCGCCTGCCCCGTGCGCTCGTGCAAAAGTACCGTCACGTGATGTGCTCGCTTGGCGTGCGCGTGCGCCCCTCGACCACCATCGGTGGCGCGCTGCATATCGACGACCTGCTGCGCGACGGCTACGATGCGGTCTTTGTCGGTACCGGTACCTGGCGAGCTCGCAAGTTGGGTATTCCCGGCGAGTCGCGCGGCAACGTGCTGTTTGGTATCGATTACCTGGTCGATCCCTCGAGCGTGGCGATCGGGCAGAACGTGGCGGTCATCGGTGCCGGCAATGTGGCCATGGACGTTGCCCGCACGGCCCTGCGCTCGGGCGCTCGCAAGGTCACCGTGTATGCCCGATCGCGCCATATCTCTGCCATCGATGACGAGGTAGAGCTGACCGAGCTCGATGGTGCCGAGATTGTGTGCGGCAAGGCGATCTATGCCATCGACGATAACGGTCCGGTCTTCGAGACGGCTATCTTCGACGAGGACAACAATGTGGTGGGCTACGAGGAAGAGCTTGACCATGTGTCTGCCGACACAGTTGTGATTGCGGCTTCGCAGGTGCCCAAGGACAAGCTTGTGCTTACGACGGGTGGCTTGGAGACCGACCATCGCGGCCTTCTTTCGGTCGATGAGCGCGGCATGACCACCGTACCTGGCGTCTTTGCCGCCGGCGACGTGGTCAACGGCCCGCTCACCGTGGTTCATGCCGTGGCAGGTGCTAAGCTCGCCGTCGAAGGCATGACCAGCTACCTGGGCCTCTAACACATCCCATCCATCAGTTGCGGTGAAATACGGACTGTTTTGGCTGTCAAAAGCCTCGATTGCTCCGTATCTCACCGCAACTTTTTTGTGGGTCGATACGTAGGCAGGGGAGTGCGTGCGGTCGGGTGTTGTGCAGTTGCTGGTACGATAGGTACGTTAGCAACTGCCGCCGAGCGGCTCAAACGAAAGGAAGCCTGTATGGAGTCCTCTGCCTATCCGATGCTCTTTAGCCCGATCAAGGTCGGTACGACCGAGGTCAAGAACCGCGTCTTTATGCCGCCGGTGTCCACCAACCTGGCCGATCATGGCTACGTGACCGACGACTTGGTTGATCATTACCGTGCCCGCGCCAAGGGCGGCGTGGGCCTGATCATCACCGAGGTCGTGACGGTCGAGCCCACCTATACCTATCTGCCGGGCGACATGTGCTGCTACGACGACACGTTTATCCCTGGCTGGGAAAAGCTCGCCGCGGCCGTCCACGAGTACGGCTGCAAGATCATGCCGCAGCTCTTCCACCCCGCCTACATGGCCTTTAACATTCCGGGCACGCCTCGCCTGATCGCTCCGTCCTTTGTGGGCCCGTCCTATGCCCGCGAGGCGCCGCGTCCTATCACGGTCGATGAGATTCACGAGCTCACGCATCAGTTTGGCGACGCTGCCATGCGTATGCAGAAGGCTGGCGTCGATGGCGTCGAAGTCCATGCGGCGCACGCCCACGGTATGCTCGGCGGCTTTTTGACTCCGCTCTACAACAAGCGCACCGACGAGTACGGCGGCTCGCTCGACGCCCGAATGCGCTTTTTGCTCGAGGTCATCGCCGAGATCCGCGAGCGCTGCGGCAAGGACTTTATCATCGACGTCCGTATCTCGGGCGACGAGTACACCGATGGCGGCCTGACCCTCAACGACATGATTTACGTCTCACGTCGCCTGGAAAAGGCCGGCGTCGACATGATTCATGTGTCGGGTGGTACCACCATCAAGCGCGGCTCCGCGATTCCCGCCGCCGGTACGCAGCAGGCCTCGCATGCCGCCTGCTCGCGCGAGATTAAAAAGCACGTCAACATTCCCGTCGCCACGGTCGGCCGCATCAACGAGGCCTGGATTGCCGAGGAGCTGATCGAGGACAGCGCTGCTGACATCTGCATGATGGGCCGCGCCAATCTGTGCGATGCCGAGTTCTGCAACAAGGCCGCTGCCGGCAACGCCGACGACATCCGCCCCTGCATCGGCTGCCTGCGCTGCCTGAACGGCATTATGTTCGGCAAGCGCATCTCCTGCACCGTCAACCCGGACGTGGAGCGCGACGAGGCTGGCTACGAACCTGCTGCCGAGGCCAAGAACGTGCTCGTTGTGGGCGCTGGTCCTGCGGGCATGGAGGCAGCCTATATTGCTGCCAAGCGCGGCCACAACGTGGTGCTCGTGGATAAGCAGGATGAGCCGGGCGGCGAGATGCGCATCGCGGCCGTTCCTCCGGCAAAGCAGGAGCTCACCCGCGTGATCAAGTACCAGTATCGTCGTCTGGCCGAGGCGGGCGTGAAGTGCGTCTTTGGTACCGAGCTCTCGGCCGAGGACATTCAGCGCGACTACGCGGGCTACGAGGTTGTCCTGGCTTATGGCGCTGAGCCCATCGCCCCGGCCTTCATGCAGGGCTTTAAGCAGGTTATGACGGCTGACGACCTGCTGGGTGGCAAGGCTTTCCCGGGCAAGAAGATCGTCATCGTGGGCGGCGGCACCGTCGGTTGCGAGACAGCAGATTACCTGGCCCCGCTGGTCAACGACCTGTCGCCGGCCAATCGCGATGTCACCGTCATCGAGATGACCAAGACGCTCGCTGCCAACGAGGGCGGTGCCGGTCGCGCGGTGCTCATCACGCGCATGCTCTCCAAGGGCGTCCACGTGCTGACCGAGGCCAAGGTGACCGAGATCACCGAGGACACCATCAGCTACGAAAAGGACGGCGAGGTCCACACCATCACCGGTGCCGATACGCTGGTGCTGGCGATGGGCTACCGTCCCAATACCAAGTTGGCCGACGACCTTGCCGCTGCCGGCGTTGCCACCCACGTGCTGGGCGATGCCAACAAGTGTGGCAACATCCGCGATGCCATCGGCGATGGCTATAAGGTTGCCTGCGAGCTCTAGTTAATCCCTTGGTGCATGGGGCCTGTCCCCGCGGCGTCAGTCGGTAGATAGTAAAAAGCGGCGGTCGTCCCGTACGTGGGACGACCGCCGCTTGCGTTAGCTGCAATGAGTTGTGCGATTAGAGGCCTAGGATCTCCTTGACCTTGGCGATGATGGCCTCGTCGGTTGCGTTGGCAAAGAAGTACTCCTGGAAGTGCTCGCCGGCAAGTGCGCCCTTCACCAGGTCCTGGTCGAGCTCGTCCAGGATGTCGACGAGCGGACGCATGGTCACAGCGCGGACGCCGTCGAGGATCTTCTTGTTGCGCTGCTCGGGCTCAACACGCTCGGCAGGATAGCCGTTGCCCGAACCAAAGCCAAAGAGCTTCTCGAAGGTGTACTCGAGATTGAGCTCCTGGCCCCAGCCGTTCTTGAGGGCGAAGGGCATGGCGACGGCGTTGCCATCGTTGACCTGGGCAAAGGTGTAGGCGTCGAGCGGGTCGGCAACGTGGCCGCACAGCACGCCGGGGAAGGAGTTGCAGGCGAGCATGGCGCCCTCGCCGGTGCCGCAGCCGGTCACGACGTAGTCGGCAGCGCCGGAGTTGAGCAGCACGGCGGCAAGGATGCCGTTCTGCACGTAGGTGAGGGGCTTGGAGTCGGCGTCGGCATACATGCCATAGTTAAAGACGGTGTGGCCCATGGGCTCGACGACCTTCTTAAGGGCAGCCTCGATCATGGGGTTCTTGGAGTTCTGAGAGTTCTCATTGATCAGAGCGATTTTCATTGCGAATTACCTTTCTATTTCTAACTTGCGGTGGAATAGTTCCTATTTATCCTGATAGATGGCCTATACAGGAACTATTTCACCGCAACTATTACATTGGCCTTAATGTGGGCGTGCGGTGAGCGAGCGGGCTTGAGGCGGAGCAGGTTGCCTTGAAAGAGGAGGGAAGCGTACTTGGGTACGCGACCGACGATTGAAAGGCAAGATGCCCGTCTCAAGCCCGCGCAGCGCCTAAGCAGGTTGCTTGCCGATGTAAGCCAGAATGCCGCCGTCGACGTAGAGGATGTGGCCGTTGACGAAGTTCGATGCATCGGAAGCCAAGAACACGGCGGGGCCCTTCAGGTCCTCGGGCGTGCCCCAACGGGCGGCCGGCGTCTTGGCAATGATGAACTGGTCAAACGGGTGACGGCTGCCGTCGGGCTGCGTCTCGCGCAGCGGCGCGGTCTGCGGCGTGGCGATGTAGCCGGGCCCAATGCCGTTGCACTGGATGTTGGCCTCGCCAAACTCGGAGCAGATGTTCTTGGTGAGCATCTTCAGGCCGCCCTTGGCCGCGGCATAGCCGGCGATGGTCTCGCGGCCCAGCTCACTCATCATCGAGCAGATGTTGATGATCTTGCCGTGGCCCTTGGCGATCATGCCGGGCAGGCAGGCCTTGGACACGATAAACGGTGCGTTGAGGTCAATATCGACGACGCGGCGGAAGTCCTCGGCGCTCATGTCGAGCATCGGGGTACGCTGGATGACGCCGGCGTTGTTGACCAGGATGTCGGGTGTGGTGCCAAAGTCGGCCTCGATCTTGGCGATGAGCTCGGCAACGACGGCCTCGTCGGTGACGTCGGCAACATAGCCGTGAGCGTCAAAACCCAGCTCACGGTAGTGCTTCTCGGCCTCGGCTACTTTGTCGGCGTGACGGGCGTTAAAGGCGATTTTGGCGCCGGCCTCTCCGAGCGCCTCGGCAATGGCCATGCCAATGCCGTAGGTGGCGCCGGTCACGAGCGCGACCTTGCCATCCAGGCGGAAGCTGTCCATAAGATCAGACATAGCGATCCTTTCAAAAGAAACGTTCATCTATAAAAGTCATGCTTCTCATACAAGGTCAGTATAGGTGAAGCGGCGTAATAGCCACCCCTTATTTCCTAAAATCAGGTGAACGTTCACTTTTAAAAGGCGAACGGCAGTCTTGTCCTTGCCGCACGGACGTTTATTCGCCCTGTTCCTGCGTGCCCTCTGCGATCATGTTGCGGTTGTACACCAGATGCAAATACATCGCATCGTGCGCTGCGGTGGGATTGCGCGCGGCGATGGCGTCGGCCACGCCACGGTGGGTGCGGATGGTCTCCTCAACCAGCTTTTTGCCGGTCACGTCGATAAAGAGGGGGACGGATGCCTTGAGCACGCCCATCAGGCGGGGAACGACGAGGTTTCCGGAGCTTTCGGCAATGGCATTGTGGAACGCGGTGTCGGCGGCGGAGTAATCCTCACCGGCCTCGGCCAGGCGCTCGGATTCGTCGCAGAGATCTTTGATACAGACGACCTGGTCGTTGGTTGCGTGCTCGGCCGCCATGCGTGCCATCTGCGGCTCGATCATAAAGCGCACCTCGAGTAGGTCGCGCGCCAGACGCTGCTTGTCGTTGATAAAGGTAAAGCCCAGCGGGTCGTCGGCAACGCCGGGGTTTGACGCCACATAGGTGCCCGAACCTTGCTTAATGCGCACGATATTGCGCGACTGCAGCAACTTCATGGCCTCGCGCACAGTGCTCCTGCCGGCGCCCAAGCGCTCGACCAGCACGGTTTCCTTGGGCAGGCGATCGCCTTGCTCAAGGTGTTCATCCAGAATCAATTGAATGATTTTCTCCGATATTTGCTCGGGGAGTCCCGATTCGGCGCGGGCCATAGCTATACCTTTCATTACAAAATTCATCTGAGCTATTTTAGCGCACCACGGATGCGATATTGGCCGCTGGATTTGAGTTGGGCGGCTTAGATATACCGTTCGCAGCGCAAATACGACTGTTTACCAAATACATCAGATGTATTTCGAACAAATTTCAAAATAAAACATCAGACCTTTCCAAAACACGCTATAGTCATCAGACGAATTCAAAAGGTCTGATGAATTGGAGGAAAGATGTCAGACCCAACGTTTATGGCCGACCCCACCAGGCTGGTCATCGCCGCTATCGTGGGCATCGCGCTGCTGCTTGCGCTCATCATCAAGTTCAAGCTGCATCCCGTGCTGTCGATGATGGTCTCGGCGCTCGCGACTGGCATCGGCGCCGGTATGCCGCTCGACCTGGTGGCGGACACTGTCACCAAGGGCGTGGGCACCACGCTGCAAAACATCGCCCTGCTCATTGGCCTGGGTTCGATGTTTGGCCAGATTCTTGAGGAGAGCGGCGGCGCCAAGAAGATTGCCCAGACCTTCATCGATACCTTTGGGCAGGGCCACTCCAGCTGGGCACTGGGCATTACCGGTCTGGTCATCGGCACTACGGTGTTCTTTGAGGCGGGCGTAGTCGTTTTGATTCCGCTTGCGTTTAGCGTGGCATCCCAGACCAAAAAGTCGACGCTCTACTACGGCATCGCGCTGCTCGCGGGACTTGCCGCTGGCTATGCGTTTGTGCCGCCATCGGCCGGTTCGGTTCTGGTCGCCGGCACGCTCGGTGTCGACCTGGGCACCATGATTCTTGTCGGTATCCCCACCGCCTTCATCGCCATGGCAATCGCTGGCGTCATCTGGGGCCGCAACGTCGGCGGTCGCATCTTTACCGATGTTCCGGAGCACTTTACCTCTGCCGAGGGCGCGAGCGACGAAAAGGAGCTTCCCTCCTTTGGTATGGTGCTTGCCATCGTGCTCACGCCGCTTTGTCTGATTTTGCTGGGCACGCTGTCTTCTTATATCCCCATGCCCGCCGAGCTCGCCTCGATTCTCGCCTTCCTGGGCAAGCCGTTCGTCGCTTTGACGCTTGCCACGCTCGTCGCGATGTATCTGCTGGGCGCGCGCCGCGGCTACTCCGGCGCCGAGCTCAAGGCCCTGCTCGACCGCTCTCTTAAGCCCGTCGGCATGATCTTGCTGGTTATCGCCTGTGGCGGCGTCATTCGCTGGATGCTGCAGGACTGCGGCTTGGGCCAGGTTATCGGCCCTATGCTCGAGGCCTCACCGCTGCCTTTGGTGGTCGTTGCCTTTTTGATTGCCGTCATGGTGCGTGCCTCTGTCGGCAGCTCCATCGTCGCTATGACCATGGCATCGGGCATTATGGCCGCCATGCCTGCGGTTTCCGGAGCCTCAGTGCTCATGCGTGCCGCTATCTGTCTTGCTATCTGCGGCGGTGCCACGGCCCTCTCGCACGTCAACGATGCCGGTTTTTGGATGTGCTCCTCGTTCCTGGAGATTGACGAGAAGACCACCCTCAAGTCCTGGACCGTTATGGAGACGCTCATCGGCCTTTCGGGTCTTGCCTGCGCCCTGGTGATTTCGTTCTTCGCCTAGTTCGCGTAGCTAAGCATCTTTTGCCGAGTGCATCGCTCGGTACCCATTTACACCTGATTCATTAACCAACGATTGGTACAACCGTTCAAACCAAAAGAGGAGAGCACCATGGACGAGAAGACCAAGGCACAGATTCAGCAGGAGGCAGCCGACCTGGTTGCCAAGCTGCAGCCGCGTTCCGGCAAGTTTCGCACCATCAGCCCCGAGATGGACCCGCTGCGCCTGGGCTCTGGCTGGTCTATCGAGGATCTGGACAAGCCGCAGGTCATTATCGAGTCGACCTTTGGCGATTCGCACCCGGGTTCTGCCGGCCTGTTCGAGCTGGTCGAGGAGGTCCGTGCCGGCGTTGCCGAGGCTGGCGGTCACGGTGCCCGTTACTTCTGCACCGATATCTGCGACGGCGAGGCCCAGGGTCACGACGGCATTAACTACTCGCTGCCCAGTCGCGACATGATCGCCAACATGATCGAGATCCATGCCAAGACCACCCCGTTCGACGCCGGCGTCTTTGTCGCCAGCTGCGATAAGGGCCTGCCTGCGAACCTCATGGCCATGGGTCGTATCAACATCCCCTCCATCGTCGTCACCGGCGGTGTCATGGATGCCGGTCCCGACCTGCTGACCCTGGAGCAGCTCGGCGCGATTTCTGCCCGCTACGAGCGCGGCGAGATCTCCCGCGAGGAGCTTGAGTTTGCCAAACACAACGCATGCCCCAGCTGCGGCGCCTGCTCGTTTATGGGCACCGCGTCGACCATGCAGGTTACCGCCGAGGCCCTGGGCCTTATGCTCCCCGGCACGGCCCTGCTGCCCGCCACCAGCTCCGACCTGCGTGAGTTTGCGCGCGAGGCCGGCCGTCAGTCCGTGTGGCTCTCCGAGCACAACCTGTGCCCGCGCGACATCGTGACCAAGGAGTCCTTCGAGAACCTCATCATGGTCCACGGCGCCATTTCGGGCTCCACCAACTCGCTGCTGCACATCCCCGCGATCGCCCGCGAGTTTGGCATCGAGATGTCCGCCGACGACTTCGATCGCCTGCACCGTGGCGCCCACTACCTGCTCAACGTTCGTCCCGCAGGTGAGTGGCCGGCGCAGTTCTTCTACTATGCGGGCGGCGTGCCACGCATCATGGAGGAGATCAAGTCGATGCTCCACCTCGATGTCATGACCGTCACCGGCAAGACCCTCGGCGAAAACCTCGAGGACCTTAAGAACAACGGCTACTACGAGAAGTGTGGCCGCTACTTGGAGAAGTGGAACCTCAAGCGCGAAGACATCATTCGCCCGTTTGACCAGGCTTTTGGTACCGATGGCTCCATCGCCATCCTCCACGGCAACCTTGCCCCCGAGGGCGCCGTCGTCAAGCACACGGTTGTTCCGCGCGAGATGTTCCAGGCTACGCTTAAGGCTCGCCCGTTCGATTGTGAGGAGGACGCTATCCACGCCGTCCTGACGCACGAGGTCAAGCCCGGTGACGCCGTCATCATTCGCTACGAGGGCCCCAAGGGCTCCGGCATGCCCGAGATGTTCTACACCACCGAGGCTATCGCCAGCGACCCCGAGCTGGGCGCGAGCATTGCCCTGATCACCGATGGCCGCTTCTCCGGCGCCTCCAAGGGCCCGGCTATCGGTCATGTTTCGCCCGAGGCCGCTGTGGGCGGTCCGATTGCCCTGATTGAGGAGGGCGACCTTATCCGAATCAACATCCCCGAGCGCTCGCTGTCCATCGTGGGCATCGCCGGCAAGGAGATGGAGCCGGCCGAGGTCGACGCCGTCCTGGCCGAGCGCCGAGCCGCTTGGAAGCCCAAGGCTAATCGTTACACCTCCGGCACGCTCAAGTTCTTTACCGAGCATGCAGTTTCCGCCATTCAGGGTGGCTACATGGAGTAGCGCCCATGCGCATCAAATATCTCCTCTCATAGATGCGCGGCACGAAAAGCTCCGAGCTTGCACGAGCTCGGAGCTTTTTTGTTCAACCTTAGCTAAAAGCCTCGTTCCTAAATGACTGGTTGGAAGTTGCGCCGAATTGGGGATAGTTTGACGGCGCGGGTGTCGCCAGCGGCCCCTATTTCGCCGTAAATGAGGAGATGGGGGATGCGATAGTATTACGTGGTGATATTCGACAAACCGTGGGCTTCATCCGAGGGCTTTATGGAACAACACCAGCATTATCAGAGCCTGCAAGATCAGGCATACAACGCATTGCGCTCCAAGATCATCTATGCCGAGCTCAAGCCCGGCACGCGCCTTTCGGCGATTGGTCTGGAAAAAGAGACAGGAATTGGGCGTACGCCCATTCGCGAATCCTTTGTGCGCCTGCGCGAGCAGGAGCTGGTCGAAACACGTCCCAAAAGCGGCACCTACGTTTCTAAGATCAGCATGGAACACGCCGAGAATGCCTGTTTCTTGCGCGAAAAGCTCGAAAGAAGCGTACTCATTAAATGTTGTTCGGCTGCTACGCCCGAGCAAAAGCAGCGGCTTGAGCAGATTCTTGCCGAGTCCGAGTCGCTCGACCATGGCGAAACGCGTCGCTTTTTCGACCTGGACAACCTGTTCCATGAGACGTGTTTTGCGATTGCCGGCCGTCACATGTTGTGGGATTGGATGAAGAGCGTCAATACGCACTTTGAGCGATACAACTGGTTGCGTATGGTGTCGCAGGATCTGGACTGGGAGCCGATCCGTGGGCAGCATCGCCGGATTCTCGAGGCCATTAAGAAGGGCGATACCGACACGGCGAGCTATCTGGCAGAGACGCATTTGCATCTAATGCCCGAGGAGCAGGGTCCGGTTATTGCCTTGCATCCTGACTATTTTGAGCTGTCCAAAGACTCGGCCATCTAACTCGTTCCCTTCATTAGTTGCGGTGAAATGGGGATTGTTTTGCGGCCCTGATGGCGTAAATAGTCCCTATTTCACCGCAAGTGCGAGGCGCTATTGGGGCACGAAAAGGCTGCGGCGTCGCTTGGAGGAAAAGACCGGAAGCAAGGGTCCATTCCTCCAGACGGTGCCGCAGCTGTTTTGATGGTTCGGCTTTTGTCGAAGTGTCTTAGTTGAGTGCGACTGCCAGCCGAGTAGGCAAAGCGGCTCGGGGGCGTGTCGCTTCCGTCACGTTCTATCAGCATACAAGACGGTTTTGGTTCTTGCTCGTGACGGAAACGGCGCGCTTCCGAGCCGTTTTAAAAGAAAGGGGGCGAGGTCTAGGGCACGCCCCCTTTCACGATAGAGAGCTAAACCTAGCCGCGGACCTTTTTGACGACGTCCATGGCATCGCGGGCAATCTGCTCGACCTTGGAGAAGTCGCCGTCGGCAAACAGGGCCGGCTTAACCATCCAGGTGCCACCGCAGGCGATGATGGCAGAGGAGCTCAGGTACTCCTCGACGTTGTCGGTGCTCACACCGCCGGTAGGCATAAAGCGGTGACCGACAAACGGAGCGGCAAGGGCCTTGATGGTGTTCAGACCGCCATACTGGGACGCGGGGAAGAACTTGGTGACCTTGAGGCCCAGGTTCTCGGCGGCGGTAACCTCGGAGGGGGTCACGGTGCCGGGAAGGACGGGCAGGTCGATGTCGATGCAGTGCTTCACGACGTCCTCGTTGTAACCCGGGGAGACGATGAACTCGGCACCGGCGGCGCGGGCCTGCTCAACCTGCTCGACGGTCAGGACGGTGCCGGCACCAACGCACATCTCGGGCTCGGCCTCGGCCATGACGGCGATGCACTCGGCGGCGCAGGCGGTGCGGAAGGTGACCTCGGCGGACTTCATGCCGGCTGCCATAAGGGCGTGGGCGAGCGGTGCGGCGTCCTCGACCTCATCGAGCACGACGACCGGCACGATGCCCAGGGACTCAAGCGTGGTGTAGAACTGATCGAACATGATGTTCCTTTCGATGTGAGGCGCGCGGGTGCGCGTAATTGCCAAATGTGCTGGTCAGGAGCCGATTTTGGATTGGTTATCGGAGGCACTGCTTGGGGTTCAAGCAATTCCAAAACCGGCTGCTCGACCAGTCATGTAGGGAATGCCAGGCAAAACCGGAATGGGACTGGTGGTTTTGCCCGGCCGGAGGAATCGGGGAGCGGGCCGCAGAGGTATGGGATTGGAAAGCCGCGGCCCGCGGAATGGAGACGGACTAGCGCGCGACGCGGGTGCCACCGTCGGCGGCGGATGTCACGGCTGCGATCTCGTCTGCGGTCACCAAGTTGGAATCGCCCTTGATGGTGAGCTTGAGGATCGAGGCCGCAATCGCGTAGTTGACGGCATCCTGCGGGTCAAAGTCGTTGATGAGGGCATGGACGAGGCCGGCGTTGAAAGCGTCGCCGGCGGCAACGCCCTCGAGCACGTGCACGTCGTGAGCAGGGGAGAACCAGTGCTCGCCGCTCTCGGCGTCAAAGAGCATGCCCATCCAGATGGAGCGCTCGACGCAGGAGATGTTGCGGACGACCGAGGCGACCTTCTTGCAACCGTACTCGGCGCAGATCTGACGGGCCATCTCGACGTAGGTGTCACGCTCCTCGATGCCGTGGGCAAGGGAGCCGGAGACGCAGGTCATGCCAAGGCCGGCAGGCGCATCCTCGTCGTTGGCGATGCAGATGTCGACGAGCGGCAGGAGTTCCTTCATGGTGGCCTGCGACTTCTCGGGCGACCACATCTTGCCGCGATAGTTCACGTCGCACACGGTGGTGATGCCCTTGGCGCGGCAGACGGCGAGCGCCTCCTTGCAGGCGGCGGCCATCTCGTCGGAGACGGCGGGGGTCACGCCGGAGAAGTAGAAGACATCGATGCCCTTGAGGATCTCGTCCCAGTCAAAAACATCGCGCTTGGCCATGTTGATGGCAGAGAACTTGCGGTCGTAGACGCAGCCGTTGCCGCGCTGCGAGGCACCGACCTCAAACACATAGGAGCCAAGGCGGTCGCCCTGACGCACGACGCGCGTGGTGTCGACGCCGTAGGCCTTCAGCGAACGCAGGGCGCACTCGCCCAGACGGTTGGCCGGGACAACGGAGACGTAAGCGGCCTTGTCGCCCTGGTAGGCCAGGGAAAGCGCGGTGTTTGCCTCGGCGCCGCCGTAGCGGACATCAAACTCGGTCGCCTGCTCAATGCGCAGGTGGTCTTTGGGCGAGAGCCTCATCATGATCTCGCCGAAGGTAAGAACCGTTTTACCCATGGTCGCGTAGCTCCTTCTTGCTCGTGCGTACACCTTTGATATGGCGTTGGCACGCAGGTGCCAAGACGGTAGGGTGCGTCTTTGCACCTGCGTGCCAACGCTCACCGAAATCGGTTTACGAAATCGGTTTCGTTTCGAGTTGTAGTATACTCACCTACAGCGTTTTGCAACCGAGATTTTTAAAAAAATGCCTAAAATGGCTCAGACCGCCGACAATTGGGAAACGGGGTGCGTTATGGCGCAGATGAGAATCAAGGACATTGCCGCCGAGGCGGGCGTGAGCCCGGCCACGGTCTCGCGCTATCTCAACAACCGCCCCGGGCAAATGACCGAGGAAACCCGTGCTCGCATCGCGGCGGTTATCGAGCGCACCGGCTATCGCCCGCGTGCCGCCGCGCGCAATCTACGCAGCTCGCGCACCAACCTCATCGGCGTGATCCTGGCCGACATCGCCAACCCGTTCTCCAGCGCCATGCTCGAAGGGCTTTCCGTCAGCGCCGCCGCGCGCGGCTGCTCGCTCATGACGGCCATTAGCGGCAACGACCCCGCTAAGGAAGCGGAGTCGCTTACCAGGCTTATCGATGCCGGCGTGGACGGCCTGGTCGTCAACACCTGCGGAGGCAATGACGAGGCGATCGCTGCGGCAGCGGGACGCCTGCCCGTTGTGCTGCTCGACCGCGATGTTGCCGACGGCGGTGTCGATCTGGTGACATCTAACAACCGTGAGCTAGTCGCCGGCTTGGTAGACGCCTTGGCCGCTGCAGGCAGCGAGCGTCTGTGCCTGCTCACCGAGGCAAGTGACGATAGTCCCGTGCGTCGAGAGCGCGCCGAGGCCTTTACCGACGAGCTTTCGCGCCGCGGCCTTGCCGGCGAGGTTGTCACCCTGGCCGACGGTGGCGCCACGGGCATCGGCCGCTTGGACGAGACCATGCGTGACTATGCCGGCAAAAAGCTCGGCCTCATTGCCGTCAACGGCCTGGTCTTCCTGCGTCTGACCGAGGCACTGGCGCAGCTGGGACCCTCGTTGCCGGCTGGTCTTAAGATCGCGACGTTTGACGATTACCCCTGGAACCACGTGCTCTTTGGCGGAGTGACCACGGCCGCGCAAGACACCCTTACCATTGCCGAGCGCGTGGTCGAGCGCCTGTCCGAGCGCATCGACGTTGTTACCACCACCGTGGGCGAAGCCGCAAAGCTGGCGCCCAAACGCATCGAGATCCCCGGCCACATCGAATACCGCGCCTCGACCTCGCGCTAGCAACTCGTTCGCAACTGCCTGTTCGCACACGTTTTTTGAGCGCTTGATACGCTTTAACCCTGCGGAAACATTTTTCTGCGATAGTATCTGCGATATAGACCAGTCGAAACCCGCCCGAAAGAAAGGGGAGCGACATGAACCAGCAGAACATCGATTACGTACTCCGCTCCGTAGAGCAGCGTGATATCCGCTTTGTGCGTCTGTGGTTTGTCGACATTCTCGGCCGCCTCAAGAACTTTGCCATTAGCCCCGAGGACCTCGAGGTCGCTTTTGAGGAGGGTATCGGCTTTGACGGCTCCGCCATCGAGGGCTTTGCCACGCCCGAGGAAGCCGACATGCTGGCGTTTCCCGATGCTTCGACCTTCCAGATTTTGCCGTGGCGCCCGAGCCACAACGGCGTCGCCCGCGTGTTCTGCGACGTGTGCACTCCCGATCGCAAGCCGTTTGCCGGCGACCCGCGCGATGCCCTGCGCCGCATGTTCCGCAAGGCCGAGAAGGCTGGCTATCTGCTCAACGTGGGTGCCGAGCTGGAGTATTACTACTTCCCCGACGAGCACACCCCCGAGCCGCTCGACAACGTGGGCTACTTCGATCTTTCGGTGAGCGATGCCGCCCGCGACCTGCGCCGCAACACGGTCCTCACGCTCGAGAAGATGTCCGTGCCCGTGGAGTACACCTTCCACGCCGCCGGCCGCTCGCAGCACGGCATGAGCCTGCGCCACGCCGAGGCCCTGAGCATGTCCGACGCCATCACCACGGCCAAACTCATCATTAAGCAGCAGGCCTACGAGAGCGGTTGCCACGCATCCTTTATGCCCAAGCCGTTGGCGGGCGAGGACGGCAGCGCCATGTTTTTGCATCAGTCGCTGTTCGACCACGACGGCAACAACGTCTTTTGGGGCGAGGATGACGAGAAGTACCACCTCTCCGATATCGCCAAGCACTACATGGCCGGCATCCTGGCGCACGCGCGCGAGATTAGCGCCATCACCAACCCCACGGTCAACTCGTACAAGCGCATCACCACGGGCGGCGACTCCGTGCCGCAGTACGCCACGTGGGGCCTGCGCAACCGCGCGAGTATGGTCCGCATTCCGGTCTACAAGCCCGGCAAGCAGCTGTCCACGCGCATCGAGCTTCGCAGCCCCGACCCCATGGCCAACCCGTACCTGGTCAACGCCGTCACGCTGGCGGCTGGTCTGGACGGCATCGAGCGCAAGCTGGAGCTCCCGCCCGAGGCAACGGCTGAGACGCTCAAGCTTACCGACCGTCAGATGGTCGAGGCCGGCTACACGCCGCTGCCGCGCTCGCTCAAAGAGGCACTCGACGTGTTTGAGGACTCGCAGTTTATGAAGGATGCCCTCGGCAAGCACATCCACAGCTTCTTCCTCAAAAAGAAGCGCGATGAGTGGCATAAGTTTGAGTCTACGATCACCGAGTGGGAGATTAAGCACTACCTGGCGAACTCCTAATCGCGCTGACTTGTTCCAGTACGATTGAGCTCATTTCTTTGGAGGCCGATATGTCCGAAAAGAGTGCCCTGTTCATGGCGCGCACGACGCGCTTCCACGAGTTTGCCCGCAGCTTGACGACCACCCTGGGTGTCGAGGTGAGCCTGGCAACCCCCGATTCGCCGACTGCGGCGCACGACTTTGACCTGCTGATCCTCGATTCCGATGGCATCCGCAGTGACCGCATCGATCAGATTGCCAAATGGCTCGACGACCGCGGCGGCGTTCCCATGCTGGTGATCGTCGACGACGAGGCGCTCGGTACCTTGCGTCTGCCGAACCACGCGCATGCCGACTTTGTATGCCCCACGGCGACGCCCAACGAGCTCAAGGCTCGTGCGCAGCGCCTGATGGGCGAGGAGGAGACCGTCGCCGCCGACGATGTGCTCAACATCGATAATCTCGAGATCAACTTGGCCACCTACCAGGTGACGCTCGATAACGAGCCCATCGACCTGACGCTGATGGAGTACTCGCTGCTGAGCTTTTTGGCGACGCACCCCAACCGCGCCTACAGCCGCGAGGTGCTGCTGCACCGCGTGTGGGGCTTTGAGTACTGCGGCGGCACGCGCACCGTCGACGTGCATATCCGACGCATCCGCTCCAAGGTGGGCCCGCAGATCGCGGCACACATCACCACCGTCCGCGGCGTGGGCTATCTGTTTAAGGACTAGATTTCCACCACAAAGGGGACAGGCACCTTTGTGGTGGTTTTGCCGCGTGTGCGGGTTCCTTTCGGGTTTGCAGAAGAACTTAAGCCTTCCTAAAAGATTGCGTTCTCATACACGTGCACCCGCATATTGGGGTACAACTCAACGTGAACAATGATGGCCCGCCACGTGTTTGGCGGGCCTTTGGTTATTTGACGAAAGGATCGCAGCTATGAGCGAGAACGATTCCCAGCGTCCCCAGGATGCGGACCACGCCGGCGAGACGCAGCAGCAGCCGCGCGTGCAGGTGGAGTCGACGCCTGCCGACAGCAACATTCCCTACGTGCAGGCCTACGACACGCAGACCGGCAAGCCGCTGGGCAGCCAGCAGGTTGTAAACAAGCACACAGTGGTCAAGACTAAGACCAAAAAGCTGCCGATCTTTATTACAGCACTCGCCGGCTGTGCCTGCGGCGCCCTGCTGGTCATTGCGCTCATTATGAGCGGCACGCTCAACATTGGCGGCGGAAAGAATGCCGTGACGGCGGGTGCTTCGGGTTCATCGACGCAAAAGACTACGATTGATTCCGAGGACACCACGCTGGCCGAGGCCGTTTCTGCCAAGGCCCTGCCCTCCGTGGTTTCCATTACCGCCACTTCGAGCGGCGGCCAGAATGGCTCGCTTTCGCAGTCTGCCGACGAGTCGGACGGCTCGGGCAGCGTCGGCTCGGGCGTGGTGCTCGATACCGAGGGCCACATCCTCACCAACAACCACGTGGTCGATGGCTATGACCAGTACGTGGTGACCATGGATGACGGTACCACCTACGAGGCCGAGTTCGTGGGCAACGACGCTTCGAGCGACCTGGCCGTCATCAAGCTCAAGGACGCCGACGCCTCCAAGCTCACACCGATCGAGATCGGTGACTCCTCCAAGCTCAACGTGGGCGAGTGGGTTATGGCCATCGGTTCGCCGTTCGGCAACGAGCAGTCTGTCTCCACGGGCATTGTGTCGGCGCTCTATCGTTCCACGGCCATGAGCTCTACCAGCGGTAACACCATCTATGCCAACATGATTCAGACCGATGCTGCCATCAACCCGGGCAACTCCGGCGGCGCGCTCGTTAACGACAACGGCGAGCTGGTGGGCATCAACTCGCTCATCGAGAGCTACTCGGGCTCTAGCTCGGGCGTGGGCTTTGCTATTCCCGTTAACTACGCCAAGAACATTGCCGACCAGATCATCGGCGGCAAGACGCCGGTGCACCCGTACCTGGGAGCCACGCTTTCGAGCGTCAACGCGCTCAACGCTCGCACTAACAAGCTGAGCACCGATAGCGGCGCGTACGTGGCGAGCGTCGTTGAGGACGGTCCTGCCGCAAAGGCCGGCATCCAAGAGGGCGACGTCATCACCAAGTTGGGCGACGACGAGATCACGAGCGCCGATGGCCTGATCATCGCGCTGCGCAGCCACGAGGTGGGCGAGAAGGTCGAGATCACGCTCATGCGCGGCAAGGACGAGAAGAAGGTCACCGTCGAGCTTGGCTCCGACGAGGAGCTGCAGAACCAGCAGCAGGACGACAGCGCGACTGACACCGGCAACGGCGGTATTACCGACGAGCAGCTGCGCCAGTATCTGGAGGAGCTGCTGGGCCAGCAGGGCCAGGGCTACGGTCAGGGTTTCTAACGAGCCGTATCGCACATACCGATGCCAGAGGGGCTGTCCCATCAACGTGGGACAGCCCCTCTTTTCTTATTGATCCGTTGGGGACGGAGAAAAACGGATCATTTAGAACTGGCAAGGGCATGGTTTGATCGCGCGATCCACCCCGGCCTGGTGGCTGCCGATTCGGTGCGGTTCGAAAGGGCTATTCGGCGCCATAGTGACCGGTGGTACTCTAGTAACCGTTTGAAATCGAGCGAAGGAGTGCCGCTATGGAGCAATCGAGCCTGTTTGGTGACGGTGTGGACATCGATACCGAAACGCCCGCGAGTGCGGATGTCGCTGCACCGGCCGATGCCCGTGCCCAGGCGGCAGCGCATGCGGCCGAGCTGCGCCACGAGCTCGATTACCACGCCTATCGCTACTACATGCTCGACGCGCCCGAGATCACAGACGCCGCCTTTGACAAAATGCTCGTTGAGCTGCAGGAAATCGAGGCCACCTACCCCGACCTGGTGACGCCCGACAGCTATACCCAGCGCGTGGGCGGCTACGTGAGCGAGCAGTTTACGCCGGTCACGCACATGGCGCGCATGTATTCCATGGACGATGCCATGGATTTGGATGAACTTGACGCGTGGCTCCAGCGCACCGAGGATGCGCTCGGTGCCGGTAGCGTCACCTATACCTGCGAGCTTAAGATCGACGGCCTGGGCGTGGCGCTTACCTACCAAAACGGCGCCTTCGTACGCGCAGCCACACGTGGCGATGGCACCACGGGCGAGGACGTGTCGCTCAACGTCCGTACCATCAAAGATGTGCCCATGCACCTGTCCGAGCCGGCGCTCGCCCACATGGGTGCCGACCGCGAACGTACCATCGAAGTACGCGGCGAGGTCTATATGCCCAAGGGCAGCTTTGTTCGTCTGAATGACGAGGCCGATGCCGAGGGCCGCGACCCCTTCGCCAACCCGCGCAACGCCGCCGCCGGCAGCCTGCGCCAAAAGGACCCCAAGGTCACAGCGCGCCGCGATCTCGCTACCTTCATCTACGCCATCGCCGATACCGATCCGCTGCACGTTCACAGCCAGCGCGAATTTCTCGACTGGCTGCGCAACGCCGGCTTTAGCGTCAACCCCAACGTGGCTCGTTGCGCCACGCCGGCCGAGGTTCACGAGTTCTGTGCCCAGGCCCTCGAGCACCGCGGCGACCTCGATTACGACATCGACGGCGTGGTCGTAAAGGTCGACAGCTTCCAGCAGCAGCTCGACCTGGGCTTTACTGCCCGCGCACCGCGCTGGGCCATCGCCTTTAAGTTCCCGCCCGAGGAAAAGCAGACCGTCCTGCGCGAAATTCGCATCCAGGTGGGCCGCACCGGTGTGCTCACGCCGGTCGCCGAGTTCGACCCGGTGATGGTTGCCGGCTCCACCATTGCGCGCGCCACGCTGCACAACATCGACGAGATTCGCCGCAAAAACGTGCGCGAGGGCGACACCATCATCGTGCACAAGGCGGGTGACGTGATCCCCGAGGTCGTGGGGCCGGTGCTCGACAAGCGCCCGGCCGATTCGGTCGACTGGCACATGCCCGAGGTCTGCCCCGTGTGCGGCAGCCCCGTGGTCCATGAGGATGGCGAGGTTGCCTACCGCTGCGTGTCCATCGACTGCCCCGCGCAGCTCAAGGAGCGCCTGCTCCATTGGGTGAGTCGCGGCTGCATGGACGTCGACGGCCTGGGCGACGAGATCGTCGACAAGATGATCGCCGCCGGGCTGATCCACGATGTCGCGGACTTCTACCAGCTCACGGTCGACGACATCGCAGGCCTGGACACGGGGCGCACCTATGCCAGCTCCAACAGCAAAAAGGGCGTCAAGAAGGGCGACCCCATTCCGGTAGGCCTCAAGACGGCCGAGAAAATTATCGTCGAGCTCAACAAGTCCAAGAGCCAGCCGCTCGGTCGCGTACTGTTTGCCCTGGGCATCCGCCACGTGGGCAAGAGCGTGGGCGAGGTCATCGCCGAGCGATTCCTGTCGATCGACAAGCTTATCTTGGCGAGCGAAGAGGACATCGCCGAGTGCGAGGGCATCGGTCCCAAGATTGCGGCGAGCGTCAAGCAGTTCCTGGCCGTGCCCGAGAACCTTGCCGTGCTGGAGCGTCTGCGCCAAGCGGGCCTTTCGCTCGAGGTCGACCTGGGCGCCGCGCATGCGCAAGCCGCAGCCGATGCCGGCGTGGCAGGCGAGCTCGCCGACGCACAGCCACTCGCGGGTCTGACCTTCGTGCTCACCGGCACGCTCGTCAACCGCACGCGCGACGAGGCAGGCGCGGCGCTCAAGGTGCTCGGTGCCAAGGTTTCGGGCAGTGTGTCGAAGAAGACGAGCTATCTGGTCGCCGGCCCCAAGGCGGGCTCCAAGCTCACCAAGGCCGAGCAGCTGGGCGTACCCGTGCTGGACGAGGACGCACTCGAGCAGATCTTGGCTACTGGTCAGGTGCCCCAGGCTTAGTGCATCAATAGTCAAATTGAAGA
Source organism: uncultured Collinsella sp. (assembly GCA_902491895.1). Taxonomy (GTDB): domain Bacteria; phylum Actinomycetota; class Coriobacteriia; order Coriobacteriales; family Coriobacteriaceae; genus Collinsella. Next base: position 16,950 of record CABUJH010000005.1, on the reverse strand, counting down.
ACCGCCCGGAAGCACGATGTCTTCCGGGCGGTTCTTACTTTGCTGGGGCAATCGGCACCGTGATCTGTGTCACGTAGGTTGTGGGGTCGTCGCTGATGATGTCGTCGATCAGGGCGATCTCGCGCGAGGGCCCGGCGGGTGTCAGGTTGCGCTCGCGCATATAGCCGAGCAGCTGCTCATAGCGCGTGCCTGCCTGCCCGTGCGTGCCGCGGAAGCTTATGGTCAGGCATCGCGCGGCGGGCCGCGTCTCGACGTCGCCCACGTAATCATCGGTGTTATCGAGCAGCAAAAAGACCTCGTCGTAGCCGTCAAAGTCGCCGGCGGCGAGGCGCTCGGCGCTGATCCCAACGCCCAAGTTGCCCAAGAAGACAAAGGTCTCGTGCTGCCCCTTCTGCAATTGACGAATCTGCCACTCCAGCGCATAGGCGTCGGTAGGATTGACGCGTTCGCGCAGCACGGCGCAGCGAAGTTCGGGCGCATCGATTGTGCAAATGGTGTCGAGCTTGGTGTTCAGGGCATCGTGAAGCAGCGCAAGCCGGTTATCGATCTTGCGCGACACGCGTTCGAGCTCGCGGCGCTTGCGCTCGATGAGCTCCTGCTGCTGAGCCAGCTGCCGCTGCATAAGGTCCACATCGCGCGTGGTCACAAAATCACGGATTTGCGCGAGTGACAAATCGAGAACGCGCAGGTGGCTGATGGTATTGAGGGTGGAGAGCTGCCGCGATCCGTAGTAGCGGTACCCGCTCGCCGGATCGATGTGCGCCGGGTCCAGTAGGCCCATCTGTTCGTAATGGCGCAACGTGCCCACGCTCAGGTTAAACAGGCGTGCCACCTCGCCAATGCGGAGCAGGCCCTCGGTATGTTCACTTGGCATGTCGATCACAGGACCGCTCCTTTCAATAGGGTCGGGGAGGGGCGCCAGGCTTGCGTTGCCCCGCTACGCTACCAACTTGTCAAAAGCCCCACGCCGGTTGAGCACGGTAAACGCGACAACACAGATGACTGCCGACAAAATTGATCCGCACGGCGAAGCGATGCCCATGGGAAACAGCGTGTCGGAATAGGCGTTCGACAGCAGCCACGCGCCGGGTACGCGAATGAGCGCCACGGCCAGCACGTTGTGCGCAAAGCCGATGTAGCTCTTGCCGTATGCAGCGAAAAAGCCGCTAAAGCAAATGTGGATGCCGGCAAAGATTGCGTCGAAAATATAACTGTGCATATAGCCGGTACCGGCCGCGACCACCGCGGGGTCCTTGGCAAAAAAGCCGATAAACGCCGGCGCCACCAGCCACATCAGCACCGTGATCAGACAGCCGTACACCACCGAGATCGTCATGGCATCCTTGAGTACCTGACGCGCACGACCGCCCTTTCCTGCACCGGCGTTTTGCGCCGTGAGCGCGCTGACGGTGGCGCCCATGGAACTCGGAACAATGAACAAAAAGCTGATCATCTTCTCGACCAGGCCCACGGCGGCGGCGTCGACGAGCCCTCGGTGGTTGGCGATGACGGTGATAAACATAAACGCCACCTGGATGCAGCCGTCCTGCACGGCCACAGGTACGCCGATCTTAAGAATGCTGCCGAGCACCTCGGGCTGGGGGCGCAGGTCGCTGCGCTTAACGTGGATGTTCGTGCGCCGGCTCTTGAGCCACACGAGTGCGAGGGCAACGCTGGCCGTCTGGGCGGTTACCGTGCCGAGCGCCGCGCCCACGGGGCCGAGCCCCATGTGGCCGATAAGCAGAAAGTCGAGCGCGATGTTGATGATGCATGCCACGCCGATCACGTACATGGGCGAGCGCGAATCGCCCAGGCCGCGAAAGATGGCCGAGAGGATGTTGTATGCGGCGATAAAGGGAATGCCGACAAAGCAGATACGCAGGTAGGCGGCGGTGCCTTCGACCGCCTCGGCAGGCGTGCCAATGAGTGCCACGATTTGCGGGCACAGTGCGAGCAGGACAGCGGCCAGCACCACCGAGACACCCATAAAGAGCGTGATGGTGTTGCCGATGGCGGTCTCGGCGCGGTCGAAGCGACGCGAGCCCACGGCGTGGCCGACGATGACCGTCGTTCCCATTGCCAGGCCCACGAGCGTCACGGTAATGATATAGAGCGTCTGCGCGCCATTGCCCACGGCGGTGATGCCGGCAGCGCCGCTAAACTGCCCCATCATGTACAGGTCGGCCATGCCGTAGAGCATCTGCAAAAAGTACGAGAGCATATAAGGCAGGGCAAAGACCGCGATGGTCTTGAGGACATTGCCGCGTGTGAGGTCGTGTTCCATGGGCGGGGCACTTTCTGGATTGGTTCATTTAGCTACCAGTGTAGTGAAAACCCTACAACGATTGTAGAGTCAAGGTTTGTGATGACGACTGGGCGAAAAAAGTCACGCTCCAAGCACGATGCTTTGGCCCTCTGTGCCCCTCACCTCGCCTCAAACCATCACAACATTCGCCGTTTTTTGCCAAAATCGGGAAAAGCATCGAATGTTGTGATGGGTTTTCTGCCACTCGAACGGGTGGAATCGCTTTCTTGCGCACGAAGGTGTGCGGACCCGTGGGCAGGGGAATAAGGTTGGTTATCCGACTTCATTGGAGGGCTCATGGACCTGCCGATCGTCCTGTCCCATAAGACTGCCTGGCTGTACCACAACGTGGCGCGCCCGTCCGAGCCGCCCTCGCGAGCAAGCAGCCTATACGATGAGGACTCGCTTGCTAACGATGCGGAGCCGACCGCGAGCTTGCCCAAATTAGGACTCGATGCCAAGGGGCTGAGGGCTTCAACGGCAGTCGGGATCGTTGCCGACTATCTGGTTTCGCTCGGTATTCCACGAGAAGAGCTCGATCATGTCGACACGCTCGTCAACTTCGATTTTGAGCGCTCGACGCCGGCTGGATTTAGGTGCCACGTGTTTGGGGCGCCGGTGCCTCCAGGCCATCTTATCGAGGTGGCAGAGGGCCTTCTGGTGGTTGATGAGGCCATGTGCTTTGTCCAAGCGGGTTCGTGGATGAGCGAACCCGAGCAGCTGGAATATGGCTACGAAATCTGTGCCCGATACCATTTGAATCATCTGTCGACAGTCGATTATATCGAGATGGGGCAGAGGTATACCGTTGCCGACTTGATTGCTTATTGCAACGAGAATCGATCTCGTCAGGGGGCTATACGCGCGGCCGCCGTGCTCAAGCGCGTGCACGATGGCGCGCGGTCGCCCATGGAGACGGCCACCGCAATCATGGTCGTAGCAAAACGTTCCCAGGGCGGGCTGGGATACGCCAAGATTGAGCTCAACCATCGGGTCGATGTTCCCAACGAGTTCAAGTATCTCGCAAAGGCTGGGTATTTCGAGATCGACGTATATGCGCCTGCGAGCGGTACGGGGATTGAATACAACGGCTCGGACCATCTTGATAAACAGCGCAGCGCGTCGGATGCGGAGCGTATGGCCGTGCTGAGCGCGCTGGGCTTTAGCATGATCGTTCTCACCGGGACTCAGTTTGCCCATCAGCTGCAATTGCACCGGGCGATGAACGCCATCGCGCTCGCTATGGGTCTCAAGTGCGACCGGAGCGAGGTGTTCCAGAAACGTCAGAACGACCTGCGAGAATTCGTGATTCGACACTGGGACGGCGGCCTTTAGGGGCGCTTTGGTCCTTCTGCGGGGTGCCGTGGGCAGGCAAACCATCACAACATTCGACGTTTTTCGCTAAAAACGGGAAAAGCATCGAATGTTGTGATGGTCTGTGCTGAGGATGGGCTTGGAAAGTCCGTTTTGCTCGAAGCGACCTGTCCTGTCGTACGGGTGTCGGCATGATTCTCTCGTGGGGTATTATGTTTTCCGAAGAATAAAACGCCGCGTGAGGGGAGGGCTGCGTGGACGGGCACGTGCAACATGACGGTTTTGGCCGCGATATCAACTACCTGCGCATTGCCGTTACCGACAAGTGCAATTTCCGCTGCATCTATTGCATGCCGGTCGATGGCGTGGCGCCCCGCGCGCACGACGAGCTGCTCAGCGCCGAGGAAATCGCCCGCTTTGTGCGCCTGGTGGCGGGGGAGGGCATTCGCCGCGTGCGCCTGACGGGTGGCGAGCCGCTGGTCAGCCGCCGTATTATTCCGCTCATTCGCGACATCCGCGCGATTCCGCAGATCGAGGACATCTCGCTTACCACCAATGGCGCCCTGCTGCCCAAGCTGGCACCGCAGCTCAAAGATGCCGGGCTTAACCGCGTCAACATTTCGCTCGACACACTCGACCCTACGCTCTTTGGAAAGATCACGCGCCTGGGTCGGCTCGAGCAGACCATGGCTGGCATCGATGCGGCGCTGGCTTGGGGCTTTGAGCCCGTTAAGGTCAACTGCGTTGTGGTGCGCCGGCTCAACCAGGATGTGGCGGCCCTCGCGCGACTCACGCTCGACCGCCCCATCCACCTGCGATTTATCGAATACATGCCCATCGGCGACGAGCACACGAGCTCGCATTGTGCCGTAGACCCTCACGCGCCCGCGCTCAATCCCGAGCTGTGGGACGCGAGCGACACCGTGCCGAGTGACGAGCTGCGGGCGCGCATCAATGCCGGGGCAGCCGCGGCGGGGCTGGGCGAGCTCGAGCCGCTCGACATCAACGACGCTCCTGCCGGCGCGGGCCCTGCGCGCTATTGGCACTTTCCTGGCGCGACGGGAACGGTCGGTTTCATTAGCGCCATGTCCAACCATTTTTGTGCGAATTGCAACCGTCTGCGCCTGACGGCCGATGGCAACGTGCGTCCGTGCCTGTTCAGTGATGCCGAGTATTCGGTGCGCGACGCCCTGCGCCGTGGTGATGATATGCAGGTACTTTCGATTTGGCGCGATGCCGTGGCCCACAAACCGCAGGAACACGCGATAATTGAGGGCACGCAACGATTTATGTCCCAAATCGGAGGATGATCATATGGCCAAGAGCAGGTACGCCGATGCCACCAAGGCCGCTCGCAGGGCCGCGACGTCTGCCCACAAAGGCACGGCTGCGGCGAATGCTGGTAACGCCGACGCGTCCGCACAGCCGACTGCCAGTGCTGCCACCGAGCCCGCCCGCGACGCCCGTCGCGACGAGCTGACGCATGTGGACGCCAAAGGCGAGGTACGCATGGTCGACGTGTCCGACAAGGCCGAGACCCATCGCATCGCCATCGCCGAGGGCACTATCCTCATGCATCCCGAGACACAGGCCATGGTGCTGCAGGACCGCGCCAAAAAGGGCGATGTGCTCGCCTGCGCGCGCGTGGCGGGCATCATGGCCATCAAGCGCACGAGCGACATCATCCCCATGTGCCATCCGCTGCTCATTACCAAGAGCAAGTGCGACATTGCGCCCATCGCTCCGGCGGGGACGCCGGCCGAGGACGTGCCCGAGGGCTGGGCGCCGGCGCGCGCGGACGGGCAGGTTGGCTTTCACGTACTGGTTACGGCCGGCGTGACTGGCAAGACGGGTATCGAGATGGAGGCCCTGACCGGCGCGAGTGCCGCATGCCTAACGATCTATGACATGTGCAAGGCCGTCGATCGCGGCATGGAGATCGTCGACGTGCGCCTGCTGCACAAGGAGGGCGGCCGCTCGGGCGTATGGGACCGCGCAGAGCGCCAGGCCGCTGCTGTTGAGGCCGTGGCCGCTGACGGTGCCGCGCCCGCGAGCGCACCCGTCGCCGTCGCGCCCGCAGCTCCCACTCCAGCCGTCCCCGCGATCGCGTTTATCGGCTACCAAAACTCGGGCAAGACCACGCTCGTCGAGAAGGTTATTGCCGAGCTCACCCGCCGCGGCCTGCGCGTGGGCTCGCTCAAGCATCATGGGCACCACGGCTTTGATATCGATGTGCCCGCTAAGGATACGTGGCGCCATCATCAGGCCGGATCCAAACACGTGGGCCTCATCTGCGCCACGCGCTGGGCGGAGTACGCCGACACGCGCGAGGAGGACGAGATGCCCGCGCGTGAGCTGCTGTCGCGCTACAACGATGTCGACGTGGTGATCATCGAGGGCTACAAGACCGAGGGCTTCGACAACATTGTCGTCGCGCGCTCCGGTGTCGACCGTCTGCGCGGCAAGAGCTCGCTCGACCTGGTCGACGGTCACACGCTGGCCCTTGCCTGCAACGAAGCCCTGGCGCGTCAGGCCTTCGACGCCGGCTTTGCGACCCGAGCCATCAACATCAACGACGCCCGAGCCATCTGCGATCTCATCCAAGACCATCTTTAAGGCTCGACGCTGCGCCGGCCCCAAGCACCCCATCTCGCCCCTCAAGCCGTCGCTCGCGTACCAAAGTACGCGTCGCTCCTCTTTCGGGGCGACCTGGGGCACTTGGAACCGGCTCGCTGCGCTGCCATAACCTGCCAAAAAAGGACAGGTTTATTTTGGCAGGTTTTATCTGGGCAAACGTCATTTCCGCCACAAAGGGGCCAGGCTCCTTTGTGGCGGTTTTTGCTTAAGTAGATGTGTGGGACATGTCTTATAATCTACCAAGTAGTTCATGACGGGCGAAAAACGGAGAGAAGGGGCTTGATGCGTCCTTAATGTTTCATGCGGATTGATTGATTTGACAGACGGTGGCGAATGCCCGCCGTCCGCATTCGTATGAAACAAGGAGTCTTCATGCTCGCATCTCTTCTCTCAAAACCTCAACCTTCGCTGTCCGTGCAGGCCAAGCGCCTGGTGGCAATGCGCTTTCTCATCTACACCGGTTTTCAGACCAGCTACTTTATCGGCGTCATCGGAACGCTCACCTATGCAGACGATGCCTCGGTCGTGGCGACATCGCTGGCCGTACTGTTTATGAACGTTTTCGTGATCCTGGGGTCCTTTGCGGGCGGCGCGGCGCTTGACGCTTTGGGTCCACGCCGCCATTTCTTGCTGAGCATCATCAGCACGCTGGCAACCGGCGCGGCGATCCTCGTCTTTGGCAGTGCGACCGGTATCGTCCTGCTCGGCGCGGTGCTCCTGGGTTTTGTGATGGGGTTCGCCCAGCCCATTGCCACGTCCTATCCGGCCTACCTCACCGACGATCCTGTCGAGCTCAAAGACATCAACTCCGCCATCGCCATGTTCTCAAACGTGAGTATCATCGTTGGCCCCACGCTGGGCGGCTTTGTCGCAGCTGCTGCGTCGTCGCGTGCGGTGTTTGTGCTCATGATGCTCTTTACAGTGCTGGCGCTCGTCGCCGGTTGGGGCTTTAGGCCGCAAGCAGGTCGCGTCGCCGCGCGCGAAAGTGCTCCCGCGGATAGCAGCACAACGGCAAGTACTGCCAGTCAAAGCTCCGACTCCAGTAAATCCACCCGTGCAACCTTCGCGACCAGCATCAAGACGGTCTTTACCAATAGCGTCCTCGCCCTGCTGTTCTGCATCATCTTCCTCTCGAACTTTGGCTACGGTGCCTTCGATCCACTGGAGTCGTTCTTCTACCGCGATATTCTGCACGTCGGTGTCGAATGGATGGGCTGGCTCTCGTCGGCCAGCGGTGTGGGCGCGGTGCTGGGCGCCGTGGTCGCGCTCCGCTTGCCGCCGCGCTTCGTCAGCCTCAAAACGCTGCTCGTGGCACTCATGTCCGTGGGTCTGGGAAGCCTGCTCTACGTGGGAACGCCGTACGTGGGCGTAGCCCTTGTCGGCCAGATTGCCCTGGGCGTGGCCTGGGGCGTCGTCAACCCGCTCCACAACACGATCGTGCAAACGACGGCCCCGCTCGGACAGCTCGGCCGCGTCAACTCGGTCATGGGCTTTGGCAACATGTTCGCCGGCGTGGCGCCGCTGGCGATTGCCCCGTGGCTGGCGGCGACGTTTGGCGTGCAGCAGACGCTCGTAGGGGCGGGCATGGTCGTGACGGCAGTTCCCGCGGCGTTGCTGCTGTTTGGACGCCGGCATTTGGATCGTGCCGCAAGGCAGTAAAAACCATCACAACATTCGATGAAAATCGCGATTTTGCCGAAAAACGTCGAATGTTGTGATGCTTTGCGCCCCGGGCCAGGCCACCCTTCGGGTCCGGCCACCACAAGGGGGCAGGCACCTTTGTGGCGATCGGGCCCCAACGGCCTGCGCCTTGGTATACCATGTACGCCGTTCACGAATACGCTCCACACCGCCGCACAACCCAGAAAGGCCCCCATGGACACCACCTTCAGCCACATCAAAGCCGTGTTCTGCGATATCGACGGCACGCTGCTTACGAGCCAGCACACGGTGTCCCCGCGCACCGTGGCGGCGATTCGCGCCCTGCGCGAGCGCGGCGTACTCTTTGGCCTGTGCACCGGGCGCGACGCCCACGCGACCGAGGCCATGTACGAGCTCTGGGGTATCGAAGGCCTGGTAGACGTGATGGTGGGCTGCGGTGGCGCCGAGGTCATCGACCGCGCGCACGACATCAACGAGCTGAGCTATCCGCTGCCGGGCGAGACCATCGCGCGCATCTGCGAGCACATGGCGGACCTTCCGGCAACGCCCGTCTGCCCCCGAGACGGCGTGTTCTACGTGCCCGAGAGCAACGCGTGCGTCGAGCACCTGTCGCGCGTCGACGGTGTGCCCTACCAGGTGGTTGATTTTGCCGAGTTTTTGCGCGAGCCGCAGCCCAAGGTGATGTTTACCATGGCGCCCGAGGTAATGCCGCGGGTGATCGAGCGGGCGTCGACGTTTGCCGATAACACCGTTAAGGCGGCGGCTCTGCAAACCACGCAGCGACTCTACGAATTCATGGATCCGCGCGTGTCCAAGACGCGCGGCCTTGTGCGCGTGGCGGAGCTCAACGACATGGAGCTCCAGAACATCTGCGTGTTTGGCGATGCCGACAACGATACCTGCATGGTGGCCGACGCCGGCGTGGGCGTGGCCATGGCAAACGGCAGCGACGCCACCCGTGCCGCCGCCGATTTTGTAACCGCGAGCAACGACAAAGACGGCATCGCGATCTTTATCGAGGAGCATCTGCTGTAGCGCTGGGGCAGAACCACCGCAAAGGGGGCAGGCACCTTTGTGGTGGCCTCAGGCGATTTGGGCGAATTGATACCTAAAATCTGCGCGCAAATTCAGATATGGTTGTCTGAACATTACGCTTCTAACTACCGATGGGTTAAAGATATTCCCATCAATTTGGTAGTCTATTCCTCCCGTTTAACGACCTACCGTTCACGGTCGTTTTTCGACCGTTCACAGGATGCTTGCTCTTGAGCAAAATGTTGTGCAAATAAATCTAATGCCATTAAAAAATAATAGGCAACTAAATTACCAGCAGAAACAAAAAAAGAGATATCGAATAAACAAAGGCAAATCTGAGCAAATGTCAAGAGAATTGAGAACTGGCTACAAAAATGTCGGTTTTGTTGCTCGGATGTTTAAACAATAGTTACAATACTATTACTAAGCGTGCACAATCACAGGTTGCGCAGATACGTTTGATAGTGAAAGAGCAAGATCGCGGTCTCTTGGGGAGGAGACATCGATGAAAGCGAATTCAGAAAAAACTAAGCAGAGTAAAAAAGCGACGCGCCGCGTACTGGCAGGCGTTTTGTGCGGAGCCTCCGTTTTGAGCCTGGTACTGTCGCTCGTCATGCCTCCGATCTCGCAGGCCATTGCAAACGATGATCAGGCGGGTTCTACCGGAGAAACTGTGACGGTGGGTGGTTCCTCAAGTGAGTCTACTGATGTAGACAGCACCAACAACGGGGATACCGACAACCAGAATAGTGACGACGCTGAGGGTGGCGAGACCGGAGACGGCGCTGCCGAGATGCCCCCGTTGTCTGATGACACGGAAGCCGAGAGCGCTGCGCAGCCCGCGGATGATGGTGCTGACGACGAGAACGCAATCGCGCTTGCTAGCGGGAACGCCAACGGTAATATCGAGCTACAGGGTGATGTTACTGACAAGTTTACCGAAGGCGGAAGCTATTGCCTGACAAGTGACGCTTGGTCGACCAAGTCAATCAATATCAAAAAAGACACTAAGATTAACCTTGCGGGTCATAAGCTTTATTACCGCGTTCCTAAGAACGAGACAGACACATTCATTACGGTAGAGAGCGGTGCGCTTACCATTGAGGATTACATTGAGGATTCTGGAAAGTCACCTGTTGAAACTACTACTACTACTGTTAATGATAAAAACCCTGGCCAGTTTGCAGAGATGGAATGGACCAGTGACAGCAACGGTACTACTCCTCAGAGCCTAACCTATTATGAAACCACGAGCACGCCTAATGAAGATAAACTCGGCACCACCGAGACTACGACTAAGCATGTTGTCAGCGGTTTCGGCGCAATCGTTGCCGCATCCGACGGCGGTTCGGTCAAACGAGTCATTTCGGTTGCGGACGGCAGTACGCTTAACCTCAACGGAGGCATGATCACGACACCGAGGGATTTGGCCGGTGATGGCCATATCATCCTTGCCGTGGGGGAAAGTAACGAAACTCAGGTGAATATCAAGGGCGGTTTTATTACCGGCGCGAATCTTAATCAGCAGCGTGGCGGCTGGGGCGGTGGCCTGTGCGTAGTGGGCACGAAAGTCACGGTCAACATGACCGGCGGCGTGATTGCAGCGAATAAGGCCGCTTCTGGTGGCGGTATTTATGCTGCGGGTGCCAAGCTGAATCTCTCCGGTGGTGTCATCTCGGGCAACGCAACGTATTCTAATTCGGATGGTCTCGGTGGCGGCATCTTGGTTTCGGGCGGTAGTGTGACCGTTTCTGGTGGCTACATCACTAACAATAAATACGCCAAGTATTGCGGCAACGATGGCCAGGGTGACCATGGCGGCGGCGGACTTGCTGCCAATAACGGCACTCATGTCATCATTTCCGGTGGCCAGATTACTGGCAATTATTCTGATGAAGCTGGCGGCGGCGTTTACGTTACCAATTTTGGCCAACAAAGTAGGGCATGGCTCGACATTACGGGAGGAAATATTGCCTCTAACGTGAGCTACAAATCTGAGGGTGCTGGCATTCGAGTGGGCCAGAAGGTTGACGCGATGATAAGTGGAGCGTCAAAAGATAGCCCAGTCTACATCACTAATAACCACTGCATGTCTCGCTTTGACTGGGGCGGAGGCGGCGTCTTCGTTCAGGGCGATTCGGATAACGACGCATCTAATGCTGGCAGGCTCTTTGTATACAGCTCGTATATAGGCAGCAATACCGCTGGTGGCTATGGTGGTGGCGTTGCAGTCTGCCCGACGGGCAAGACGTTGGTAACGAACACCAAAGGCACGGCAATCTTTGGTAACACTGACGCTGGAGGCGCCGATAATTACGATAGTGAAAACAATAATGGTAACCCTCATCTTTCTGGCGGCGGCCACCAGAAAGATGAAGACCAGTACGCCTATAACTATGTCGATAAAAACGGCGACCATGTTTTTCGTGACAGTGGTCATGCCGATTTCTTCCTCGCAGCGAAAGGTCACATAACGCCGGTCGCAGTGGTAAGCGGCAAGATGCTTGGCGATATAGACGCCAGGTATTCGGGAAGCATTGAGCTAACGGATCGAATCACCATCCCCGCCAACGGTGTTGCTCAGGTAAAAAATAGCATCGGTCTGTCTTCGGGTGTTAGTGCCACGGATAAAACGGCGACTGAAGCAGTACAGAAAAATGCGACAACCTTCATCACGGGCAACTATTCCTGGGACCATGGTGGCGGCATCATGTCGAATGGCGACCTGTACTTGGGTCAGCCAGCAGACACGTATGTCTATCCGAGCCTTAAGTTGAAGGCAACCAAGGAGTTGGACGGCCGCGACCTCAAAAATGGGGAGTTCACCTTTACGGTTTATCGCAAGGACTCGGATACTGCGAAGGCGCCTTCTTGGGACAATAATGGTAATTTCAGCAATGGTGGCTGCGAGCCTGTCCAATCTGTCCCGAATAGCGCTGGCAACATCGCCTTTGACCTTAGCGAGAAGCTTAGCGAGCTTCTTAGCAAGCAGTTTAAAGCGAGTGGTACTGGCGAAACAACATACTACGACATTACATACTACATGGTCGAAAATGCGGGCGATGAGCTTGGTGTCAAATACGATCATGCTGTATACGAGATTAAGGTGAAAGTCAAATGCACGCCGACTGTACTTATGTCTGTTCCGATGCAGGAAAAGCCGAATGAGACTAAAAATCTTAATGTCTATAACTACACGATTGATAGGGTGGACGTGACTAAGATTCCTGGGGGTTCAGCTGACTCTCCGGACACTGCGCCAGTAGATCCTGATGCTGACGGCTATTATTCGATTGCTAACTCCGATGGATCAAAGACCTTCACCAACACGTACACCTCCAGCGGCTCTTGGAAACCTCAGGTGACCAAGAAGGTCGATGGCGGCGAGATGAAGGCGTTCGCATTCGAACTCGCGAACGAGGACGACCCGAACTTCAATAAACCAGAAAAGGCAACAATTGATCTCGCGAATCCCACTCACGAAAACGGTAATGTGAGAACGGTCGATTTCAAGCCGAAGACATATAAGCTCACGGACCTTAAAAATGGTTCCAAGACCTTCACGTACTATGTGCGCGAGAAGGACGAACACTTGACCTATCCGCATTACAAGTTTGATCAGTCGGTCTATCGATTTGATGTCACGATGGCGGACCAAAAAGACGGAACAATCAAGGCTACGAATGTAACCTACACCAAGATCAAGGACGTCCGCGGCAAGGATATTGCCGACCCGAAGTCCATTAACTTTGACAGTACCAAGCCCGAGTCCACCCCCACCTTCACCAACACCTACTCCACCTCTTTGCCCCTTTCTGGTATGTCGGGCGTCACTCTGACGTACCTTGCCGGCGCGGCGGTGCTTTGCGCTGCTGCGGCCTGGATGCACATTCGTCGCAAGGCGAATGCGAAGGGAGGTAAGCGTCGTGAATAAGAAAGTTTGCTCCTTCCCGATCTTGTTTGCGCTGCTTGCCCTCCTAATCGGCACCTGCGCGGTTGTGTTCCCCGCTTCCGCGCAGGCCGCGCCGACCTCGACCGGTTCCATCACGGTGAGCGGCACCGTGGCGAGCAGCTACGACGCCTACCAGATCTTTAGCGCCAACGTCGTCGACGGCGACAGCGACGCCAAGATCGCCACCGACCTCGCCTGGGCAAGCGCCGCCGTGCGCGACGCCGCGCTGCCTGTGCTGCACAGCGCCGGCATGCCCAATTCCCAGACCGCCGCGCAGGAAGCTGCCGAGTGGCTCAACACCGATTCCCACCTTACGAGCGCGCTGAGCGCACAGCTCGCTCGTTCCCTCCAGAGCTCTGACGCCGAGTCCGTGGCCCTTAACGCAGGCGCGACGGCCGAGCTGCCCTGCGGCTACTGGCTCATCGTCGCCGACGACGACGCCATCGCCGAGGGCGAGGCCGGCACCGCGCCGATCATGGCCCTGGTGGGCGGCAGCGCCGTCACCGTCAAGCCCAAGGCCGCGACGCCCAAGGTCCAAAAGCATGTGCTGGAGGACAGCACCGCCGCATGGCAGAAGGCCGCCGACGCCACGGTCGCCGACGACCTGTACTGGCGCCTCTCCGCCACGGTCCCGGCGGGTCTTACCGCCTATGACACCTATACGGTGCGGTTCGTCGACACCATGAGCGCGGGGCTCGACCCCTCCAAGGTGGCCGCGAGCACGCGCGTGTACGTGGCTGTGGGCGCGGACGGCGGCTTCGACGCCGTCTCGGCCAGCAAGGACGGCCGCGTCGGCACCGAGCCCGCGAAGGGCTGGACCGATATCACGGCCCAGTGCGCCACCAAGGTAGCGGCCGACGGCAAGACCTTCACCGTGCGCACCGGCGACCTCATCGCCGCGCTCGGCGGGGCCGACGCCTTTGCCGCGGGCGCCCGCGTGGTCGCCGTGTACAACGCGCCGCTCAACAGCGCGTGCAACCACGGCATCGCGAAGGGCAATCCCAACGAGGTCTACCTGCGCTACCCGCGTTCTCCCTTTGCCGATCAGTCCGGCGACGCCGGCTTCACCCGCACGCCGAGCGACGATGCGTGCGCCTACACCTGGGATCTCGCGCTCACCAAGCGCGGCAGCGACGGCGACAAGCCGCTTGCCGGGGCGGTCCTGAGCATCGCCGACGACCGCGGCCGCACGCTGGCGGCCGACGGCACGTGGGATGCGGAGGGCAAGGCCACCGTCACCACGGGCGAGGACGGCCGCGTGACCGTCTCGGGCGTGGACTCGGGCAAGCTGGAGGTCCGTGAGCTCAAGGCGCCCAAGGGCTACACCGCCTTTGAGGGCACGCGCTCCGTGACGGTCAAGGCCGAGGGCCTGGACGTCGACCAGGTGGCCGCCGCCAAGCCCAAGCTCACCATCACGGCCGAGTCGCCCCTGCGCGCCGACAGCGCGGACGGGTCGACGGGCAGCCTGGAGGCGTCGCTCATCAACACGCCCACCGGCACACCCCCTAGCATTACCACCGGAGGCTTTATGCCCTCGACTGGCGATATGGCAATGTACGCCGCGGCCGCCGCAGCGGTCGCCGGAGCCGCGCTCATCGTGGTCGCGCTCCTGGTCAAGCGGGGAGGTGGCAGCCATAAAGAGTAGCTGGCAGCCCCACAGAGAGCGGGGCGAGACGTAGCGAAGTAGATGCTAAGACACAGACAGATGATGATCGATCGAATGAGTTACGAAGTAGAAAGCAGAGGAAAGAAGATGCACATGAACAAGAACATCGCACGCCTGGCAGTAACCGCCGGCCTCACAGCAGCGTTGAGCTTCGGCGGAGTTATGGCCCCGGTGACCATGGCGTTTGCTGATGGCACGCCAACGGTGGCTCCGGATGGCAATGTAACGATTGACGAGAAGACCTATACGGATACAACCTTTAAGGGTATCCAGATTTTCAAGGCCAAGGTCACGCAGGATTTGGATGGCGTTAACAACTGGAATGGCGCTAAGACGCTTTCCGACATTGAGTGGGCGTCAGATGCCGTTAGGGATGCTGTGATCGGGGCATTTGCCGATACTAGCGACGTTACAAAGCCCTCCGGCAATGATGCTCAGAAGTGGGCTGACTGGCTTAAAGCTAAAACCGAAGGTAAGTACGAGTCAGGTACAGACAAGACTACTAAGCTCGATGCCGGAACGACCCTCGACAAGATCGCCAAGGCACTGGAGGACGCCAATATCACTGAAGGGACGGATGAGTGCAAAACGAGCACCGGTGGCACCTTCACTGGTCTGAATACCGGCTACTGGCTCTTCGTGACTAAGAGTGTCGTCAGGGACCCAAATGCTGTCGCCGGGCGCAACACGGATACCTTCACTTCGCCGATTTTCGCCGTTGTCGGCGGTTCCGATGAGACCATTGCTCCCAAGAAGCAGGTCCCCACTGTGACCAAGGCCGTAAAGGACGACGCAAAGGGGAGCACGTTCGGCACACCCGAGAATCCCAATAAGGCTGCGGACTCTCAGATGGACGACTATGTCGACTACCTGCTTACCGGTACCGTTGCGGGTAACATCAACACTTACAGCACCTACAAGTACACCTTCACGGATAATCTTCCCAAATCCATGACGCCCGAGTTTGAATCTGATGGCAAGACGCCCGCTGTCACGGTCAAGATTGGTGATACCAAGGTCAAGACTGGCTGCTACACCGCCAAGTACGAGAACGATACGATAACTGTCGGCTTCACCAATCTCAAGAATTGCACGGACGCGGGCGGCACTGCCATTGCGTTGAACAGTGACTCGAAGGTGACTGTCGAGTACAAGGCCAAGCTCGACTCCACCAAGATCTTCGAAAGTGGCAAGATCAAAATAGAATTCGATGGCTTGGTTGGTAAAGCTCAGGAGAATAAGGTTACGCTTACCTACTCTAACAATCCGCACGGTGCTGGAGAGGGCAATACGGTAATTCACCCTGCTTATGATTACACCTACGGCATTGACGTCACCAAGGTCGGTAGTGACACTGTAAATGACAAAAACCCGACTCTTTCGGGCGTTAAATTCACTCTGCAGGAGAAGAATGGCGAAACCATCGAAAACAAGTACATCGACGCTGAGGGTGTAAAACATAACGAAGGCGAAGTGGTGCAGCTTACCACGGATAACGACGGCAAAATTAATGTTGTCGGTCTCGATGAGGGAACCTATGTCCTCAAGGAGGTTGAGCCTGCCCCTGGGTACAACAATTCCGCAGCAAGTGGTGTTACCTTCACTATCAGCCGTACGCTCAACCAGGCCGGTACGGATGTGATGCCCGACGCTACGAGTGCTATCGTGGCAGGTCAAGATGTTGTTCAGGCTAACTCTGCAAAGGCTGAGGTCGGTAAGCTCAGCTTCACAATTGTCGACCAGAAGGGCACAGGCCTTCCCCTCACCGGTCTCAACGGCGTGACCTTCACTTGGATCGCTGGTGGCGCGGTGCTGTGCATTGGCGTGGCGCACCTCATCCGCAGCCGTAAGCAGGCTGAGGAGTCCGAGCAGGAGTAACGCTCACTCATCCATCCCCTTGGCAGGTGGGATGTGATGGCCATGAGACTTGCGGACACTTTTCTCGTCCATCGACGTTCTTGCTTTGCCATTCTCTTTTCGGGGCAGACTCCGCACTGGAGTCTGCCCCGTTATTTTGGGATAACGCAGCCAGCCTCCATCGTCCGGTGCGGGCACGTTCGTCATCGCGTTTCTTGACTCGTATGAGGTTCGGTTTAAGGTCCGTAGGCGCACGCGCGGTGCGGACGGTGGACGGCATTTGCGCCGCAACAAGCGCAAATAAGAATGCCCGGGGTTAGAGGCCCGGGCATTTAACAAAACCAGAAAACTAGGCCGCCCGCGCTCCCAAACATTTACGCGGGGGGCGTCGTTTTCTATTGATATTGTATCCCGAATCGCCCCGACGATCCGGGACATTTTGAAAACTCAAATGCTGGCTTATCCTCCCTTGATTATCAACTTCATCCGAACACCTCCCACATTCATCCGCACATGTGCGGA
>CABUJH010000004.1 GCA_902491895.1 uncultured Collinsella sp. | reverse complement strand
TGATCGCGCCGCGCGCACGCGGTCGCTTACGTGGATCCCTTTGACCGCGTCTGTCTTGGACTAGGACGGGCATTTCGTCCGTCCGCAACCACAGCCTGGCAGGAACGTAGCGCATTATAGCTAAGTTCAAGCTAAAGTTTAAGGTTAGGGGCGTTATTCGCATCGCGAGTACAGATTTCGCAGGTCAGGACGGGCCGCACGCGCTCTGATTGAGCCCGTCGCTCCCCTATGGAAAGCCCCAACACACCCGTCTTAGGGTGCCGTGGCCAAAAAATGGCAAATATGAGTACTGTTACCAATTTAGTAACAGGTAATTATGGCCTCTCGGACAGATTTTGCGCTCAGTGCCGCCAACTTGATGCTTAGTTATTCTACATTTGTTTATTATCTTCTTACTTTACGCCGCCTCCGAGTCCAAAATTCCTTGATTTTGCTGTTACTGATTTAGTGACAGTACTCATATTTGCCATATTTTGGCCAGGGCATATGATTAACCCCCTATTTTCGACGTGAATTAGACCGGCTTAAGCCCAAAACACGCCCGCAGTGTGTTAAATAGCGCCTCTTGTTTCTTTCTGCGAGCGTCAACACGGTTGCGATATCGCTTACCCATGCGCTGGTGGATGCGCCATGCGAGCGCTTCCATCGCTTCCATGTCGCAGAGCATCTCGTTGTTGACCGTCGCGACCTCGATTCCCATGGACGCCAAACCCGTATTGCGTTTTTCATCGTGAATGCGCCCGCCGCGAGACGAATGGCCCTGCTCACCGTTGTATTCCAGGTCAAACCGAGCTGCTTCCTGATAGGCATCGCAAACCGCATACGGCATCCCCGAGATCGCCTGCGCACGGTCGTTGAACTCGATCTTGTGGTCGGTCTTAAAGGGACCGCAGGCAAATCCGCCATAAGAAAACGGAAGCGAAAACATGGCAAGCATGATGCATTCCATGGGTGAGCGCAGGTTTTCCGACAGAAAGGGGCACAGCCGCCGCAGCTGCTTGGCCGCGCTCCCCTTGCATGCCGCAAGGTAATCTGCCAGGCGATCGGGTGTCAGCACGGACTCGACCTCAAAGTAACCGACATCTGGCGGCTGGTCTTTGTCCTTTGCCAATTTGTTCACGACAGGCGAGGTGTAGGGAGGCAGATACTTCCCGCGGTCGCTCAGTGAAATCTTAGAGCATAGTTCCTGGGCCAGGGCAAACGCCTGGATGCAGCCGACCTCGCGCGCAACGGCAACACAAAGGGCCTCGGGAGATAGACTGTACACCCCCGGTTCTACCTCTAGAATCGAGCCGGCGGGCAACCCGGAGCATACGGACCAGCCCACGCCAGGCATGCGGCGGCGCTGCGCTGCAGACCCTACCAGCAAGCACAAATCCTCTTGCACCTCGCCGCTTGCGACCCCAATCCGCACCAAATCGGGAAGATAGATGTCCTCGGTCGAGGGCGACGACGTGCGCAGCACACGGCGCTCTTCATCGGGATTAAGGTCCTTCCAGCTTATGTAGCCCATCTGCCGGCGCTCGGCGCGCATCATGCGCAGCGCCGAGGCACCCGTCAGAATTACGGAAGCAGCCAGCTGCTCGCTTGCAGGCTTGCCACGCTGCCCGATCTTTATTGCCATCTGAACCACCCCTACCAAACACGTGCGATAGCAAGGCCATCGACTGCTGCGGCGCCGGCGCGCTTGAGTTCCGCCGAAGCCGCTGCCATCGTCGCACCCGTGGTGATAACGTCGTCGATAAGCAGCAGGCGCTTGCCCCGCACATCCTCAACCGTCTCGTACATACCTCGGGCACGCTCGCGGCGCTCCTCACGACCGAGTTCGCGCTGGTCGCCATGCCCGTACTTGACGAGAGCATCGAGCAAGGGAACACCCGACAGCTCGCAAAATGGGCGCGCAATGGCCTCCATATGATCAAAACCACGCCGCCGAAACGCTACCGCCGTCGCAGGCACAAACACCACCGCATCCGCACCGGACAGCACACCTCCATAGCGATCGGGCGCTACGACCTGGGCATGCAGGGCGGTGTCGTAGAGCAGCTCCGCCAGATACGGAGCCAGACGTCGCTCGCCCGCATCCTTGTACGCTTTAATGATGCGCGGCAGCGGATGCGCATAGACGGCGCACGCCAGGCAGCGGTCGAGCGCCTCCGCCATTGCCGAGGACGTGCCCTCGACCGAACACTCAGTGCACAGCAAATCCCCAAACGGGGCGCCGCATCGGGTGCAGCTATGACGTGGGTCGATGAGCGTGAGCGCGGTCAGGCAGTCTTGGCAAATAAGCGCACCGGCGCGCTCGCAGCCGGCACATCGTGTTGGCGACAATGCCTCGAGCGCCTCGCGTGCCACCCACTCGGCAAACGGTAGCAATTCGTCCGCAAACGGTAGGGCACCGGCACCCTGCAGACAGCTCAATATGTTCAGATGGCTCTTCAAGACACAACCCTCCCTACGTTCGGTCGCAGGGAGGGTTGTTGATTCGGCGCTATGATACCCCGATGCGCTCGGGGCAAGGCGGGCTAAATCCGCTCGCGGGTGTTATTCGCCGGCGGGCGGTTGTGGTGCGGACGAAGACGGGGTCGAGCCCTCGCCACCATCCTGGCGCGGCTTGCGGGAACGGCGACGGCGACGGCGCTTTTGACCCTGGTCGGCCGAGCCCTCGCCACCGCGATCCTCGCGCGGCTCGCGCTCGTCACGAGCGGCGCCACGCGAAGCCTTGGCAGCCGCTCCCCCGCCATCTCCGGGACGACGGCGCGTGACCTTGACCTCGCCATCCGAGACCTGATCGGCCACGGAGGGCACTGAGGGCTTCTGTTGCGCGCCCGAGGAATGGCGACGGCGCGGACGCGGCGCGCGTTCCTCCTCGCCACGCGACTTGCCGCCCTTGTCGGCAGACGCATCGGAGGCCGAGGGGCCCTTGGAAGCGGCACCAGCCTCGCGAGCAGCTGCGGCGCGGAAGGCGTCCTCGCGCTCCTCGCTCGACAGATGACGGCGGCGGCGACGTGTGGGGTTCATGCCACCGCCGCGGTTCTGCTGCTGGGGCTGCTGGACCTCGCGCTCGCGAGAGGCGTTCTTGCCCGCGGCTGCAGCCTCGGTAGCATCGCCCGAGCCCGCGCGCTTGCGGCGGCGACGGGCACCGGCGGCCTCCTCGGCCTCGGGTGCCTCGGCCTTGCCGCGGCCCTTTCCGCGGCCACGGCCCTCGCCCTGACCCTGACCGGCGCGAGCATCGGATTCGGCATCGCGACGACGGCGCTTGGGCATCGACGTGCCGGCCAGACGGTCGGCACTCGACAGGCCATCGCCCACGTCGACGCCGTTCTCGCGATCGAGCTCCATGAGCGCCAGACGCATCTCGGGCGACTCAATGCGCTCGAGCACGTCGCGCGTCACGCAGTCGGGGCGGCAGTTGCAGCCCTGCTCGGCGGCCTTCTTTTTGCAGCCCTCCGAGCACGTCATATCGGCCAGGTTGACCTTAAAGACCTTGCCGTTCTCCAGGCGCAGCACCAGCTGCTCACGCGGCGTGTCATACTCCTGGATACGCGCCTTACCGAGCGGCGTATCGATGAGCGTCTTCTTTTTGGGCGCACGGCTCTTAAAGTCCTTGTAGGCCTCGAACTCGTAGCGCAGGCAGCACATCAGACGACCGCACACGCCGCTGATCTTGGACGAGTTGAGCGGCAGGTCTTGCTCTTTTGCCATGCGAATCGAGACGGGCTCAAACTGTCCGCCAAAGCGCGTGCAGCAGAGCTCCTGCCCGCATTGGGCATAGCCACCCACCAGGCGGGTCTCGTCGCGCACGCCGATCTGGCGCATGTCGACGCGAATGTGCAGCGTCGAGGACAGATCCTTGACGAGCTGGCGAAAATCGACGCGCTCCTCGGCCGCAAAGTAGAACACGGCCTTCTCGCCGCCAAACAGGTACTCGACGCCCACCGGCTTCATCTCGAGGTCGAGCTCTTTGACCAGACGGCGGAAGTCGACCATGGCTTCGTCGCCCTGGATGGCCAGGTCGTCGGCAAGCTGCAGGTCGATGTCGCTCGCCACGCGCAGCACGGGCTTGAGCGGCTGACCGATCTCGTCTTGCGGCACCTCGAAGGGATCGGCCGTGACCAGGCCGATCTCGGTTCCGCGCTCGGTGGAACAAATGGCATAATCGGCCTCGAGGATATCCAGATCCTGCGGGTCGAACCACAGGTCGCGCGAGGCGTAGGTAAACTTAACGGGTACGACTAACGGCATTTCAGTGCCTTCCTGATATCGAACAGCATGACCTCGATGGCCAGCTGGGGAGTAACGTTTCTGGCGATGTTGCGCTCGGCGGTCGCGACTGCCTCGAGCGCCCGTGTGGCACCCGCAACATTGGTCGCGGCGGCAAGCCGCCCGATCGTGTCGCACGCGTCTTCGTTCACCACGTCGGCTGCCTCGTCCTGAAGCGTCAGCAGCACGTCGCGCATGAGCGTCCGCGCGCTCGCCAGCGCTTCCATGATACCCGAACGCTCGCGCGCGTTGAGTTCACGCTTGTTGCGGTCCTCAAGCTGCTTCAATGCTCCACGCGACAGGTAATCGGCGTTTTGCTCGAGCACCTTTTCCTGCGTGGACTTGACCTCGGCGAGCGGCGCCTTAACGGCGACGATGAGTGACTTGGCGCGGCTGAGCACGTCGGCCTCGTCGGCGGCGATAAGCGAATCGATGGCGCGAACCATCTGACGGCGGGCGTCCTGGCGCTCGGCGCTCTTGAGGAACTCGATGCCACGCGTGGGGCTTCCCGCTACGGCGACGGCCATGCGGCAACGCGCAGGGTCCTGACCGGTGGCGCGGCTCACGGCCTGCGCGGCGACGGCGGGCGATACCAGCCGAAACGGCACGCACTGGCAGCGGCTCACGATGGTGGGCAACATCACGTCTGCCGAGGTGCCCAGCAGGATGAACATAACGCCCTCGGGCGGCTCCTCGAGTGTTTTGAGCAGTGCGTTGGCGGTGTTGGCGCGCAGTTGCTCGGCACGGTCGATGATGTAGACCTTGGCCTTGGCACGGATGGGCGCCAGAGGCACGTCATCGAGCAGCTCGCGGGTCTGGGCGATGAGGTAGCCCGTGGCGCTCTCGGGCGTGTAATAGTGCACGTCGGGGTGCGTATGGCGGGCGACGCGCACGCAGCTATCACATGAGCCGCAGCCATCCTGCTCGCACAGGAAGGCTTGGGCGAGCGCCCACGCGGCGTCGAGCTTGCCCGCGCCGGGCGCGCCCAAAAACAGGTAGGCGTGCGATGCGCGACCGCTGGCGACGGCATTGGTCAAAAAGTCGCGCACGCGCTCTTGGGTGTCGAGCTTGGCCAGCAGGCTTGCCTGAGCGGGGGCCATGTTACTCGGCCTCCTGGGCAAGCGCGGCGGTGACGGCGTCCTGGGAAATATCGAGGCCGTAGGCGCGAACCTGCTCGACCGTCTTCTCGAAGACTTCCTCGATGGTCGCGGTCGCGTCGATGAGCTTTACGCGGTTTGGTTCCTCGGCGGCAATGGCGCAAAATCCCTGGTAGACGCGCTCTTGGAAGGCCATGCCCTTAGCCTCCATGCGATCTGCCGCGCCACGGGCTGCCATGCGCAGCGCCGCCTGCTCGGGCGTGATGTGGTAGACGAGTGTGAGCGCCGGGTGCGTCCCCGCAACGGCCAGGTTGTTGGCATCGCGCACCATCTGGCGATCGAGGCCGTCGGCAAACGCCTGATAGCAGGTCGTGGAATCGTAGAAGCGGTCGCACAGGACCACCTTGCCGGCCGCGAGGGCGGGGGCGATGACCTCGTGCACCAGCTGGGCACGCGCTGCCTCGTAGAGCAGCAGCTCGCAGGTGTCGCCCATCGCCGTGTTGGCGGGGTCGAGCAGCAGGGCGCGGATCTTTTCGCTGATGGCGGTACCGCCCGGCTCGCGCAGGCTCACAACCTGGTAGCCAGCGAGTTCAAGAGCGCGGGCAAGCAGGCGCGCCTGCGTGGACTTGCCGGCGCCATCGACGCCCTCGAGCGTGATAAAGCTATGTTGAGCGGGCTCAAAAGCCATGGGCGCAGCCCCTTCCTACAAGGCGCGTAAATGCAGATATATCAACCAAGCCATGATACCCCAGTGCTCGGTGCGTCCCCAATGACCAAAGGCGCCTTTCCGAAGTTGCGGTGAAATAGGGACTGATTGAAGCTCTGAGACCGCCAAACAGTCCCTATTTCACCGCAACTTATGAAGGGGAATTTGGGGTGCTGGGTATAATCGTCGTATTGCATTGAAATGTGGCGAAAGGAGTGGCAATGTCTCGGTATTGCGCCTCGTGCGGCAAGCTTCTTGCAGATAATGCCAAGTTCTGCACCTCGTGCGGTGCACCCGTTGAGCAAACAACCGCGAGCGATAGCCAGCCCGCTTTTGAGCAGACCGGCTCCCTTGATACGCCGCAAGCCAAGGCGGACGACCCCCTCGCCTATCGCCCCGACCCCACCGCAAGCCCCGCGGCCGTCGAGACCACGCAGCGCATACCCGTCGCGAGCGGCTCGCCCCAACAGCAGCCGGCTCCCGCATACGCGCCCGCTTCGCCACAGACCCCCGCTCCCAAAAAGAGCGGCGCCGGGCCGCTTATCGCCGTTATCGTTGTGCTGGTGGCGATCATCATCGCCCTGGTCGTTTTCTTTGTGACCAAGCCTTTCGACAACGCCGCCACGCAGACGACTGCCGAGGTAGCTAAGCTGCACCATGACGTCGACGACGATGACCTAAAGCCTCTCGGCGATCCCAACAGCCTGTACGACGATGATGACGATGACGATGACGACGAGGATGACGGCGAAGCAACGCTCTCCGAGCAGAACCTCTACCGCCGACTGAGCGAATACTACGACTTGCTCGAAGACCTCGACAACTACGTCCGTGGCTGCGCGCAGAACTTCAACGGCAGCTATCTGGAAGAGGATCGAACCACCCGTCAAAATCTCGCCGACGTCGCCGAGCGCACGGAGGACACCATCGAGCAGTATTACGACATCGTCGAGGACCTAGACGTTCCGACGAGCTCCAAGAACTACAGCTCCTGGAAGGACATCATCGCCCTGTACGACGACCTGGATCACCGCATTGACGCAATCTGTGATGCCTGGGAGATCAGCCTGAAATACGCCAAGCCTGCGGACCACAAGAATGAGATCGTGGCACCGCTGTCGCGCGACAACGTGGCGGGCACCAATGACAATAAGTACCGCCTAGACTTTGAGGAGCGCTATCCCGGCGCCAAACCCGTCGAAGTGAACTAGCGCTTTGTCGTTCCCGAGCCGGCAGTTAGGGACGTTCCTAAACTGCTGGCAGAAAAGGAACGTCCCTAACTGCCGGATAAAAAACGAGCGAGGATTTTGAGGTCCTCGCTCGTTTTTGTTTTAGGTGATGTTTCGACCGTGCGGCTACTTGTCGGCAGCGGTCTTTTTGGTAGTCGACTTCTTGGCCGTCGTCTTTTTGGCGGTCGTCTTCTTGGCAGCAGTCTTCTTGGCCGCCGTCGTCTTCTTGGCCGCGGTCGTCTTCTTGGCCGTGCTCGCCTTGGTCGTGGTCTTGCGGCCACGGGCGGGCTTCTTCTCCTTGGTCGGGCAGTCCATGTTGACGCAAATGCGCCACGGACCGCGCGCCGTGTTGACCACCACGATGGGGGCGCCGCACTCGGGGCAAGTCTCGCCCGTCGCCTCGAGCTTGCCGCGCGCCGGCAGCGGATAGCTCACGCCGCAGTCATCGTAGTTGGTGCAGCGGATAAAGCGCTTGCCGCTCTTTTCGCTCTTGTGCGCGATCAGGTCGCCATGGCGTCCTGCCTCGGCGCACACCTTGCACTCACCCACCTTAAGGTCGGGCTCGTAGTTGGTGGGGCACATGGGGTTCACGCAAATCTCGAAGGCCTTCTGGCGGAACGGCTGGCACTTAATGCGCGGCGCGCCGCACTCGGGGCATACGGCCGCCTCGCCCTCGAGCGGGCTGACCTTGACGCCGCTCGGCACCGGATAGGTCACGTCGCAGTCGGGCCAGCCCATGCAGCCGATAAAGCTGCCGCGGGTCTTGGCGCTCGTCTTCATAACCAGGTCCTTGCCGCACTTGGGGCAGGCGCCCACGCGTGCATCGGCCGTGACGGCGTCGCTGATGGCGTCGCCCAGCTCCTGCGTATGCTTGAGCAGGTCGTCGAGCACGCCGGCCAGCAGCGCGCGCGAGTGCGTCACGACATGCTCTTCGGTGTCCTCGCCGCGCTCCACACGGGTCATATCGCCATCGAGCTCGCTGGTCATATCGGGGCTCGTGATGCGCGGGGCAAACTGCGTCAGCGCATCGATAATGGCGATACCCAGCTGACTCGGCTCCACGGGATCGTTTTTGAGGTAACGCACGGCGTACAGGCGCTCGATGATGCTCGCGCGCGTGGACTTGGTGCCCAGGCCGCGCTTCTCCATCTCCTGCACGAGCTTGCCCTGGCTGTAGCGCGCGGGCGGCTCGGTCTGCTTGGCCTCGAGCTTAATGTCGAACACGTCGACCGTGTCGCCCTGCTCCAGCGGCGGCATCTGCTCGTCGCGCTTGAGTCCGTACGGGTACGCCTCGCGGAAACCCGGGGTCACGAGCACGTCGCCCGAAGCCACGAACGGCTCGCCGTTCACATCGAGCTCGAGTTTGGTGTTCTCGATGGTCGCGGGTCCCATGAGCGTTGCCAGGAAACGACGGGCGATGAGGTCGTAGAGCTTGCGCTGCCCGCCATCGAGCGTGGACGGATCGCCCTCGCCCGTGGGATAGATAGGTGGGTGGTCGGTGGTCTCGACCTTGCCGCGCGTTGGCTTCATGGGACCGGCGAGCACCTTTTTGCACACCGGCGCCAGCGCCGGGTTGATCTTTGCCAGATCGCTCACCACAGCGCCCAGATCGAGCGTCGCAGGGTATACGGTATTGTCGACACGCGGGTAACTGATGAGGCCCGCCATGTAGAGGGACTCGGCGATACGCATGGTACGCGCAGGCGAGATGCCCTCGGCTGCGGCGGCAGCCTGCAGCGAGGTGGTCGCAAACGGCGTGGGTGGCTGCTGCTTGCGTGAGCGCTTGGTCACCGCGGCGACGGTTGCCGTCGTAATGCCGTCGACATGGCCGTATGCCGTCTCGGCAGCATCCTTGTCGGTAAAGCGTGCCGTCTTGTGCGCAATCTTAAAGCGGTCGTCCTCGGCAGCACCCTGCGCGGCGCCCATGCCGCGGATCTGCCAATAGTCCTCGGGCACAAACGCCATGCGCTCGCGCTCGCGCTCGACCACCAGGGCAAGCGTCGGCGTCTGCACGCGGCCGGCGGAGCGCACGTTGCCAAAGCCGCCGAACTTGGCGAGCGTCAGATAGCGCGTGAGCACCGCGCCCCAGATAAGGTCGATGTGCTGGCGGCTCTCGCCGGCGTCGGCCAGATTCTGGTCGAGCGAGACGAGATTATCGAAGGCCTGCGTGATCTCGGCCTTGGTAAACGAAGAATACTGGGCGCGGGCAACCGGCAAGTCCGGCGCAACCTCGCGCACCTTGTTGAGGGCATCCGAACCGATCAGTTCGCCCTCGCGATCGAAGTCCGTAGCGATGATGACACTGTCGGACTTCTTGGCAAGGTTCTTGAGCGAGCGAATGAGCTCCTTCTCGGCCGGCAGCTTAATGACGGGCGCCCAGGTGAGATACGGCAGGCTCTCGAGCTTCCAGCCCTTGATGGAGATACCGTCGGCAAGAAACGGCTTGCGCTTGGTGTCATAGGGCGGGCGCGCCAGGCCATCGGGCATATCGGCCGGCAGCATCTCGCCGTCCTCGGTGACCGAATACCAGCCCAGCTTTTTATCGAACAGCACGCTGTCGCAAAAATCGGGCGCAAGGATGTGACCGGCAAGGCCGATGGTCACGCACTCCTCGCCCTTCCACTCAAAACGGTAGATGGCGGTGTTGTACACCTTGTCCTTTTTGGGTTTGCCCGTGGACAGACGCTCGGCGATCTGACGCGCGGCGTCGTTTTTCTCGGCGATGATGAGCTTCAAAAGAGGCTCCTATCTCGTGTCTCTGCGGCTACGCCCGCCCGTATGGCGGCCGATTTACGCCCTTGCTTGCTCGATCTGCCCGATGAGCCAATCGCACCAGGCATCCATGCCCTCGCCCTTGCGCGCGCTCACGGCAAACCGCGGCGCCTGCGGATTGAGGTCATCGAGTGTCTTAGTATACCTATCCATGTCAAAATCGAAAGCCGGGGCCACGTCGACCTTATTGAGCAGCTGCGCGCCAGCGTGCTGGAAGATGCCCGGGTACTTGATGGGCTTGTCGTCGCCCTCGGGCACCGAGAGGATCATGATGGACAGGTTCTCACCCAGGTCAAAGTCGACCGGGCAGACCAAGTTGCCCACGTTTTCGATAAAGATGACGTCGATGTTCTCCAGACCGACGGCCTGGTCGAACGCGTCAACGGCCTCCATGATCATGTTGCCCTCGAGGTGGCACAGGCCACCCGTGTTGATCTGGATGGCGGGCATGCCGGCTTCCTTCATGGTAATGGCGTCGACATCCGAGGCGATATCGCCCTCGATGACGGCACAGCGCAGGCCAGCCTTGTCGCGCAGGCGCTCGTTGGTGCCCAGGATCGTGGTGGTCTTGCCCGAACCGGGGCTCGACAGCACATTGATCACATAGGTGTTTGTCTCTTTAAATCGCTGTCGCAGCTGATCTGCCAGGCGCTCGTTGCGCGACAGAATCGGCGACGCGATATCAATCGTTTTCTCAGCCATACTCGGCACTCCTTACTTTGGCCCCTTTATACCCCATCACCAGATGGCTAGCGGGCTAATCGTCGGGGGTTTCGATTTCGATACTTGCGATGTCGAGCTCGCGGCCGTGCAGCAGACGCACGTTGGCGCCGCCACATTGGGGACAGCGGCAATGGAAGCGATCGTGCTCAAAGACCTCCCCGCAGTCCAGACACACGCTTTGTGGATGGACTTCCTCCACGGCAAGCTCGCAGCCTCGCGTGAGCGGGTCCTCATCGCGAAATGTCTCCCACGCAAAGTCGAGCGCCTCGCGCACAACTTCGGTCATATCCCCGATACGCAGCGTTACCAAAACGGCGCGCGAGGCCCCCGCCCCACGCGCCGCGCGAATCACTGTATCGAGTATGCCGTTGACAATGCCAACCTCGTGCATACCGATTTACTCCTCGTCGTCCTCATCGTCCGAGAACAGGTCCAGACGGCTCACAAACAAGCCCTCCTTGCCCTCGCGCGCGGTAATGACCACGCGGGCAATGGCGAGCGAAATCTCGTAGAGCGAGAGCAGGGCACCATACATGAGGCCCAGCGTAACGGGCGAGCCGTCGGGCGTAATCACAGCCGAGCCCACAAGCAGGCCCACGTACACGTAGCGCCAGGCGCCGCGGAAGGCCGCGTAAGACACGATGTGGAAGACGGACAGGTAGAAGATGATGAGCGGCAGCTCAAACGCCACGCCAAAGCCGATCATAAAGAGCAGCTCCATGTTGACGTAGTTCTCCAGGTCGGGCAGCGCCGTGGCGACGGCCGAGGTCTCGCCGATAAGCCACTCAAAGCCCGCCGGGATGATGATGAAATAGCAGAAGATGGCGCCCAGGAAGAACAGCACCGTCGAGGCGAGCACCGTGGGCACGACCCATTTGCGCTCGTTGGGACGCAGTGCCGGCAGGAAAAATGCCAGAATCTGCCAGATGATCATGGGCGTGCACATGACCACGGCCATCTTGATGGCCAGCGAGAAGCGCAGGCCAAAGCCGCCGAGCGTGGTGGTGATGTAGAACTTACCGTCCGGCACAAAGGAGCGGATGGGGTCTTCCAAGATGTCGAGCACCACGGGCGTGGCGAAATACAGCACGATGGCGGCGGCAAACACCGACACGACCACGATGGTCAGGCGGCGACGGAGCTCTCCCAGGTGATCGAAGAGCGGCATACGCGCAGGTCCGATAGGCATTACTCATCGCCTCCCTTCGGGGAGTCGGCGGCAGCGGCGTCGTCCTCGGCCTCGAGCTCGCGAGCGAGCTGGTCGACGACGGCCTTGCGCTTGCGGGGACGACGGGCGTAGAGGTCAGCCGTCGTGGGCTCTGCCGGCTCGGGCTCGGGCTCCGGCTCTGCAGCAGGCTCGGGCTCGACGACAGGCTCGGCGGCAGCGGCGGGCTCGGCCTCGGCGGGCTCGGCCTCATCGGCAGCGCCTTCGTCCTCGGCGGCAGCCTCGCTCGCGGCCTTCTCGGCAGCAAGACGGGCGCGACGCTCGGCAAAGGTCTCCTTCTTGGCGGGCGCTGCCGTCTCGGCGGCATCCTCGTCCGCATCGGAATCGTCATCGACGGCAGTCTTCTTGGGCTTGACCGGTGCCGAAGCGGCCTCGCTCACCGGATCGATAATCTCGGACTGAACAACGGCCGTCATCTTTTCCTGCGTCTCGCGGAACTGACGGATGGCACGGCCGATCGTGCGGCCCATCTGTGGGAGCTTATCCGGGCCAAACAGCAAAAAGCCGAAGACCACGATGATCGCGAGCTCACCCTCTCCAATACCAAACACACATACCTCCAAGGCTCGATGTGAGTCGAGCCCGCACCGCGCCATTCGGCCGGAACTCGTCTATTCATTCGGTCAAGTATAGCGCCCGGACGCCAAAACGTCCGAGCGCATCACAAACATATGCCAAACGGCACGCCCTTTTGGGGGCAAAGATTATGCAGCGGTGATCGAAATCTCCTGGTCGACACCCAACAGCTGAACCACGCGCATCACCGGGGGCTGCACATTGGTGCAGCTAAAGCGCTTGCCGTGGTCGACCGCGTGGTGCGCGGCGCCCACGAGCACGCCAATGCCCGTCGAATCGATGTAGCTCACCTGGGCAAAATCGAGCTCAACGGCCTCAGTGGGCTGCTCGAGCGCCAGGTCGATGGCATTGCGCAGGCTATCGGCGTTAGAGATATCGATCTCGCCGGTTACCTTAATGGTGTAGAGCTCTGGCGTGGGGTTGGTGGAAATACCCAAATCCATGTATACGCTCCTTTGTGTATCGAAAGTGTGGATAGTACGGGAAGCCGCGCGTTAGGCGCGCTCGGCACGCGCAAGCTCGGCAGCGACAAGCTTCACAGCCAGCACCAGCACATCGAGCGCGGCCTCCAGGTCCTCGACCGTGGGATAGCTCGGCGCGATGCGGATGTTGGTGTCGCGCGGGTCCTTGCCATAAGGCCAGGTGGCACCAGCCGGCGTGAGCTTGACGCCCAGGTCGGCGCAGAGCGCGGCGACCTTCTGGGCCGAGCCCTCGGGACCATCGAAGCTTACAAAGTAGCCGCCGCGGGGGTGCGTCCAGGTGGCGCAGCCCGTCTCGCCCAGACCCTCGGTGAGCTTGCGCTCGACGGCCTCAAAGCGCGGGCGCAAGAACTCGGCATGCTTTTTCATGTGCTCCTTGACCGCCTCGATGGTGGGAAGGAAACGCACGTGGCGCAGTTGGTTGAGCTTATCGGCGCTGATAAGGCCGGCCTTCAGGCGCTTGGAGAACTCCGCGATAACCGCGGGGCTCGCACCGATAAAGCCGATACCGGCACCCGGGAAGGTGATCTTGGACGTCGAGGCAAAGGCCACCACGCGGTCCTCGGTGCCCGCCGCGCGGGCAAGATCGAAGATGTTGGCGAGCTCGTCGGTCTCGTCGTACAGGTCGTGCACACAGTAGGCGTTGTCCCAGAAGATGCGGAAATCGGGCGCGGCCGTGGGCATCTCGACCAGGCGACGCACGGTGTCCTCGCTAAAGGTGATGCCCGTGGGGTTGGAATACTTGGGCACGCACCAGATGCCCTTGATGGAATCGTCGGCGGCGACGAGGCGCTCGACCTCGTCCATGTCGGGGCCGTTGTCGGTCATCGCGACGGGGACGTTCTCGATACCCAGATCGGCGGTGATGCCAAAGTGGCGGTCGTAGCCGGGAACCGGGCACAGGAACTTGACCTTCTTGCCGTCGTGCGCGGCCTCGTAAGCCTCCCAAGGGTCGCTACCACATGAGCCGCAACGCCAGAACATACCGGCGATATCGTGCTCGATCAGCAAGCTCGACGAGCCCAGCACGAGCGTCTGCTCGGCGGGGCAACCCAGGAACTCCCCCGCTAGCTTGCGTGCCGAGGGAATGCCCTCAAAGCAGCCGTAGTTGGAGCA
Organism: uncultured Collinsella sp.; assembly: GCA_902491895.1. Classification (GTDB taxonomy): domain Bacteria; phylum Actinomycetota; class Coriobacteriia; order Coriobacteriales; family Coriobacteriaceae; genus Collinsella. Next base: position 50,651 of record CABUJH010000004.1, on the reverse strand, counting down.
GTCGACGTTGCCGTCGTGCAGATCGGCGTCGGCGTTGAGGATATCGAGCATGGGGCGCGAGATGTCCACCTGGGCGGGCGATGGCTTGCCGCGGGCCATATCGAGCGCCAGGCCCTTGGCCTTGACCTCGGAGACCTCGGCTTTGAGCGCCTCGATGGCGGCATCGAGTTCGGTGGTTTCCATCTTCTGGTAGATCGTCTGCATGGGATGCGACCTTTCGCGAAGCGGTACGTTGCAGTTCGTCTAAGTATAGACCGCCACCGTCGCAACGTTATGAAGCCGTGATAGATTAAGTCCATCGCAATGAATTACGAATCGCCGCGCATGCCGGCGTGGGGCGCCCAAGGAGGCACTATGGAGTACGGATCGTTCCAAGCCGAGGAATTCGGCGACCTGCAGCGCCTGGTCGACGGACTGTTTTACGACCGCCACGCCATCGACCGCCTAGATTTGATCGTACAGGCCGAAATCTTGGACCTGGCGCCCGACCTCATGGAAATCGTGAACCTTTTGCCGCCCGGCTACTACGACCGCCAATCGCTTTGCGACCAGCTCAACTCGGCCCTTGCCGCCCACGGCTGGGGCGCCGTCTACGGAACGGTGGAATAAACCTAGTCATTTAAGAACGTCCCGAATGACTAAAACGCCGCCTGTGATGGTGTTCACAGGCGGCGTTTTCAAACTTGTATGTGCTCTTACTCGTCCTTGGGCGCGGGGTGCTTGCAGATCACACTCATGTAGATCATGCCAAGTACGGCCGCGGTGACAGAGCCGGCGAGAATAGCGGCCTTGGCGGCCAGAACCTCAAACTCAGCCGTCGGGAAGGCAAGGCCGCTGATGAGAATCGACATGGTAAAGCCGATGCCGCCCAGAATGCCCACACCGGCAATCATGTGCCAGTTGACATTGCGCGGCAGCTCGCAGGCCTTGAGCTTGACCAAGGCGAACGTCATGCCAAAGATACCGATCGGCTTACCCAGCAGCATGCCAAAGTACACGCCGAGCGTCACCGGGTCGGTGAGCAGCGTGCTCATGTCCACGCCCACTAGGCGAACCTGCGCGTTCACGAACGCAAAGATCGGCAGGATCACAAAGTTGACCGGCGTGGAGATCAGACGCTCCATGCGGATGAGCGGCGGGGTGACGCGGTGCATGACGCGCTCGACCTTGGTGGTCGAGACGGTAAAGTCATGCTGGCCCAGGATGTGTGCCTCGTCGTCGTAACGGTCGTCGAGCAACGGCAGGCACTCGCCCAGCCAATCGGTAAGGCTATCGAGCTTAACGCCGCACTTGGCCGGGATGGTAAAGGCCAAAATGACGCCGGCGAGCGTAGCATGTACGCCGCTCTTGAACATGCAGAACCACAGCAGCAGGCCCAGTACCGAATACGGGGCAAGGCGGTAATGCTGCGTCTTGTTGAGCCACACGAGCGCGCAGGTCACAAGCGCGGCGGCGCCCAACCAAAACGGATTGGGACTCTGACCGTAGAAGATGGCGATGGCGGCGATGGAAATGAGGTCGTCGGCGATGGCGAGCGTCGAGAAGAACACGCGCACGCCGTTGGGCACGCGATTGCCCAAAAGCGACAGCACGCCCAGCGCAAAGGCAATATCGGTTGCCATGGGAATGGCCCAGCCGTTGTACGCGCCGGCATGGTTAAAGATCAGATAGATGCAGGCGGGAACGACGACGCCGCCCACGGCCGCCAGCATGGGAAGCATAGCCTGGCGCGGGTTTTTGAGCTCGCCGACCGTCATCTCATACTTGAGCTCAATGCCCACCAGCAAAAAGAAAATCGCCATGAGGAAGTCGTTGACGAATAGCTCGACGGTGAGACCGGCCGTAAGGTTGCCCAGACCCACATACAGCGGGGTCTCCAAAAAGTGATGGATGGCCTCGTAGGCATCGGTATTGGCGCAAATGACGGCGGCGATGGCGGCGAAGACCATGACGGCGGCGGAAATCGTGCCGTTCTCGGCGATGCGCTCCCAGATGTCGTGGCGCTCAAAACGCCTGCGCTCACGAACGTTGAACAGCTGCTCAGTTGCTGCCATGGGCGGCTCCTTTCACGGGAAAGCTCCCGTCTTAAAAAAGCACGGCCCGCCCAAGTGGCGGCGCCGCGCTCTAACGTATTACGCTTGCATCTAGCCTACCCTGCACGACAAGCACGCAGGCGTGGCCGAAAAGCGGAACCACAGGTTGAACATTATTTGCTCAACGACACGGGCACGCCTGTCCAAGAGACGACGCGGCGCCGCGCACAAAAAACGACCGGAGCGCGGGGTGTCCGCGGTCCGGTCGTGGCGTTTGGTCAACTAAACCTAGCAGACGGCCATGATGGGAGCAGCGACCTGCTTCTTACGGGAGAGGACGCCCGGCATCCAGACGCCGTTGTGCTCGTCGGCAATGCCCAGGCCCTTCTGAGCGGCCTCGGTCTCGCCCTCGAGCAGGACCTGCGAGCCTTCCTCCATGATGTCGGTGATGCACAGAACGATGCCGTCGGCACCCTTCTCGGCGGCGTAGGCGCGCATGGCCTCGCGAATCTCGTCGATCATGCCGAGTGCGCGGGTCTTGTCGACAGTCTCGTACTGGCCGATGAGCAGCTTCTTGCCGGCGGGCTCGAACATCTTGATGTCGTTACCGACCATCTCGGCTGCGGTGAAGGAGCCGGACGGACGGGTGAGGAAGACCTCCATGCCAAACTTGACCGGATCGACGCCCACCTGCTCGCCGAGCTTGGCGGCAACGGCGCGGTCGACATCGGTGGTGGTGGGGCTCTTGAGCATGAGCGTGTCGGTCATCATGGCCGAGAGCAGCAGCTTGGCCTGAACGTCGGAAAGCTCAACGCCGAGCACGCCGGCGAGCTTGGTGACGATGGTGCAGCTGGAGCCCCAGGGCAGGCAGATGTAGTGCAGCGGGCCGGCGGTCTCAAAGTCACCGATGCGGTGATGGTCGACAACGCCAAAGACCGTGGCGTCCTTAAGGCCAGCGACGGACTGGGCAGACTCGTTGTGGTCGGTGAGGACGACGAGCTGACCGGCCTCGACGGACTCGATCACGCGAGGCTCGGCGATGCCGGCGTCGGCGAGCAGCTTGGCGGACTCTGCCGGAAGCTGACCCAGAGCGCAAGCCTCGTAGGTGTTGCCGGCATACTCAACCTGGTTGAGCAGCTGGGACAGGACGACGGCACTCATGATGGCGTCGTTATCGGGGTTCTGGTGACCAAAGACAAGAACGTTTGCCATGGATATCCTCCACTTGATATGTGTACTTGGACGTAGCTATGGTAGCACGCTGGCGCCGAGCCTTCGCAGACGGAAGGGCCACGGCATATTTTGGGGCAGGTATGGGGGCCAAGGCTGTCCCTTTTGCACCATGTTGGTGCAAAGTAACCTGGCCCCCTTGCACCAGCTATTTACCGGCGGCGCGCAGGGCTACGTAGGCGGCACCGATGATGCCGGCGTCGTTGCCGAGCGAAGCGACCTTAATGGGCGTCTCGCGCGAGGCAGAAAGCGCGTAGCGCTGGAAATGCTCACGAACGGAGTCGAGATAGACATCGGCCGAAGCGGACGCGCCGCCACCGATCAGGAACATCTCGGGGTCGACCACGTTGGCAATAAGCGCCAGGGCACGGCCGAGATAGTCGGCCATGGTATCGGCCGCGGCAAGCGCGAGCTTATCGCCCTCGCGGCAGGCCTGGAACACGTCCTTGGAATCGGAGGGGCCGGTGAGCTCGATGGGCTCGACGCCCGCCTTCTTGCACTCGGCAAGGTAGTTGCTCACCACGCCGGTGGCGCTGGAATACTGCTCCAGGTGGCCATGGCCGCCGCAGCCGCAGGTGCGCTCCTCAGCCAGGTTCAGGCACATGTGGCCAATCTCGCCGCCGGCACCCACAACGCCCGATACCACGTCGCCGTTAACGATAACGCCGCCGCCCACGCCGGTACCGATGGTGACCATCACCACGTTCTGCACGCCCTTGGCAGAACCGAGCCAGGCCTCGCCCATGGCAGCGGCGTTGGCATCGTTCTCGTACTTAACGACCGCGTCGGGGCAGTGCTCCTGAATGGCGACTCTTAGCTCGGGCAGGTTAATGGCAATGTTGGCCTTGACCTTGGCATCGCCCGACGCCGGGATGGGGCACGGAACGGCCAGGCCAATGCCCGCCACAAAGGCACGCGGAATCTGTGCCTTGGCGACCACCTGGTCGATAGCCTCGGTCACCGCGGCAAAGCCCGCAGCGTCAACGATAGGAGGCGTGGGCACGCTGGCCTTGGCCAGCAGGTTGCCGTCCTCGTCGAACAGGCCCTCCTTAACCGAAGTGCCGCCGACGTCGATGCCGATGTAGTACTGCTTAGGTTCCATGGGAGCCCACCTTTCTCGTTTAAACATTGCCTGTATGGTACCGCTCCCAAGGCAAAAACCTACCAAAAAGGGACAGGTTTGTTTTGGCAGGTTTTATCTGGGAAAACGCAAATGGTTGCCCAACAGGCCACGCAAGACCATTCCCAAAAATAAGGGCGCCGGGAGGCGGAGGCTCCCGCCGCCCGTCAAAGGGACTATGTTGTCTGTTGGACCGCACGGTCCGTCGCGGCGATAACGCCGACTAGGCCTTAAGTGTCTGCAACTGCTTGTGAATCTCGATGAGCTCCGTCGCCATGACGCGCATGGTCTCGGTGCCGGCCATCTGGTCCTCGGCATGCAGCAGAATCAACGGGGCCTCGCCGTTACGCTCGCCGTTGGCCTCCTTCTTCAGAAGCCCCATGTGAACATCGTGGCCACCGTTATAGGCCTCATCGCCCTGCTTGATAAGCTCCTCGGCGGCGTCAAAATCGCCCTCCTTGGCCTTTTGCACGGCATTGATGTACATGCTCTTGGCGGTACCGACGTAGCTGATGATCTCGAAGCAGGTCATCTGCAGTTCGTTCATATCCTCCATGCGGAGCACCTAGCCCATCACGCTGACGCAGTGGTCGATGATGCCGGCAGCGTTCATGCGGCCGTAGTCGACCATGTTGATGACCTCGACCGGAAAACGACCGGCGGCCTCCTTCTCAAAATCGCCCTTGGTGTAGCCGATCTGCGGGCCAAGCAGCAACATGTCGCACTCGTCCAGGTGATCGTGGGCCTCGTTCATGGGACGAGCCTCGACCTCAATATCCAGACCACGGTTTGCAACCTCGGCCTGCATCTTCTGGACCAGCAGACTCGTGGACATACCGGCATTGCAGCAGAGCATGATCTTCTTCATGGTTTCCTCCTTATAACTGCGCGGCGCGCAGACGACAACTGGTTTTATTCCTTGCGGCTATTGTGCCCACCCCCCTGCATCTTTACACAAGGGAGAGAGCCGCGGGCACCGGCACCGCGTACCGGCGCCCGCAAAGGTGAAAGGGACGAACGTTAGGCGTTCTACTCGGCGAGAGCCTCCTGCTTGGCGATTGCCTTCTCGGAAATCTTCATAAAGGGCAGGTAGACGGCCATGCCAATGACAATCTCGAGAGCCTGCCACACGCCGGCGCGCCAGTCAAAGCCCGTAGCGAGCAGGGCATTGATGACGGGAGGCATGGTCCAGGGCACCTGGGCGATGCAGGGGCTGATGATGCCTGCGCAGGTAAGGCCATAGGTGATGCCGATGAACAGGTCGGGAAGAAGGACAAACGGGATCATAAGCGGCAGGTTGTACACGATGGGGTAACCGTAGATAACCGGCTCGTTGATGTTGAACAGACCAGGCAGGATAGCCATCTTAGAAACGGTCTCGGAAGCCTTGTTCTTGGAGAACAGGAGCGTATCGAGCAGAAGCATGAGGGTGCAGCCCGAGCCGCCGATGAGGGCAAAGCTGTTAACGATCTGCATGTTCATGTAGTGATCGGGCTGGATGGTGCCACCGGCGGCGAAGGTAGCCATGTTGTCGACAATGAGCATGGTCAGGATCGGCTCGACGGTAGCGCCAGAGATGGTGGACTGGTGAATACCGACGCAGAACAGCAGGTTGGCAAGGGTGTAGATGAGGATAACAGCCCACGGACCGGCGTTCATGATGTTCTTGAGCGGGTTGGAGATGCACGTGGAGATGATGGCGCACAGATCGGTGCCGGCGCACACGGCGAGCAGGGCTGCGGCAAAAGCGAAGATTGCGAGGTTGAGCAGCATCGGGATCATGACGTTGAAGGAGTTGGAGACCGCGGGAGGCACGCCCTCGCCCAGCTTAACCTTGAGCTTCTCGACGCCAGAAATCTTGATGAAGAGCGAGACGGAGAGCAGAGCGATGATAATGGCCGAGAACAGACCGTTGGTGCCGGTGTTGGCAGTCGAAAGGGCGCCCGTGACCTCGGCGGAGGTGATCTTGTCGGTGAGCAGCGGGCTCGTGGCGGCAAGCGAGGCGGTGATCTGCTGCGGCATCATGATGACGAAGGCAGAGATGGCGACGACCACGCAAGCGAGCGGGTTATCGAAACGCTTGTTCTTGGCGAGACTGTAGCCAATCAATCCGGCCAAGATAATGGCAGAGACATTGAGGGTGCCCAGCGTAATTGCCGAGCCCCACGTCTGAAGGTTGGCAAGGCCCGCCGCATCGAGCGGGAACAGAGGGAACACGACGTTGTTAATAAGAACCGCGATACCCGCAAGGATATAGAGCGGCGTGATGGTCGCGAAGGCGTCACGCAGGGAACGCAGGTGAACCTGGTTTCCCACCTTCGCAGAGACCTCGGCAAAATTGTCGAGGAAGCTCTTTCCGTTGTCACTGGCCATGATTGCTCCTAACTTTCAAATCCGGCCTTTTCCTATGCGCACGGTGGTCTGTCGCCCTCTGCCACCAGATGTGCCATGTGTTGCGCGCGGTGGCGCGCGGTCTGGGCGTTCGCCCGGTCGCTAATCAACCACGTGGGTCGTGGCGACCTGTTTGAGCCAGGCCGCCGACTTCTTAAGACGGCGCTTATAGCCATCCATCAGATCGACCTCGACAAAGCCATAGCGATTCTTAAAGGCATTGGCCCAAGACCAGTTATCGATGACGGCCCAATAATGGTATCCGCGGCACTTGGCGCCCTCGGCAATTGCCTTGGCCACCCACTCCAGGTGCTGGCGTACAAAGTCGACGCGGTAGTCGTCCTGGATGGTTCCTTCGGCGTCACGGTTCTTGTATTCGTCCATGATGCCGATGCCGTTCTCGGAAACGAACCACTCAAGATCGGGGTAGTTCTTAGCGCAGTCCATGCCAAAGTCGTAGAGGCCCTGCGGGTAGATCTCCCAGCCGCGGCTCTCGTTCATAACGGCGTCGGGCCACACGTACTCGTCGGCAAAGTGCGGCAGGCCGTACTGGTCGACCTTGCTCGCCGGCGCCTGAACCCGCGTGGGGTGGTAGTAGTTGCAGCCGAGCCAGTCGACAACACCCTGCTTGAGAATCTCTTGGTCGCCGGCACGGAACGGGAGCTTAACGCCGCCCTCGGCCAGGCTGTCGAGCACGTCGGCAGGAAGCTCGCCCTTGGTAATAAGGTCGAGCCACCAGCGATTGTTGATGCCGCTGGTCATACGCACGGCCTCGAGGTCTGCCTCGCTGGGGTTCTCCTTGGTATAGACCGGAGTGAAGCAGTTGATCATGCCGATCTTGGCATCGCTGCGAATAGCGCCCTCGTCATAGGCGCGACGGTAGTTGGCCACGGCCAGCGCGTGCGCCAGCGAGATGTGATACTGCACGGTGCGAGCGCGGCTAAAGTCGTGGAGCTGCGGGAACCACACGCCCTCCTGATAGCGCTGCTCGGGCTCGACGATGGGCTCGTTAAAGGTGAACCAGTACTTGATCTCCTGGCCAAACTCACGGAAAGCGACGTCGGCGTAATGTGCGTAAGCCTCGACGACCTCACGGCTCTCCCAGCCGCCACGGTTAAAGAGGTAGGTGGGCATGTCAAAGTGGTACAAGTTGACAAACGGCTCCAGGCCGGCCTCGCGAGAAGCGCGGAACAACTCGTGATACCACGCAGCGCCCTCCTCATTAAGGTTGCCGTCGGCATCGAGCAGACGGCTCCACTGGATGGAAGTGCGATAGGTATCCAGGCCCAAGTCCCTCAAAATGCGAAAGTCTTCCTGGTACTTGGCCATAAAGTCATTGCCGGCATAAGAGCCAACGCAGTTGTAGAACGAACCCAGATCCTGGATGGACCAGGTGTCCCACAGGTTCTCGAGTTTGCCGCCCTGGTTCCACTGACCCTCAGTCTGCGGGCCGGACATAGCAGCGCCAAAGAAGAAATCGTTGGGCAACTGATACTGTGCCATCAAAGTCCTCGCTTTCGTGTTCTAGAGCTTCCGGTTGGAGACGGGTTTGCTTTGGCAGGTTATCCGGCGCGGGCGCGCACCGGTCATACCGTTATCCAACCTGCCAAAACAAAACCGTCCCCAAACGGTCAATCCTGTTGTGCGGAAGGATTCCGTTCGTTGCTTAAACTATAGCGCTCTAATTGTAAAAGTAAAGCGTCTTTTTCCTTTTTCTTTCTCGAACTTCTTAGATAAAAGTAATATGGGTGCCCTGTTGAGGGTTATACTTACTTTTGTATTCATATATGTCGGAAAGGAGGTTCCATGATTCCCAAATACGAGGCGATAGCTGCAGATATTCGTCGAAGTATCGAGGATGGCGCCCTTAAACCGGGCGATAAGCTTCCCACCGTCGTTGAGTTCTGCGAGCTCTATAGCGTTTCCAAAATCACCGTCAAACGAGCTATCGAGCAAATCACCGAGGAAGGTCTTATTACCAGCCGTCGTGGATCGGGTACCTACGTTAAGGACACGGCGGGACTTCCCGGCCAGGCGTTTTTCCAGGGCAAAAACGACCGTGCCCAAGGTTTTTCGTATGAGCACCGCGGGGAGAAGGTGACCTCGGTGGTCTACGATTTCTCGATCGTTAATCCACCAGCGGACATCGCAGCCCAGCTGGGAATTGCCGAGGATGACTTTGCCTATCACGTCGTGCGCGTGCGTCAGGCCGATGAGAAGCCCATCGTTATCGAGTACACCTACATGCCCCTCGAGCTGATTCCAGGCCTTAAAAAGAAGGACCTGTACGGATCTGTCTACCGCTTCATCCGCGAGCAATGTGGGCTGAAGATTTCGAGCTTTCACCGTACCATTCGCGCCGTGGCAGCAACCGAGGAAGAAGCCGAGCGTCTGGACACCAAACTTGGCTCTCCCCTGCTCGAGCTCACCCAGATTGGCTTTTTGGACAGCGGCGCCGCCTTTGAGTATTCGATCTCGCGCAACGTTGGCGATCGCTTTGAGTTGCACAACGTAACGTTGGCATAGGTTTTTGTAGTCACGCGGGCGCTCGTTTTGAGCCGTTTTGTGCAACGCCCGCGCAACATAATGGGGGTATGAATATGTCCGATTTGATTAAACTGACGCCGATCTTCCACGAGAAGATCTGGGGTGGCCGCCAGCTCGAAACCGTATTTGGTTACGACATTCCCGAAGGTCCCATCGGTGAGTGCTGGGCCATCTCGGCCCATCCCAACGGTGACTGCCAGATTGCGGAGGGCCCGTATGCAGGCCACACGCTTTCATGGCTGTGGGCCGAGCACCGCGAGCTCTTTGGCAATTGCGAGGGCAAGGAGTTCCCGCTGCTCATTAAGATTCTGGATGCCAAGGACGACCTTTCAATCCAGATTCATCCCAACGACGAGTACGCCGCCAAGCACGAGAACGGCAGCTTGGGCAAAACCGAGTGCTGGTATGTGCTGGACTGCGAGCCCGGTGCCACGATCATTGTCGGCCAGCGCGCCAAGGACCGCGTCGAGGCCGCACAGATGATCGAGGAAGGCCGTTGGGACGACATGCTCAACGTGCTGCCGATCCACAAGGGCGACTTTTTCCAGATTGATTCCGGTACCGTGCATGCCATCAAGACCGGCACGCTCATTTTGGAGACGCAGCAGTCGAGCGACGTGACGTATCGTCTGTACGACTACGACCGCCCCGGCACCGACGGCAAGCTGCGCCCACTGCACATTGAGCAGAGCCTCGATTGCATCGACTTTGATGCTCAGGCTCCGACCGACGGCACGGTAACCGCACCCGAGGTCGATGGCGTGACCGAGCTCGAGTCTAACTCCTGCTACACCGTCGATCGCGTGCGTGTCGACGGCAGCAAGACCCTCGACCAGCGCTGGCCCTTCATGTGTCTGTCGGTCATCGACGGCGAAGGCACCGTCTGCGGCGACCCCGTCCACAAGGGAAGCCACCTGCTGGCCCCGAGCACCGTCAGCTCCATCGACCTCGAAGGCAAGATGGAACTGATCATCAGCCACCTCTAGTTCGCAACAACAACCAAAACGAAACAAGGGGCTCCCCCGTTCATCAACGGGGGAGCCCCTACTCGTATCTATATATCAGCCCACCCGGCTCTCCAGATCAAAAAGCGGACGAGCAAAGCGACGTTCGCAAGCAACGTTATCTAAGGACCTGGGCGGGCGTATGGGGCAACATCGATCGCGAGTTCCGCACGCAAAGGAGGCCACTTAATGTGGCCTCCGTCTTGCGCAGGACTGCCCGAGCAGGCGATGTTGCCCCATACGCCCGCCCAGGTCCGCCGGGATTACGACAGCTTAACGATCGGTGCAAAGCCCTTCATCAGCTTTTTGGTCTGGCCGGTCTTTTCGAACTGGACCTCGATCATGTCTCCGGCGACCGAGATCACGGTACCCGTGCCAAAGGTCTTATGGCTCACGGTATCGCCCGCGGCAAAGTCCTGCGATGCGCTGGCGCGATCGACCTTGCGCTCCACCGTCGGGGACACCTTGGACGACGGCTTTTTGGCTCGCGGCGCGCCCGAGCCAAAGGTCGAGGCAACACGGCCAGCGTCGGGCGAGACCCCACGATGGCGCTCGGTCCCATAGCTGCTGCCGCCAAAGAAGTCATCAAAGCTCGATCCGCCGCGCGAACCGGAACCGCCGGTCGAGCGCGTATGTGAGCCAAACACCTTGCCGCCATACATGTCCGAGCCCATACCCGAGCCAAACGTGCCGTGACGGTCGCCGCGCTTCTCCCAGCCCGTGCCCTCAAAACCGGCAGAACCGATGCCGCTAAACTCGATGTCCTCAAACGGAATCTCGTTGAGGAAGCGCGAGCGCGGGTTGGCAGAAGTCGAGCCGTAGGTGCGACGCGTGGCCGCATAGGTCAAGAACAGGCGCTTACGGGCGCGCGTGATGGCAACGTAGGCCAGCCGACGCTCCTCCTCGAGCTTGCCCGGGTCATCGCTGCCGCCAAAGTCGTGCACGTGCGGGAAGATGCCCTCCTCCATGCCGGCCACGAACACTGCCGGGAACTCCAGGCCCTTGGCGGAGTGGATGGTCATCATGGTGATGGCATGCGTCTCGCCGGCCAGGGAATCCAAGTCAGAGCGCAGGGCCAGCCACTCCATGAGTGCCGGCAGCGCTTTACAGGTGAGCGGGCCGTAGGTGCGCTCGATCTCGTCGGCATGTACGACACCCGCCGGCATCTCCGTCGGCGCGGCATACGCGTTGCCCGCGATGGCGGCGGCCAGGGCATCCTGCGGCGAGAGCGCCGGGGCGGCTAGGCTATCGAGCGGATTGGAACCTGCAGCATCGCGCGCGCCGACGAGTGCCTCAAACGAGGATGCCGGGGCGGACGGTCCCGGTTCGGGCGCGGGCGCGCTCACCACGACGGGCTCGGGCTCGGCGCCGGCAGGCACGTCGGCAACACCGGCTGCGCGCAGCTCTTCTAAGCTCTCGAGCGTGCCCTCGATATCCTCGTGCGTTTCCTCAAATTCGGCAGCGACGCCCAGAAATTCCTGGATATTCTCGGCACGGCTCTCGGACTCCATGGTGCCCTCGGCGCGAAACGCCTGCAGCAGGCCCGTCTTATCGACAATCATCTCGACAACGTCCTTGAGCTCGCCGTCCATGCGGCGACCCTCGCGCACCAGCGACACAAAGCTCGACAGGCCATTGCGCACCTTGGCGCTAAACATGCCCGTCTCGGCGCACGCGATCTCGCAGGCCTGGAAGAACGAACAGCGGTTGTCGCGCGCCAGCTGCTCGATCTTTTGGATCGAGGTTGAGCCGATGCCGCGGCGCGGTGTGTTAATGACGCGCTTGACGCTCATCTCGTCGGCCGGGTTCACGATCATCTTGAGGTAAGCCATGACGTCGCGGATCTCGGCACGGTCGAAGAATCGCGTGCCTCCCACGATCTTGTAGGGCACGCCCGCGCGCAGGAACATATCTTCGAGGATACGCGACTGGGCGTTGGTGCGATAGAACACGGCGATATCGTCATAGCTCGTGCCTTTGGCATGCAGTTTCTCGATCTCGCCGGCAATCCAGCGGCCCTCGTCGCGCTCGTCGCTCGCTTGGAAGGCCTGGATCTTCTCGCCATCGCCCTCGGCCGTAAACAGGCGCTTGTCCTTGCGCTGCGAGTTGTGGCGCACCACGGCATTGGCGGCGCTCAGGATGTGACCCGTGGAACGATAGTTCTGCTCCAGCTTGACGGTCTTGCAGTTTTTAAAGTCCTTCTCAAAGTCCAGGATGTTGGTGATGTCGGCGCCGCGCCAGCTGTAAATGGACTGGTCATCGTCGCCTACGACCATGAGGTTTTGGTACTTGGCGGCCAGCAGGTTAGCGATCTCGTACTGGACGTGGTTGGTGTCCTGGTACTCGTCGACGCTAATGTAGCGGAAGCGCTCCTGGTACTTTTCGAGCACCTCGGGGCGGGTGCGCAGCAGCTCGAGCGTGCGCACGAGCAGGTCGTCGAAGTCCATCGCATTGGCGGCGCGCAGGCGGCGCTCCAGCTCCAAGTAGACCTGCGCGGCCTTTTTATCGTTGGGGCTATCGGCGCTCTTGAGCATGTCCTCGGGGCCGATCATGGCGTTTTTGGCCGAGCTGATCTTGCTGCGGATCATGTTGATGGGGAACTGCTTTTGCTCGATGCCGAGCGCCTGCATAATGTCACGCACCATGCGCTTTGAGTCATCGTCATCGTAGATGGTGAACTGGCCGGTGTAGCCCAGCAGGTCGGCGTCCTCGCGCAGCATGCGCACGCACATGGCATGGAAGGTGCACACCCACATGCCACGGGTGCCGCTGGGAATGAGTGCCGCCAGACGCTCGCGCATCTCGGCCGCGGCCTTGTTGGTAAACGTGATGGCAAGAACCTGCCAAGGCTTAACACCCAGGTCGCCGAGCATGTGTGCGATGCGGAAGGTCAAGACGCGGGTCTTGCCCGAGCCGGCGCCGGCGAGCACCAGCAACGGGCCCTCGGTGGACAGGACCGCCTCGCGCTGGGCGGGATTAAGGCTGTCGATGTCGACGAGCGGCTTGGCGGGTTTGGGTGCCGGCGCGGGAGCGTCGTAGATGTCGAGCGGGACGAGCTCGGGCTCCGGCGCAGCGGGGGCGGTGTATGCATCGAGCGGCACGGGTTCCGGCGCGGGCGGCACGGGTACCGCGGCATTCTTTTCCCAGGGCAAGGGCTGGGTCATGGGCGACTCCTCATCTGACGGACGGCGCGCCTGCGGGCGGCGCCATAGTTTGAGCCGTACCAGTATACCGAGCCGCGCGGACACCGACGCAAATCACACCACGACTCCGTGCGTCACCGTCAGGCCCGCCCCAGCGGATTTGGCGCAATGGGGTCAGGTTAGTCTGCACCATGTTGCTGCAAAGCAACCTGTTCCCATTGCACCAATCAGGGAGCCACCGATGTCACGGCAACGGTAGCGAGCGGCGGCCAGAGCGAACAAATTGGCATGAAAAGAGGGCGGCATAGACCTTTTGGTCATGCCGCCCTCTTTGAATGACAAGTTGTCGTTCTGGCCGCCGCGCAGCGTCAACCAAGTTACAGGCCGAGCATAGGCTCCAAGACGAAGAAGTACGCAAGCACCACGATGCCCAGAACGATGCGGTAGACGCCGAAGCACTTGAAGTCGTGACGGCGGACGAAGCCCATGAGCCACTTGATAGCGATGAGCGAAACCACAAAGGCCACAACGCAGCCCACGCCCAGGATGGCGACCTCGTTGGCACCGAACGTACCGCCCTTGATGAAATACTTGACCAGCTTGAGCGCACTCGCGCCAAACATGACAGGGATGGCCAGGAAGAACGTAAACTTGGACGCCACCGAACGCGTGCAGCCCAAAAGCAGGCCGCCGATGATGGTGGAACCGGAGCGCGACGTGCCCGGAATCAGCGAGAGCACCTGGAAGCATCCGATGCCCAGTGCGGTCTTCCAACTCAGGTCCTCGAGCGTGGTGATGGAACCAAAGTCCAGATCCTCGTCATCGTCCTCATCCTCAGCGGTAGCCGCGGCGGGCGCCGCAAAGTGCGCACCGGCGGGACGTCCACCCGACACCACAGCACGCGAACCAAACGAACCGGCAACGGCCATTTCCTCGCGCTTGCTCGCGCGCCAGTTCTCGATCACGATAAACAGCACGCCGTACACAATGAGCGCCAGCGCCACGACGGGAGCATTGTAGAAATGCTCCTCCATCCAGTCGTTGAGCGGCAGGCCGATCGCCGCCGCAGGAATGCAACCGAGCACAATCTTGCCCCACAGCACCCAGGTGTCGCGACGGCCCTCCTTGCCTTTGCTGGGAGAAAACGGGTTGAGATCGTAGAAGAACAGGACGCAGACGGCCAAAATGGCGCCAAGCTGAATCACGACCAGAAACATATTCCAGAACGTCTCGCTCACGTTCATCTTGACGAACTCGTCCACCAAGATCATGTGACCGGTCGACGAAACAGGCAGCCATTCGGTGATGCCCTCGACCAGGCCCATGAAGGCAGATTTTAGAAGCTCGATGATATCCAAAGGGACCCCCTCGTTAGACACCCGCCGATATTGTTCTGCGGACGGTGCGGGCGATGTCCCATTATCAACCGTTGGCGGCGCGCCTGCGCCTACCCTTACCAAAAAACTCGCCCGTTCACAGAATTGCGAGCGGTCAAACCCAAATCCTTGGGTATAACTGCAACAAGATAAAGTGTCCGGCGGCCACGCATCCGCGCCCGCCCGACGCACGAGCCCCACGCCCGTGCGATAGACCAAGGAGGAAACCATGAACGAGGGCTACACCAAGGTATTTGTTTCACTCGACGGTACTGAGCAGCAGGATTTTGTGCTCGCACGCGCCATCAAGGTCGCCGCGAACAACGGCGCCAAGCTGATTATCGGCCACGTTATCGATTCCACG
This sequence comes from uncultured Collinsella sp., assembly GCA_902491895.1. Taxonomy (GTDB): domain Bacteria; phylum Actinomycetota; class Coriobacteriia; order Coriobacteriales; family Coriobacteriaceae; genus Collinsella. The sequence goes on along the minus strand of CABUJH010000004.1, from coordinate 35,443 downwards.
GCACTCGAGAGCGCCGGTTCATATCCAGTCGATCTGGTCAACGGCCTAGAGGAGGCATTTAAGAACTCCATCGCCAAGCAGCTCGAAGAGGCCAAAGCCAATCCCGACATTCCCGAGGTCGAGGTCATGATTCGCGCCGGCCGTATTCGCGAGACGCTCAAAGACGAGATGCTCGACGTGGTCAAGCCCGACCTGGTGCTCTGCGGCGCACGCGGCCTGTCCTCGATCAAGTACGCGCTCCTGGGTTCGATTTCGACGTTCCTGCTACGCAACACCGACTGCGACATCTTGGTCGTGAAGTAGCGTTGCTCCCACCGGCCGCGGGGCCTGCGGGGTTTCCACGGGCACGTCCTCGCCGCGTTGCGGCTGCGGGATGTGCCCTTAGGAAACCCCTCCCGGCCCCGCGGCCTTCGCAGCCTTACTTCAGCGAGTTGTCTGATAGAAAAATGGCGTGCCGCCCCGTTTGGGGCGGCACGTTTTGTTTGGGCGGGCGTCTGCCGCGTACGTTACTCGAAATATTGGAACTTGTTCGTTGAAAAAGCGAATGTTACGACGAAGCCTTCGCCGGGCTCGGATGCCGCGGTGACGTCGATGCCCATCTTGGAGCACAGGCGCGCCACCAGGTAGAGGCCGATGCCCGTTGCGCGCTTGGTGGTGCGGCCGTTGTCGCCGGTAAAGCCCTTCTCGAACACGCGCGGCAGGTCGGCCGCGCTCACGCCGAAGCCGTTGTCCGCGACGGTGAGCTCGATGCGTTCGCTCGCCAGGCCCTCGTCCAGCAACGCGCCCGAAAACACGATCTTCGCGCCGTCCTCGCGCGCATATTTAATACTGTTCTGAATAAGCTGGCCCAGAATAAACTCGAGCCATTTCTCGTCGGTAAAGACCTCGAAGTCGAGGTTCTCGCACACCGGGGCCACGTGCGCCGCGATGAGCTCACGCGCGTTGGCCTTAATCGCGCCCGTCACCAAGGTCTTGAGATCCCAACGGCGAATCAGGTAGTCGCGCTCCACGACTTCCGAGCGCGCGTAGTACAGCGCCTGGTCGATATAGCGCTCCACGCGAGCCAGCTCACGGCCCAGATCATCCACGCGCGACAGGTCGTCTTCGCTGCCATCCAGGTTTTCCAAAATCAGGTGAGCCGCCGCCAGGGGCAGCTTGGCCTCGTGGACCCAGCTCTCGATATAGTCGCGATAGTCATCGGTCTGACGCCTGCCTTCGGCAACCTCGTCGCAAGCGGCTTTGCCCACCCGGCGCAAGACCTCGTACTCGAGCTCGCCCTCGGCATAGGTCGGGCATTGCACCATCTCCTGCACCCATGCGGGACTCTCGAGCTCCTCTGCCGCACGCTCCAGCTGGCGCAGAAAACGACGACGGCGCGCGTACTCGATCACGATGCCCAGCATACCGAAGATAAAGGACACGCCGACCGCCACGACCACGATAGAGACGGGTGCGCCGGCGACCGTCAGCACAAAGCAGCTCAGCAGCACGCCGCACGTCCACACGGCGACGGGAAGCAGCGCATCTTTGAAGAATTTGGCGAACGACATAGCCGGCCCCTAGACCGAATAGCCTTGGCCGCGGTGCGTCGTCAAATACCCCTTGATGCCGATTTTTTCGAGCGTGGTGCGCAGGCGGTTGATGTTGACGGTCAGCGTATTGTCGTCCACGAAGGCGTCGGAGTCCCACAGGTCCTGCATGATGGCCGAGCGCGAGACGATCTTGCCCGCGCGGCTCAGAAGCAGCGAGAGGATACGCAGCTCGTTTTTGGTGAGCTCGGTGCTGGTGCCCGTTTGCGTGTTGGTGACCATGGAGCGTGCGAGGTCAAGCTCCAGTCCTTTGTGGACGAGCGTGCTGCGCTCGCCCGCCGCCGCGGTGCGACGCAGCAAGGCATTGATGCGCGCCACGAGCACACGGGCGCTATAGGGCTTGGGAACAAAGTCGTCCGCGCCGAGCGTCATGGCCATGACCTCATCAATCTCGGTCGCGCGCGAAGTGAGGACGATGATGGGAACCTCGGATTCGCGGCGAACCTCATGGCAGATATGCTGGCCGTCCTTGACGGGAAGCGTCAGGTCGAGCAGCACCAGGTCGGGCGCGGCGGCGAGAATATCGCGCGAGACATGCTCAAACGATTCGCAGGCCTCGATTTCAAACCCGGCGCGGGCAAGGATGTCGATAAGCTCACGACGAATGGGCTCGTCGTCCTCAACGATATAGATTAGCGCCATGGATTCCGCCCCCCTCTTGGTTGTCTTGCCCCATTATGACCGCGGATCCGCAGATACGCGCCTCACGCGGCACCAAAGTGACAGAACTGTTCGCGAGTGGCAGAGGCTTGCCCCTCGCTCGCGACGAGCACGGGAATTAAATGAGTTTTTAATCCCCGTCCCAGAAACATCATTTAGCGGCGGGCACGGAGCTTTTCGTAGCCTTCAGCGAAGAAGGCGACCGTGGCGGCGTCGGCCTCGGCGGCGTCGGCCTCGGTTGCGGGGACCACGCCGTGCTCGTCGCTCACCAGGAACAAGGCGCCCTTGAGCTGTGCGGGAATATCTACGCGCGTGACCGGGATGCCCTTGGTCTGGGCCAGTTGCTCGATGAGCGTCGCCGTGCCGCACAGGCACTCGTCCGCTGGCGCCACAAAGGCAAGCTCGCCGTTATCGACGGCGGCGAGCAGCTCGGGCGCCACGCCGGTTTCGTCGGCCTCGGAGCGAGCCTCGGCGGAACGGGCGCGTAGCGCCTTGGCCGACGTATCGGCGAGCGGCTCGTACTCCCCCACCGTCATGGCGGCGTTGCCGTTAACGTCGATCACCAGCATGAGTACGCCGTCGTGCGCAGTGTAATCGCCCTCGGCAAGCGACCACTCAACGTGCTGCTTGGCCCAACTGAGCATGTTATGGGTAAGCGGCTCGCCCTGCACCAAGCGCTCGGACAGCGCACGAATGTGGCGGTTGAGCATGGGCACCTTTTTGTTGGACATGCGCCAGCGGCAGATAAGCGCGGGCTTGTCGAGCGTAAACTTCTCGACCGCCTCCTGATTGGCGCAAAAGTCCTCGTACGCACGCTGATCCTCGGCATTGCCAAACAGCTCGGCATCATCAATCTGGGGCATGGTTGTACCTTTCGTGTTAGTCATTCCGTCCTCTTATACCAAAAAGACGGCCCTCCAAACGGAGCAGCCGTCTTTTGCAGAGATTATTTTAGAAGCGGGGCCAGTCCAAGGGACGAGATAACATCCCATCCTCCCCAGTCAACCTAACAGGTCGGCGAGGGTTGCCCAGGTGCCGCAGATTGCCGTGAAAGAGGAGCGACGCGTACTTGGGTACGCGAGCGACGAATGAACGGCAAGGTGCGGTGGCTGGGCAAGCCGCAGCGCCGCTTCCCTACTTAGTGGCGGAAGTGGCGGGCGCCCGTAAAGACCATAGCAATATTGTGCTCATTGCAGGCCTGGATGCTTTCGTCGTCGCGCTTGGAGCCGCCGGGCTGGATGATGCAGGTCACACCGTGTGCAGCAAGCACGTCGACGTTGTCGCGGAACGGGAAGAACGCGTCGCTTGCACAGGCAAAGCCGCCCTTCTCCACGCCCTCGCGCTCGCAGAAGTCCTCGGCGCGCTCGCAGGCAAGTAGCGCAGAGTCAACGCGGTTAGGCTGACCCGGGCCCATGCCAATGCCGGCCTTACCCTTGGAGACCAGGATGGCGTTGGACTTAACGCCCTTGCAGACCTTCCAGGCAAACTCGAGCTCGGCCATCTCGGCGTCGGTGGGCTTGCGGTCGGTGGGGAACGTAAAGGTCGCGGGATCCTCGGTCACGTGGTCGACTTCCTGCACCAGCATGCCGCCGTCGACGGAGCGCAGCTCCACCTGGGCGCCGTGGTCCACGCCGCCGGTCGCCAACACGCGCAGGTTGGGGCGCTTGGCCATGCGCTCGAGTGCCTCGGCGGTGTAGCTCGGGGCGATGATGACCTCGACGAATTGCTTGTTCTGATCGGCGAAGTGCTCAACCAGATCAAAGGGAACCTCGCGGTTGCAGGCGATGATGCCGCCAAAGGCACTCTTGGGATCGCAGGCAAAGGCGCGGTCGTAGGCGGCTGTGATGTCCTCGGCAACGGCGGAACCGCAGGGGTTCTGGTGCTTGAGGATCACGCAGGCAGGCTCGTCGAACTCGCGGACCAGGTTCCAGGCGGCGTCGGCATCCAGATAGTTGTTGTAGCTGAGCGGCTTTCCCTGGATCTGCTCGGAGCCCACGAGCGGGAACTGCGAGCTCGCGGTGTTCTCGCAGCCCTCGGCAAAGCGGTAGACCGTGGCCTTCTGCTGCGGGTTCTCGCCATAGCGCAGGTCGTCGACCTTCTCCAGCGAGATCTCGAGCTTGGCAGAGGTGTCCGCCACGTCGCTTGCTTGGGCGGCAAGCCAACGGGAGATAGCCGTGTCGTAGGCGGCGGTGGTCTGGTAGACCTTCACCTGCAGGCGACGACGGGTGGAAAGCGTGGTGCAGCCACCGGTCTCGTGCATCTCGGCCAGGACGGCATCATAGTCGGCCGGGTCGGAGATGACGGTAACGCTCGCGGCGTTCTTGGCAGCAGAGCGCAGCATGGAGGGGCCACCGATGTCGATGTGCTCGATGGCGTCCGCAAAGGTGACCTCGGGGTTGGCGACGGTCTTCTCGAACTCGTACAGGTTGACGACGACCAGGTCGATCAGCTTAATGCCGTGCTCAGCGGCCTCCTGCATGTGCTGCTCGGAATCGCGGCGGGCCAGCAGCGCGCCGTGAACCTTGGGGTGCAGGGTCTTAACGCGGCCGTCCATCATCTCGGGGTAGCCCGTGAACTCTTCGATGGGGGTTACGGGAACGCCCGCGTCCTCGATGGCACGAGCCGTGCCGCCCGTAGAGATGATCTCGACGCCAAAGTCATCGACCAGCGTCCGTGCGAAATCGACGACGCCCGTCTTATCGGTAACCGAGATCAACGCGCGTGCGATCTTCACATCAGATCCCATGCAGTCCTCCTGTCTGGTACGCCGCCGTGCTCTGTGAGTCGGTGATACGTCGATCTGCAGCGCTCGCGCAGCGGCATTGAAAATACTGATTTAATGTAGCGCATCGAGCGCATCGATGCACCCCGCAACGGGCGCATGTGCAGAAAAAGTTTGCGAGCGGAGGGGATGGGCACGGCACCGGGCACGGTGAGTTCATGGAACACAGGGGCACCATAATTAGATGCCAATGGCGTGGTAGAACTGTGCTCGATATGCATCCGCGAAAGAAAGAGGCACCATGGTCTCGCGGGTTCTCTACCGACCGTTTGATACCGAAGACTTCGACGCCATCGCGCTGATTCTGCAGCAGCTTTGGCATAACAATTCGGATAACGATGAGTACAACCGCCTTGAGGCCGCGTGCGACCTCGCCTACTGCCTTTCGTCGTCGACGTTTTCACAGGTTGCCGTAATCGACGGTCAGGCGCGTGGCATTTCGCTCGCGCGTGCGGGACAGAGCTCCGGCGCCACTATCAACGAGCATTGGATGGATACCGAACGCGCGCTGCTATCGCAGATGCGTGAGCTGGAGCCCGATGCCTGCGCCGAGTATCTCTCGTTTGTGCGCGCAACCATCCGAACCAACAACCGCCTGCTCGAGAGCAGCCCGTTGCCGCACGACAACGAGGTCACGCTGCTTGCCGTGGATCGCGATGTCCATGGCCTGGGCGTTGGCACGGTTCTGCTCGATGCCGCGGTCTCGCACCTGTCCTCGCTTGGAGCGACGAGGGCGCACCTGTACACCGACTCCAACTGCTCGTGGAAGTTCTACGAGCTGCACGGCTTTAAGCGCACGGCCACGCACCGCGCCAACCGCGAAGAGCGCCGTCACGACATGCCGCGCGAAAGCTTCCTCTACGAACTCGACCTAACAGCCTAAACCCGGCAGTTAGGGACGTTCCTTTTGTGCCGGCACCCCGGGACACTCCTTGGCAGCAACCGCACCTAGTCGTTGGGGACGTTCTTAAATGATTAATCGCTGGGGACAGTCTTCGTAGGTAGCGCGTAAAAAGGGGATGGGCTTTCCCCGACGGCTGTCGAGAAAAGCCCATCCCATAATTTACGACCGTTAGAACGTTCCGCCGCCGCCTCCGCCGACGCCGCCACCACCGCCGCCAGAGAAGCCGCCGCCGCTGCCGCCGCTCGAGCTATCGGAGCTCGAAGCCAGCTCGCGGATGGTCTCGTGATACACATCGTTGAACGAATCGAGCGGAGACTCGTTGCCGTAGTGATGGTAATACCACCAGTAGCAGGGGTAGTTGTCGTAGAAATCGTCGCTGTTGCGCAGGTCCGCAGGCACGGCCTCGGCCAGCTGTCGCAGCACTTCTTTCGAAACGCCCAGGGCAACGCCCATCACCAGCAGCTTGTTCCACAGCACCAAATCGCCCGGGACGGCTTCCTTTAGGCGTGTGAAATCCTCGAGCCAATGCTTGAGCGCCTTGCAGCGAGCCGCCACCTCGGCGCCCTCCGGCGTAAAGCGGCGGAACGTAAGGCCCACGCCGATACCCACCAGCACAATCGGCACCGAGATAACCGCGGCGGTAATGTTCGCCTGTGCGCCATCGGTAAAGAAGATGGATCCCACGGGAACAAAGGCAATCAGGATACCAAGAACCAGGCAAAACACCATTGCAACAATGCCGTCTGAGGCAACGTACTCGCTATCGGCCAGCTTGCCCTTAACGGTGTTCTGATAGTCCTCGAGCTTGTCGCCCACGGGTGTAGCGTGCTGCTTGACGTAGTGCTGCAGCTCGTCGAACGTGCGCGAGCGATCGCCGTTCTCGTCAGGCTTAGTACCGGCAAAGAAGACCTTGAGCACCATGTGGTCAATGCCCTTGGCCGACTTCCAGCCCGCATCACTCACCGTCACGCGATACGTCTGCTCTTCTTTTTCACGCCCCAACAGACCCTTCTTGGCCTTGGTCACGGTCGCCTGCTCCAGCTTGATCACACGGTCGTCAGTGAGCTTCATGAGCGTGGCGATATATGCCTGATCGGGCACCTCGTTCCAGCTCATGAGGGCCGAAAGCACGGCGGGATGGTCGGCCGAAGGCACATCGCGGAAATATTCGTCCTGGAAAAGCGGCTTGGGCTTGCGCTTGCGCAGCTTGAGCATAACGATTGTGCCGGTAAAGGCCACCGCCGCAACAACACTTAGCACGGCAAGTGCATTGGCAATCATGCGAGCGTGAGCGCGGCGGGCGTTAGCTTCGTCGGCCCATTCCTTCTCTTCGCTCAGGATCGTTGACATGCGCTCTTCGCCCGAAGCGGCAAGCTGCGGCACCCAGTCGCTAGGGAAGGCGATGCGTGCCTCGGCGAATTCGCCCTGGTGCACGCAGGGAATGGTATAGGTGACCATGGGCTCGTCCTCATCGAGCGACACGTCGCCCGTCAGCGGACCATGGCCCCATGCGCGGAAGTTATCGCCCTTGACGGCCGCCGTCCCGGCAGCGGCATTCGCGAAGCACACTTCCATCTCGACGTCATCGGAATCCGCAGACCAGCCGTCACCTACGAACTTCCAGTAGAGCTCGGCGGTATCGGCCCAGTTCATAACCGCACCGGTCATGGTGTAGCTCACGTAGTAGATTGCGCTGTCGCCGCTCTCGTGAGGGCTGAACACCTTAATCCTTACGCCGTCACCGGTCTGCTCGACCGTGTAGACGCCAGAGTCGCCCTTGTTCGCGCTATCGACTTTGTTAAACGCGGTGTCCTCTTCCTCGACACTCAGCACGTCGACGCCCGCCGTGCCGCCCTGCTGGTTGGAGCCCGTATTGATCTCCCAAAACACGCCGTTGATGTCGTCGTCGAAATCAAACTGGCGTCCCTCGACAACGGTCAGCGATCCATCGGCCTCAACCGTGGCACTGATATAGGTCTGGGTCATGGAATAACCGTCGGCGTGTGCGGCGGCGGGCAGTAGCAGCAATGCAAGCGCGACGAGTGCGCAGACGGAAGCAAATCGCGCAAACGGGCGGCGCTGCCGACAGGTTTTGGCAACGGGGGCGTTCATAGGCACATCCTTTGTCTGTGATACCAGCAACGCCATTGTCCCACGTTTACGGGCGCACATGACGAACATCTAGGCCAGCGGAGTATCAAACGGGACGAAAGTCACGCCCGCGGCCGGCACCTGGGGACGTTCCTTATCTGCCGGCAATCTGGGACACTCCTTGGCATGGCCTGCGCCAGCAATAGATACCACTTCACAGCTCTGTCACAGGTGTAGCGGCTTTGTGTGGGTGCGGCACGCGCTGATTGAGCCGCCAGCCGAGGGGCATAAAGCAGTTGAGCGAAAACGGTTTGCCCCTTTGCCGTTCGCTCGAGGATCATGTCCCCCTTTTCCGCGGAAACCCCGGCAGTTGCGAAGAGCTGCCGGGGTTTCTGTCGTTTGTGAGGCTAAGTCGGTACGCAGCGATCGAGACCTTGAGCCGCAAACCCACCGTGCGCAATGCGCACCGCCGCCAACTTGTGAGCGCGGCAACGCCTTCCCTGCCAAGCCCCGCGCTATACTCGTCCGCATGGATATCAAAACACGCAACATAGCAACGCCCGCCGCGGACGCGCCAGCGACGCCACCCGCCTCCGCCCCCGCGCCCGTCGTGGGCCGTTTCGCCCCGTCGCCCTCGGGCCGCATGCACCTGGGCAACGTGTTCAGCTGCCTGTGCTCGTGGCTTTCGGCCCGCAGCCAGGGCGGCAGCATCGTGCTGCGCATCGAGGACCTGGACGATCGCTGCAAGCGCCCGGAACTTGCCGCTCAACTGATTGACGATCTGACCTGGCTGGGGCTCGAGTGGGACGAAGGCCCCTACTACCAGCACGATCGCCTGGATCTGTACGAGGACGCCCTGCGCCAGCTGCAAGACGCCGGCCTCACCTATCCCTGTTTTTGCACGCGTGCCGAACTCCACGCCGCGAGCGCGCCGCACGCCAGCGACGGCACGCCCATCTACCGCGGCGCCTGCAGAGGTCTTTCTGCTGATGAAATCACCCGCCGCAGTGCCCTGCGTGCTCCGGCCACGCGCCTGCGCGTGCCCACCGTCGACGACCTCGCCAGCGACGTGATCGAATTCGTGGACCGCACGTACGGAGCCCAATGCGAAGCACTCGCCACCGAGTGCGGTGACTTTTTGGTGCGCCGCAGCGACGGCGTGTTTGCCTATCAGCTGGCCGTGGTGGTCGACGACGCTGCCATGGGCGTCACCGAGATCGTACGCGGATGCGACCTGCTTGGTTCCACGCCGCGCCAGATCTATCTGCAACATCTGCTGGGACTGCCCACGCCGCACTACGCGCACATTCCGCTGCTCATGTCACCGGACGGCCGCCGCCTTTCCAAGCGCGATCGCGATCTGGACCTGGGCGAGCTCCGCACCCGCTTTGGCACACCCGAGGCACTGTTGGGATGGCTCGCCGGGCAAACAGGCATCGCGCCGGACACCACGCCGCGTACCGCCGAGCAGCTGGTCGAGCACTTTAGCTGGGACGTCATCCGCGCGCATCGGGAGAACATCACTGTAACGGTCGAGTAGCCAGCCACCCCGCCTCTACGCAACATCCCAGGGCTGGAGTTCGTCGCCCAAGCGAACGATGCAGTCGTAGAGCACGGTGTGACGCTCGGCCGGGTTGGTATCCCGATGAAAATGCCCGTAGTACCAGCGCTTGTAGTCCAAGCGGTCTTCCAGCTCATCGAAAAATGCCGTAAGCCGATCAACGGAGGGGCAATTCCAGCCGGACGCTGGATAAAGCGTGGACGAAAGCATGCGCGTAGAGCAGGTGTGAGTGATCACGTAGTCGACCGTCCAGCCCACGCTGTCGAGCTTTGCCCGCGCCTCCTCAAAGTTGCGCTCGTCCGGCAGCTCCTGCGGCCACCAGCTGGAATACGGAATGCGGTATTCCTTGTCCACGCTCGTGGCGCCGCCCATGGTAAAGACCGTTGAGCCGTCGAGCTCAAAAACCTCGGCGCGCGTCAGGCGCCGTATGGGAGAGGTGTCCGACAGGCGCTGCGTCAGCCCACCGTGCCACAACTCCATGGGGCGCTCCGCCCAGTGATCGAAACGCTCGTGGTTGCCGTCGACAAACAGCACGGTATAGGGACGCGATTCCAGCCAAGCGATGTCGGCACATTCTTCGGCAGAGAAATCCCACGGAAAGCCAAAGTCGCCGGCGATAATCAGATAGTCGTCGCTCGTCAGACTATCCCCAAGGTCCCAGTCGCGCAGCTTTTGCATGTCGACGCCGCCGTGAATATCGCCCGTCACATAGACCGTCATCGGATCACCACTTCCCTGTAAGTCGCTAGCCCGCATTCTGCACGATCACTAAGCCAACCGTTCCAGCCCTTAGGGCTTACCCCTCGTTCTTCCATCCAAACGGGTCAAGCACCCAAAAAACCAGATCGAGCACGCCGCCGGTCATCATGGCGCCGGCAAGGGCCATGCAAACGTGCAGAGAGACGGCACTTCGGAGCACGTCGAATGGCCCCAAAGAAGCCAGCAGCGCGACCGCTGCGCCGGCTACGCACAGCGCGAGGCACGGCCCCGCGTCCTTAACGCACTTCTTTGCGAGATGCTTTGCGTTGTCACTCATCAATATCGAACTCCTTAGAGGGTCGTTGTTTGGGTACATGCCTCCGCGGCAGAGCAGGGCGGCAGGGTAAGTGTCACATGTCGTGCGGACATCAATGGAGAAACCGCCTGCTCGACCAACCTTTGACGCCGTTTTGCACCGGCACCACATCCCCCGCTATCGAGGTCTAATACTTTTCCCACCGCTACCCAAAAACTCATCCAACATTAATCTTGGCTCAAGAATCGCTTAATCTATAACCTGCACTATAGAGTTCGACCAAGGGCGGGGCGGCGCCGCGCAACGCAGGCCGCCGAACGCAACGCTCGCGCCCAGGCAGATCGCCTGGCGTCGCGCCCATCGAACGAAAGGACAGGTCATGGACGACCTCGAAAAAGTTGAAACCATCCGCACCAAGTGCAACGTGAGCTACACCGATGCCAAGGCCGCGCTCGACGCCGCCGACGGCAACGTTTTGGACGCCATCATTTGGCTCGAGTCGCAGGGCAAGACCCAGACCACATCAGCGCATGCCGCCACCGAGTCTGAGCCGGTCGATGAGCCCTCAGCCGAGATGGTCGCCGCGCAGGCCGCCTACGAGAAGTCGAGCGAAAAGACCGACTTCTCCAAGAAGATGGACAGCGTATGGGAGTACCTCAAAAAGCTCTTCCGCCTGAGCCTGGACACCAAGTTTATCGCCACGCGCCGCGATGCGATCATCCTCAACATCCCCATCCTGATCCCCATCATCGCCCTGTTTGCCTGGGGCGCTACGATTTGGCTGATGCTGATTGGCCTGTTCTTTGGCATGCGCTACCGCATCGACAGCGACGGCGACGTGCCCGGCAGCATCAACAACCTTATGAATCACGCCGCCGATGCCGCGGACGACATCAAGCAAAATCTGAACGACGACAAGTAATCGCAGACGGGGGCACGCATGGCACGGATCCTGATCGTAGAGGACGAGGAGAAAATCGCCCGCTTTGTGACGCTCGAGCTGGAGCACGAGGGCTACCAGGTGGAACACGCCGCCGATGGCCGCACCGCCGTGGACCTGGCGCTGGAGCGCAACTACGATCTTATTCTGCTCGATGTGCTGTTGCCGCAGCTCAACGGCATGGAGGTCCTGCGGCGCGTCCGTAAGCACAAGGATGTGCCGGTGATAATGGTCACCGCGCGCGATGCCGTGATGGACAAGGTGGCCGGGCTCGATGCCGGCGCCGACGATTACCTGACCAAGCCGTTTGCGATTGAGGAGCTGTTCGCACGGATCCGCGTGGCGTTGAAGCGCTCGGAGGCCGTGCGGGCGGCTTCGGGCGTTGGCGGCATCGGGACGGGCGCGGCAGGCGGCACGGGTGTCGGCGCCACTGCGATGCCCCCGGTCAGTGACTCGACCCAGGTTTCCGCCTCGCTCTCCCCCGCCACGCTCGCCGTGGGCTCGGTTGCGCTCGACCCCGACCGCCGCGAAGTCACGGTCGGCGGCTCGCCCATTGCGCTCACGGCCCGCGAGTTCGATGTCCTCGCCCTGCTTATGGCGCATGCCGAGACCGTGCTCACGCGCGAACGCATCGCGCACGAAGCGCTGGGCTACGAATACATGGGCGACACCAACAACGTCGACGTGCACATCGCGCATCTACGCGCCAAGATCGAGGACGCCGGCGGCGCCCGCATCATCCAGACCGTGCGCGGGGTGGGCTATGTCTGCCGCGCGTAACGCCGAGGCCAAACGCGTCACCTCCATCGCCCGCGCCATCAACTGGAGCTATATGTGGCGCCGCCTGATGAGCTACGTTTGGCTCGACCTGCTGCTAGTAGTGATTGTGGCGGCGATCCTTGTCTATGGATACAACCAGACGCTGCCCAACGGCGCGTTTACCGCAGGATGGATCCCCAGCGCCACCGTTCGCGGCATGACGCTGACGCCCGCGCGCGGCTGGGACCTGACAACGCTCACCTATACCGTCGAGCTTGCGCGTACCACCAAGACTTTCCCCCTCGCGCAGGACCTCGTCACGCTATGGCCTCTCTACCTTGTCGTTGTGGGTTGGCAGGTCATCAGCGTGCTCAACATGCTCGGCGGCGCCCGCCGCGTGCGCCGCACCATGGCGCCGCTCAACGATCTGGCCCTGCGCGTGGACGAACTCGGCCGCATGCAACTCGCCGGCGGCAAGATGGAAACACTGGAGCAAGCCATCGAGCGCGCAAGCGTCGACTCGCCGAGCGTCACTACCGGCGACGCCGACCTGGCAAGCATCGAGGTTGCACTCAACCGCCTACTGCGCCAGATGCAAGAGGCCAAACTGCAACAGATGCGCTTTGTCAACGATGCGAGCCACGAACTGCGCACGCCCATCGCGGTGATTCAGGGCTACGTAAACATGCTCGACCGCTGGGGCAAAGACGACCCGGCCGTGCTTGCAGAATCCATCGCGTCCCTTAAGGCCGAAAGTGAGCACATGCAAGAGCTCGTGGAGCAGCTGCTGTTTTTGGCGCGCGGCGATGCCGGGCGCACGGTCCTGCGGCGCGCGAATACCAACCTGGCCGCATTGGTCGGCGAGGTATGCGAGGAATCACAGATGATCGATACCGAGCACACGTATCGGCTGGCTTTTGACGCTGCATTTGCCAACGACCCGTGCTGCGACGCGCCTGTCGACGTGGCGCTCGTGAAGCAGGCTCTGCGTGTGATCGTGCAAAACGCCGCCAAGTACTCGGGTGCGGGAACGACTGTCACATTTGGCATAACGCCCGATGCGAGCATGGGCACGATCGACATAAGTGTTGAGGACGAGGGCATCGGCATGAACCAGGAATCCGCAGCTCACGCGTTCGAGCGGTTCTACCGTGCCGACAACGCGCGCGATGCCGGCGCGCAGGGCTCGGGTCTGGGGCTCGCCATTGCCAAGTGGATCGTCGATAGCCATGGCGGTGTCATCGGCGTGACCTCAGTCGAGGGCGTCGGCAGCCGCTTTACGATTCGCCTGCCACGGTAGGAAGCCCCTCGGCATAAATAAAGGGATAGGGCCACGCAGCCCTATCCCTTTTTGCTAGCTATGACAGCTTGTGCGTTACTCGCGGCACAGGTGCACGGCGAAGCCGGCGAACTCGCGCTTAAAGTACACGAGCTTGGTGCCGCCGTCGGGCAGCAGCACGCGCGACTCCTCGTTAACCTCGAGCCCGCGCTCGGCAAACCACTTCTCGGCCGCATCGATGTCGTTGACGGCAAAGCCAATGTGGCCCTTGGCGCCTCGACCGTTCTGCTTCATGACCTCGACCAGCGAATCGTTAAAGTACGAAACGGGGGTCTCGATGACGGGCAGACCCATCATCGTCGAGAACAGCTCCGCGATCTCCAAGGCGTCTGCCGGGTCGGCAGCGTTAATGCCCACATGGGCAACGCGCATGCCAAAGAGCTCGACCGGATTGGCGTTCTGCTCATTCATGCAGGCAGCGCCTACTGAGCCATGACGTCGAGGACGGCCTTCTCGGCAGCGACGCGGTTCATGCCGGTCATGAAGGGCACGCCGCTCACGTACGGGCAGGTGAGGCCCTCGGGGGCAACGGTGGTGGCGATCAGCAGATCAGCGCCCTCGTCGCAGTAATCCTTGGCCTCGGAGATGGCGCACTGCACGATCTCATACTTGTCGGCGTAACCGTTGGCGTCGAGCAGGGTGGCGACCTTCTGGGCAACGAGCGTGGAAGTAGCAGCGCCAGCACCGCAAGCCAAAACGATCTTCTTCATAGGTAATGTCTCCCTTCATGGTTTACTTTAGGTAAGTGTACCGCAGCGAGCGATGGCACTCGGCCTCGATGAGCTTTTATGCCAGTTTGCTTGCTCGCTGCGTATAATACATCTAGTACGTGTTGTCATACCGCTCGCTTTACGAGCGACTAAGGACCCTGAAATGCCCGATTCCCGCACCCTCTGGACCGCCGTCGTTATCATCTGCATCGCCGTGTCGGTGTTCTTTAGCGTCAAAAAACGCACCACGTTCAAGCGTCTGCAGCAGTTGATGGCCGCCAAGCAGTGGGACGAGTTCGATCGTTTGCTCGACGGCAAACTCACCAGCATGCTGTACCCGCGCTACAACCGCGACTACCTGCGTCTGAACTCCTATCTGCTGCGCGAGGACCACGAGCGCGCCAGCGAGATGTTCGACCTGCTGCTGGGACTCAATCTCCCCAAGATGCAGCGCGTCGACTTGGTGATTAAGGCCTTTAACTACTACGTTGGCCAGGAGGACCGCAAAAAGTCCAAGGAACTGTTGCACGAGATCAAGGGTTTTGAGGGCGGTCAAGCCGAGGCAGTCGCGCACGAATGCCAACTGATGTACGACACGATGATCCTCAAGCGCCACAACGACATTCCCGAGTTGGAGCGCATGCTCGAGGATGTCGGCGACGACCCGGTCAAGCGCTGCCGACTGGAGTACCTGCTGGCCCTGCAGTATCAAAACAAGGGCGACGAAGCCAAGTTCCAGGAGTTCCTGGAGAAGTCGGGGCAACACTCGATGGCCGTCAACGCGTAACGGACGGCTTGTGCTAGACTTCTAGTCTCACGGGGGCGTGGCGGAATTGGCATACGCAGGAGACTTAAAATCTCTCGCCGCAAGGATTGTGGGTTCGAGTCCCACCGCCCCTACCATATGATTGCTTGCGAGCCCGTGTTCCCCAGGGATGCGGGCTCGTTTCTTTTGGACGCCGTCAACTGCAGAGCAGCTCATTTGGGACGGGGCTTTTTTGACTACTTTTTCCGCCCACCCAATGAGTTTCCTACCACATTTTCCGATGGAAAAACGTGGTTGTCTCGCACATTTTCCGATGGAAAAACGTGGTTGTCTCGCACATTTTCCGATGGAAACACCCAAATGGCCTTATACTAACCGAGAGGGTTGGGAGGCAATATGCAGCGACAGCTTATGAGCGAACTTATCGCTTGGAAATCAAGGACGAATCGCAAACCTCTCTTGCTTAAGGGAGCCCGCCAGACAGGAAAGACTTGGCTTCTTAACGAATTCGCAAGCCAGCAGTATCGAAACGTCATTCGTTTTGACTTTATGCTCGAGCCGAGCACACGCTCGCTGTTCGATGGGGACCTCGACCCCAAGCGCATCATCTCCCAGATAGAACTCCTACGTGGCCAAACTGTAACGCCAGCAGACACGCTCATCATCTTCGACGAGATCCAAGAGGCCCCGCGCGGGATCACCTCGCTCAAGTACTTCAACGAGCTTGCACCCGAATACCACATCGTAGCAGCCGGTTCCTATATGGGCCTCGCGCTCCGACGCGAAAATGAGTCATTTCCCGTCGGCAAAATCGACCAGCTCACCATGCGTCCCATGGGGTTCGCCGAGTTCGTTCGTGCCGTCGACGGCGACCCGCTCGCCGACGCCATCCTTGCCGCAGACATGAACCTTCTAGCAAACGTTACCGAAAAGCTCGAACACTTGCTCAAGGAATACCTTGTTGTCGGCGGTATGCCCGAAGTTGTCTCCGCTTTCGCCGAGACACGCGACTTCATCGAAGCCCGAAGGCTTCAGCAGCAAATCATCGAGGCTTACGAATCCGATTTTGGCAAACATGCACCCGCCCGCATCATCGAGCGCATGAGGTTGGTTTGGAAATCCCTTCCCGGCCAGCTTGCCAAAGAGAACAAGAAGTTTGTCTATGGCGCCCTTCGCCCCGGAGCGCGCGCACGCGATTTCGAGGAAAGCCTCCAGTGGCTCACGGACTACGGAATCGTTCATAAGGTGCCACGTGTTTCCGCTCTAAAGGCGCCGCTCTCGAGCTACGAAGACCTCTCGGGCTTCAAACTGTTCTGCATCGACACCGGCATCCTCGGAGCGCTCTCCGGTCTCTCTCCGGCCATCGTTCTTAACGGATCCGCTGTTTTTACCGAGTTCAAAGGTTCGCTGACCGAACAATACGTCGCGCAGGAGCTTTTGCTCCAGGACAAAACTCCCGCGTATTGGTCCTCTACCTCTGGCAATGCCGAAACCGACTTTGCCATCGACCATGCGGGAACCGTGCTTCCGCTTGAGGTCAAGGCGGCAGAGAACCTTAAAGCGAAGAGTCTGAAAATAGCCTGCGAAAAATTCAAGCTCGAGCGTTGCGTGAGGAGCTCCCTGGCGGCATATAGAGACGAGGGCATGCTCGTCA
Source organism: uncultured Collinsella sp. (assembly GCA_902491895.1). Taxonomy (GTDB): domain Bacteria; phylum Actinomycetota; class Coriobacteriia; order Coriobacteriales; family Coriobacteriaceae; genus Collinsella. The sequence continues at coordinate 18,673 of CABUJH010000004.1, read as the reverse complement.
ATATTCCGCTTTGGGAGATTGGGCAAATCGACAAGCTGGCATAGGCGCTGTGGGGACGCCCCGCAAGGACTGTCCCCAGGTGCCGGCTGTTGAGTTGCGGTGGAATAGGGACTGTTTGGCGCCCGAAAGGGCGATTTTAGTCCGTATTTCACCGCAACTTATTTAGAGGGCGCTGAGGCTGGGAGTCCATGCGATGGTGGGAGTCGCGCCGTCGAGGGTCTCGTTGATGGTGGCGGCCATACCGGCGAGGAGGCTGTTCTCGCTTACGGTGAGCATGTCGTAACCGCCGGCACGCATGAGCTCGCGGATCACCACGGCGCCAGCCAGAATCACGCCCGCGCGTTTGGGCTGTACACCCGGTAGCGCGGCGATACCCTCCACATCCAGCGTAGATATACGATCGATGGCGGCCGAGATCTGCTCCATCGAAAGCTCGCGCAGGTGCACAAAGCTCGAGTCGTACGGCTCCAGTTCGTGGATCAGCGCCACGAGCGTGGTGACGGTACCGCCCACCGCGACGAGGCGCTCGGCGCGCTCAAAGTCGACAGGCAGGCCCTCAAAATAGGCGGAGAACTGCTCGCTCGCCCACGCGGCGGCAACCGCAAGCTCATTCGTCGACGGCGGCAGCGCAGAGAAAAACCGCTCCGTCACGCGACGGCAACCGATGTCCAGTGAGCGCGTTCCCTCCAGCGCAAAGACCCCGCGCTCAGGCGCATAGACGCCCGTCGCGAGCTCCGTGGAGCCACCGCCCGAATCGGCGACGATGATGCGCTCGCCAGCAAAGTCGTGTGCCACGCCAAAAAACGTCAGGCGCGCCTCAACCTCGCCCGGAATCACCTGCGGTTCGAGCCCCAGATCGCGCAGACCGTCCAGCAGCAGCGCGGCATTGGACGCATCGCGCGCGGCACTCGTGCAGGTGGTGCAGACGCACGCGGCCCCAAAGGTACGGGCTTCGTCCACAAACATGCGGCACGCAACGAGCACGCGCTCAACGGCCGCCTCGCAAAAGCGCCCCGTCGCGTCCACGCCCTCGCCCAAGTCGGTGATCTCGGTATGCTTGGACGATTCCACGATCGCCCCGGCCTCGACCTGCGCCAACACCAGTCGCGACGACACCGTTCCCAGGTCGATCGCGGCCACCTTATAGCATTTGCAATTTGTCATTGCGAGCTCCCCTCCGGGCGCTATTTGCCGTTGGACACGACCGTCTGACCCTCGACGCCGTTAAACCCAAACAGCATGTCGAGCGCTTGGATGTACCATGGCGCGTCCTTGCCGACTTCTTCGATCTCCTTGGCCACCTCGCTGGCCTTCTTGGCGTTCGACGACTTCTTTTCAGCCGACGACGAGTCCGAATCGCCGTCCAGGCCCTGCACTTCAATCCTCTTCTCGCCGGGCATCACCAGGCCCAGGTCCTCGGATGCCGCGTCCTTGATACCCTCCTCCGAGAGCAGCTTGTCGACGCTTTTTTGCAGCTCATCATTGTATTGCTGGCGAATCTCGACCTGCTTGGCCAAGATATCGCTCGAACGCTTTGCCACGTACAGGTCGCGCACGGGGAAATACAGGCTCACGAGCACCAGGGCAACGACGATGCCGATGAATAGCCCTCGCTGAGGACCGTGGGTAAAGTCGTAGATCGCCTTGACCACCGCGTTGTCGTTGGCGTAGTGCATAAAGTCCGAGCCCGAAAGACGGTTCGAGGGCCTGCTCGACCTATCGTGCGTTTGAGCCGACGAGCGCTGAGCATGCGACGAACGTGCCGGGCGCACTGGTCCATCTGTCGAAGTATTCACTTGAGCATTGGGGCGCGAGGTACTTGTCGGGCGCTGTATGGAGCGGTCGGCGCCGGCGTAGGCGGACCCACCGAGCTGCACCGTGCGCGCACGGCGAGGCGACGGCTCACGCGAACCGGCGGAATAGTACCTGTTGTCGTAAATCTGATCCATGTGCGCCTTGTGCGGTTGAGGTTTGTTTGCGCTAAGTCCTTTAGTTATAGCACGAGCGCCCGCACCGCCTTCGCCAGCCTTTGCTCGACATAAAAAAGGCGCTGAGCCATATGGCCCAGCGCCCAATGGCGGCCATCAGAAGTGGAACGGAGCCGAGTCAACCCCGCTCCCCGCGTGCACCACTTGTTTAGCGAATGTTGTAAAACGCTGCCTTGCCGGCGTAGCGCGCACTGCCCTCGAGCTCGTCCTCGATGCGAATGAGCTGGTTGTACTTGGCGATACGGTCGCTGCGGCACGGGGCGCCCGACTTGATCTGGCCGGCGTTGACGCCCACGACCAGGTCGGCGATCGTGGAGTCCTCGGTCTCGCCGGAACGGTGGCTCACGATGCAGGCGTAACCAGCCTCCTTGGCGGTCTCGATGGCCTCGAGCGACTCGGTGAGTGTGCCGATTTGGTTGACCTTGACCAGGATCGCGTTGGCGGCGCCCAGCTCGATGCCCTTCTTGAGGCGCTCGGTGTTAGTGACGAACAGGTCGTCACCCACCAGCTGCACCTTGTTGCCAATGCGGCGGGTAAGCTCGACCCATCCGCCCCAGTCCTCCTCGGCCATGCCGTCCTCGATGGAGATGATGGGATAGGTGTCGACGAGCTTCTCCCAGTAATCGACCATCTGAGCGCTCGTATACTCAACGCCCTCGCCCTTGAGCTCGTACATGCCGGTCTCGGCGTTGTAGAACTCGGTCGAGGCCGGGTCCATGGCGTACATGAAGTCGACGCCGGGCTTAAAGCCGGCCTTCTCCACGGCCTTGGTGATGTACTCGAACGGCTCGGCATTGGTCTTGAGGTTGGGCGCAAAGCCGCCCTCGTCGCCCACGCCGCCGCCCAGGCCGGCCTCGTGCAGCACGCCCTTGAGGGTGTGGTAGACCTCGGCGCACCAACGCAGGCCCTCGGCAAAGCTCGGGGCGCCCACCGGCATGATCATGAACTCCTGGAAGTCGACGTTATTGTCGGCATGCACACCGCCGTTGAGGATGTTCATCATGGGCGTGGGCAGCAGGTGGGCATTGACGCCGCCCAGATACTGGTACAGCGACAGGCCCGCCGACTCGGCAGCGGCGCGGGCGACGGCCAGCGACACGCCCAGGATGGCGTTGGCACCGAGCTTGGTCTTGTTGGGGGTACCGTCCGCGGCAATCAGCGCGGCATCGACGGCGCGCTGGTCGAAGGCGTCGAGGCCCACGACGGCGTTAGCGCACTCGTTGTTGACATGCTCGACGGCCTGCGAAACGCCCTTGCCCAGGTAGCGGCCCTTGTCGCCATCGCGCAGCTCGCAGGCCTCAAAGGCGCCGGTCGAAGCACCCGAAGGCACCATTGCACGGCCAAAGCTGCCGTCCTCGAGCACGACCTCGACCTCGACGGTGGGATTGCCGCGGCTGTCGAGCACCTCGCGACCGTAGACGTCCAAAATATCGCTCATGTTGTCTCCCTCTCACTTGGAAACGTAGTGGATGCAAGCGACCGGCTGACCGTGCACCATCGGTGCGTCTCCGTAAGTTAGCCATGTCGCACTTTTTGCATTATGCCCTAAGTTAGCCGAGGGATACACTTGATTTTCGAAAAATTTAGCGGGAACGATGAGGCGTGTCAGCCCGTCGTTCCCGCAGTCTTACTCCCCTGCCTTTGCTGCGTCCCACAGGTCGTTGAGGCCGTGGGTCGAAAGCTCGGCAAGATCCACGTGAGCATCGGCCGCCATCTGCTCCATCGCGGCCCAGCGACGGCGGAACTTTGCCGTGCTGGCACGAAGGGCACTCTCGGCGTCAATCCCCTCTTTGCGCGCAACGTTGACCAGGGCAAAGAGCAGATCGCCAAACTCCATCTCGCGCTCGGGCGAGCCAGGAGCCTCGGCCTCAAACTCGGCACGTTCCTCGGCGACCTCGCCCCACACGTCCTGGACCGTCTCCCACTCAAAGCCCACGGCAGCCGCCTTGCGCGACACCTTCTGAGCCTGCATCAGCGCCGGCAGATGCGTGGGCACGCCGTCGAGCAGGCCCTCGGGCGCAGCCTCGCCCGCCGCCACGGCCTTGTCCTTGGCAGCCCTCTCGGCAAGCTTGACCTCGTCCCAAATCTTGAGTACCTCGTCGGAGCTGTCGGCATCCACATCGCCAAACACGTGCGGATGACGGCGAATGAGCTTGGCGTCGATATCGCGCGCCACGTCGGCCAGCGTAAACTCGCCGGCATCCGCCGCAATTTGCGCATGCAGCACCACCTGCATGAGCACATCGCCCAGCTCCTCGCGCAGATGCGCCGCGTCGTCCGCCTCGATGCAATCGAGCGCCTCGTAGGCTTCCTCGATCATGTTCTTGCCAATGCTGCGGTGCGTCTGTTCGCGGTCCCACGGGCAGCCATCGGGCTGACGCAGACGCCAGATGGTCTGCACCAGATGCTGCAGCTCGGCCGACGCGTCGACCAGCGTGGACAGATCGCGCGAGCCCTCGGCATTTTGCTGAGCCATGTGCTGCGCCATGGTTATTCCTCCTCCAGGATCACGTGGCGGAACGCACCGCCCTCGTAGATGCCGTAGCTGTGCGTGCCGTCCTTGGGGATGCTCACGCTGCCGGGGTTGAAGAGCCACAGGCCCGGGTGCGCCTCGCTTGCCTCGTTAACCTTGATGTGCGTGTGACCGTAGACGAGCGCGGAGCCCTCGGGCAACGCGGGCGCGTGGTCGACGCTGTTGTGCATGCCGGCGCCAAAGACGTGGCCGTGCGTCAGGAACAGCTCGCGGCCGGTCTCGTCGAACAGCGTGGCGTAGTCGGCCATGACGGGGAAGTCGAGCACCATCTGGTCGACCTCGGCATCGCAGTTGCCGCGTACCGCGATGATGCGGTCGGCCAGGGCGTTGAGCAGCGGGATTACGCGCTTGGGGGCGTAATCGCGCGGCAGGTCGTTGCGCGGACCGTGGTAGAGCAGGTCGCCCAGCAGGACGATGCGGTCGGGCTGCTCGGACTCGATGGCGGCGACCAGGCGCTCGGCCCAATATGCAGAGCCGTGGATGTCGGAGGCGATGAGGTATTTCATGGGGGATCCTTTCGGGATGGGGTTAATGCGGCTGGGCACGGGATGTCGCCGGCCGCGCTATTCAAATCGCAGTGCCGCGCTCTGGGCCGCCTGCATCACGCGCTGGAGCGGCACGCCGTGCTCGCGGGCAAGGCGGGCGCAGTCCTCGTACTCGGGCGCTGCACGCTCGCTGCCGTCGGGCAGGGTGGCCACCTTGACGAACACCTCGCCCCATGGCGTCGTTACGCGCTCAAAGCGGCGTGGTAGGCAAACGCGCTCCATAACCTGGCGACGAATGCCGTTGGTCGTGGTTTCCAAGAAGATGATCGTCTGCAGGCGCTCGATATCCTCGTAGGTGCAGATTACCTGCAGCTGCCAGCCGGGGCGGCCTTTCTTACAATAGAGGGGCAGCCAGTGCACCTCGCGCGCACCCGCCTCGCGCAGGCGGTCGGCGGCGTAGGCGAGTACCTCAGGCGACGCGTCGTCGATGTCGCATTCCAGCTTGACGATGGTTTCGGGCGCATCGGTCTCGCGGGACAGCGGGGATGTGCTATCGCATGGCATACGGTCCGGCTCCTTTCCGCGCGGGCTCGTTTTGTTCATCCAAACGCTAGCACATCGGACGTGGCACAAGCGTGACTTTCGTCCGTCGCCGCCCTCGCCCCCATCCAAACGTGTACGTCAGCCTCCAAACATGTCATTATTTGTCGGTTTTGGAGGCTGACGTACACGTTTTGAGAGCAAGCGAGGCTGCACCACGCGCCGCGCAACCTTTCCAATCGATTTCGATCCCCGGCGTGCCCGGCGTGTTGAGAGCTGCGCCATTACAATGAAGCGGATTCGCTTGACGCAAAGGAGCCGCTATGCCCATGTGCCCGCTGGTCGATTGCCATACCCACACCTCGTTTTCGGACGGGCATGCCTCGTTTGAGGACAACGTCCGTGCCGCTGCTGCGGCCGGTTGCCGCGTCATGGTCTCGACCGATCACCTCACCCTGCCCGTCAGCATGGACGCCAACTGCGAAGTACAGGTTGTCGAGGGTGACCTGACGGCACATCGTCTGGCCTTTGAGGACGCCCGCAAGCTCGCCGCGCAGATCGCGCCGGAGCTCAGCTTTATCTATGGCTTTGAATGCGACTGGTACGAAGGTTGCGAGCCTCTGGTTGAGCGCTGGTCCGCGAGTGCCATAGTGCGCTTGGGCAGTGTGCACTGGATTGGCTATCCGGGCGATATCATGGCCGGTGCCGCGGGTGCGGCGGGAACGGAAGACGTCGCTCGCCCCGATACACCCGATTCGCGCTGCGGCTGGATCGATGATGACACCAACCTGCATGTTTGGGAAAACCTGGGGGTACACGGCGTGTGGGAGCGCTACGTCGACGACTGGTGCCGCGCCTGCGAAAGCTCACTCAACTTTGACGTAATGGCCCATCCCGACCTGGTCATGCGCTTTTCGAAGGAAGGCTTTGCGCCCGACTTTGACCCGACGCCGTTCTGGGGGCAGATGGCCGAGTGCGCTCACGACACGGGCCGCCGCGTTGAGGTCTCGACCGCCGCGCCGCGCAAGGGGCTCGACGATTACTATCCCGCGACCGGGCTATTGCGTTGCTTCGCCCACGCCGAGGTACCCATCACCTTTGGCTCGGACGCACACCGCGCCTGCGACATCTGCTGGAACATCCGCGAGGCCCAGGCCCACGCTTACGACTGCGGTTATCGAACCTTCGACATCCCCCACCCCACCGGCGAATGGGAACCCACACCCCTCGACTAGCCATCCCTTCATAAGTTGCGGTGGAATAGGGATTGTTTTGCCTGATGAAGCGCTTAAACAGTCCCTATTTCACCGCAACTTCCATGACCCCGTTACACCAACAAAGACTGTCCCAAACGACTAGTGGCGGCGGGCGTTGAGTTCGCCGGCTAGCTCGTCGAGGGTGATACCGTAGCGCTCGAGCGTCACGAGCAGGTGGTAGACCAGGTCGCCGGCCTCGTAGCGGATGTGATCGTGATCGTTATCCTTGCAGGCCATGATCACCTCGCTCGCCTCCTCGGCAAGCTTCTTGAGCAGCTCATCCTCGACGTCGGTCAGCAGGCGCGCGGTATAGCTCTCCTGCGGCGATGCATCACGACGACCGTGAATCACCTCGGCCAGACCTGTCAACGTCTCTCCGATATTTCCATCCTGAACGTTTGCGGTGCGCACACCCATAGTTCAATCCTTTCTGGTGGCCGAGCGTCTAATCGAGCGCCCGCCCTACGCGAGTTTCTTAAAGAAGCAGGTACGGTTGCCGGTGTGGCAAGCCGGGCCCGGCGAGTCAACCTTGACCAGCAGCGTATCGCTATCGCAGTCGGCCCAGAGCTCCTTGACCGCTTGCATATTGCCGCTCGTCGCGCCCTTGTTCCAGAGCTCCTGGCGACTGCGGCTCCAAAACCACGTGGTGCCGGTCTTGAGCGTCAACCCCACCGACTCCTCGTTCATCCAGGCAACCATAAGCACCTCGCCGGTGTCATACTGCTGAACAACACAAGGAATCAGCCCCCTGGCGTCGTATGTAAGCTTTGAAGGATCGGTTATCTCTTCCATTTCTCTCCCCAAATTCAAACATCGCAGGTCGGCGAGGGTTGTTCAGGTGCCGCAGGTTGCCGCGAAAGAGGTGCGACGCGTACTTTGGTACGCGAGCGACGGTTTGAGCGGCAAAATGCGGTGCCTGGACAAGCCGTAGCATTAGAAGTCCAACCTCACAGGAATACCTTGAGAGGCCATATACTCTTTGACTTCGCGAATGCTGAACGTCCCAAAGTGAAAGACACTTGCTGCCAGCACGGCGTCGGCCTCGCCCTCGATCACGCCCTCGGCAAAATGCTCGAGCGTACCCACGCCGCCGCTCGCAATAACGGGAATCGGCACCGCGCGCGCCACGGCACGGGTGAGTGCCAGGTCAAAGCCAGCCTTGGTGCCGTCGCGATCCATGCTGGTCAGTAGGATTTCGCCGGCGCCGCGACGAGCCGCTTCATCGGCCCACGCCACCGCGTCGATGCCCGTGGCGTTGCGACCGCCCGCCGTGAAGACCTCCCACTTGTCGGCACCGGATGCGCCGGGCAAACCAACGCGCTTGGCATCGATCGCCACGACCACGGCCTGGCTGCCAAACGCCGCGGCAGCCTGGCTAATCAACGACGGGTCGCGCACGGCCGCCGAGTTGAGCGACACCTTGTCGGCGCCGGCGGCAACCATGGTCCGCATGCCCGCCAAGTCGCGAAAGCCGCCGCCCACGGTATAGGGAATGGCCAGCTCCTCAGCAGCATGCGCCGCCATCTCGATAGTCGTCGCACGATTGTCGCTTGTGGCGGTAATGTCCAGGAAGACGACCTCGTCCGCACCCTCGCGGTCGTAGGCGCGGGCCAGCTCCACCGGGTCGCCCGCATCGCGCAGGCTCACAAAGTTGACACCCTTGACCACGCGGCCGTCCTTAACATCCAGGCAGGGAATCACGCGTTTGGTAAGCATGGGCTACTCCTCCCCTCGGACGGCGTCCAGTGCCTGGGCCAGCGTAAAGTTGCCCTCGTAGAGCGCGCGACCGGTAATAGCACTTTCAATCGCGCCCTCACCCACTGCGGCCAGCGCACGGATGTCGTCGAGCGTCGAGATGCCACCCGATGCCACGACGGGAAAGCCCGCGACCTCGGCCACATGGCGATACGCCGCCACATCGATGCCCGCCTGCATGCCGTCACGCGCGATGTCGGTGTAGACCAGGTGCTTAAAACCCAGCTCGGTGAGCTGTGCCACGGCATCGTCGAGTGCCACGCCCGCGCCATCACGCCAGCCGTTCACCTTGACCTGACCGTCGCGCGCGGCGATGTCTGCCACCAGCAACTCACCAAAGCCTTGGGCCGCCACCTCGGCAAAACCCGGCTCGGTCACGAGCACCGTGCCCAGTGCGATGCGACGCGCGCCGTAGCCGGCCAGCTCGTCGATGCGTGCAAGCGAGCGAACGCCGCCGCCCACGTCCACAGACAGACCGTCGATGCCGCAGATGCCCTTAATCGCCGCCGAGTTGGCAGCGCACGTGTCCTCATCCTCGCCAAAGGCAGCAGACAAGTCGACGACGTGCACCCAGCTCGCACCCTGCTCGGCAAATGAGCGGGCGACTGCCACGGGGTCGTCGGAATATACCTTGCAGCGGCTGCGGTCACCGCGCTCCAGGCGCACGACCTTGCCACCGATCAGATCGATTGCGGGAAACAGGATCATCGGCCGGCCTCCTCGACGATGTTGACGAAGTTCTTAAGGATGCGCTGACCCAGCGCGGAGGATTTCTCGGGATGGAACTGGCAGCCCCACACGTTGCCATGACGCACGATGCACGGGAAGCTCCGCGTATAGTGCGTGCGCGCCAGCACATCGGCGGCATCGGCATCGTCGGCCACCGCGTAGCTGTGGGTGAAATACATGATGGCACCCTCGGCAAAACCGGCGAGCAGCGGGTCGACAGCACCGGTGGGCGTCATGTGCACCTGATCCCAGCCCACGTGCGGCACCTTCAGGCGGCTCGACTCCAAGCGCGTGCACGAACCGCGCATAATACCCAGGCCATCGACCCAGGGGCCGCCATCCTGCTCGGGGGCGCTGCCATCCGCGGCCTCACCCGTAGGCACGCCCTCGTTGCCGCGCTCAAAAAACAGTTGAAGACCCAGGCAGACGCCGAGCAGCGGAGTTCCGGCGGCGACGGCATCGAGCACCGCGTCCGCCTCGCCGCTCTGGCGCATAAAGGCGATCGCGTCATAGAACGCGCCCACGCCCGGGATGACCAGGCCGTCGGCATTACGGATCTGCTCCGGATCGTCCGATGTGCAGGCGGCGGCACCGGCGCGCGCAAGCCCGCGCGCAACGCTCGACAAGTTGCCCTTGTGGTAGTCAACCACCACGATCTTCGGTTCGCCCACGCGACCCCTCCACTTCTCATCATCCAAAACCACCACAAAGGTGCCTGTCCCCTTTGTGGTGGTTTTACCCTTGTGACGGTTACAGCGATCCCTTGGTGCTGGGGATGCCCTGCACGCGGGGATCCAGCTCACAGGCGTGGCGCATCGTGCGACCCACGGCCTTAAAGGCGGCCTCGATAATGTGATGCGAGTTGCCGCCCGCCAGCTCGCGCACGTGCAGCGTGAGCTTGGCATCGCGCGCAAAGGCGTAGAAGAACTCGACGGCCAGCTCGGTATCGAAGCTGCCCACGCGCTCGGTCGGCACGGGCAGCTCGCAGTAGGCCTGCCCGCGCCCCGAAATATCAACAGCAGCCATCACGAGTGTCTCGTCCATGGCGATCGCCGCGTCGGCAAAGCGTGTAATGCCCGCCTTGTCGCCCAGCGCCTGGCAAAACGCCTCGCCCAGCACAATGCCCGTGTCCTCGACGGTATGATGCGCATCGACCTCCACGTCGCCCACCGCGTGCACCGTCAGATCGAACAGGCCATGGCGGCCAAAAGCGTTGAGCATGTGGTCGAAAAACGGCACACCGGTCGAGATATCGCACACGCCGCTTCCATCCAGGTCGAGCTTTACGACAATGTCGGTCTCGCCCGTCTTGCGGGTTACCTCGGCATAGCGGTCCATCTACATCTCCTCCTTCACCAGCGCGGCAAACGCGGCCAGCACCTCGTCATTTTCCTGCGAGGTGCCCACGGTAATGCGTAGGCAGTCCGCGAGCCCCGGCGCGTAGCTAAAGTCGCGCACCAAAAGTGAATACTCGTCGCGCAGGCGCTCGCGCACGCGCGTGGCATGCGGCGTGCGCACGAGCACAAAGTTCGCCGCGCTCGGCCACGCCTCCACGGGCATGCCCTCGGCAGCCATTGCGTGCAGGGCACACAGTTCGCGCTCGCGCTCGGATGCAACCTGTGCTACCACGGGTGCGTACGCATCGCGGGCACGCACGCAGGCAAGCGCGGCGGCCTGGCTCAGCACGTTAACCGAGTAGATCTGGCGAATTGCCGCAAACACATCGATGGCCTCGGGCGCCGCGATCACATAGCCCAGACGCGTGCCGGCGGCGCCGAACGCCTTGGACAGCGTATGCAGAATCACCAGGTTGGGATGCTCGGCGATAAGCCCCTGCGCCGTAGTAGCCGCGCCAAACGAATCGTCGGCAAACTCAACGTAGGCCTCGTCGACCATGACCATGCCGGGGCACGCATCGCACAGGGCCGCGACAAAGTCGAGCGGCGTCACATCGCCCGTGGGGTTATTGGGCGAGGTCACGATCGCCAGATTGCACTCGGGCGCCGCTGCGAGCACAGCCGCTTGGTCGAGCTCAAAGGTCGCCGGGTCGCGCCACACATCGCGCACCTCGGTCTGACAAAGCGACGCAAAGAACGCATACTCACTAAAGCACGGCGGGCAGTTGAGCAGGGTCCGTCCCGCGCCGCCAAACGCCAGCAGGTAGTTATAGAGCAGCTCGTCGCCGCCGTTGCCCACGCAGATGTTCTCGCGCGCCACACCATGCCAAGCAGCAAGCTCGTCGCGCAGATCGTTGGACATGGGATCGGGATAGCGGTTGAGCGGTGTAGCAGCCAGGGCGGCGTCGACCGCCTCGCGCACGCCAGCCGGCACGGGATAGGTGTTCTCGTTGGCCGAAAGGTTGATGCGCGTGGGCGTAAAATTGGGGTCGTAGGGCTCAATGCCGGCCAAGTAGGGCTGGACGAGCTCCTTCATACGGGGCGTCAGCTCGGCCATATTAGGCCTCCTTGCCGGTCGGGCCAACGCCATCCGCGCTCACAGCCGCCAGGTCAACGCCCTCGGCAACCGTCGCCACGGCGTCGCCCGGCCAGGCAACCTTGGTCAGGTCGGCCGCGGCGAGCAACTCGGCGCTCACGGCATCCTCGCCCTGCTCCAGCACACGACGGCGCAGTGCGGCAGAAAGCGCGTGTGCCCACAGGCCCTCGGCCTCGGCCAGACGCTGCGTAGCGGGAGCGTCGGAGAGCAAGCCCTCGGGCGTATAGCAAATGACACTCGAGCGCTTGACGAACTCCTCCACCGAAAGCGGGTTGGAGAACATGGCGGTGCCGCCGGTCGGCAGCGTGTGGTTGGGGCCGGCAACGTAATCGCCGAGCGGCTCGGAACTCCAAGCGCCCACAAAGATGGCGCCGGCGTTGCGGATACCGCCGAGCAGGCCCATCGCATCCTTGCAGTGCAGCTCCAGGTGCTCGGGCGCCACGGTGTTCACCGCCTCGACGGCGGCAGCCATGTCGGCTGCCACCACGATGGTGCCCTCATTGTCGAGCGAGGCACGCGTGATCTCGGCACGCGGCGACTGCGCTACCAGAATGTCGATACCCGCCTCGACCTCACGCGCAAACTGCTCGTCGCAGGTCACCAGATAGCAGGCCGCCAGCGGATCATGCTCGGCCTGGGCCATCAGGTCGGCCGCGACCACCATAGGCTTGGCCGTGGCGTCGGCCAGCACGCAGACCTCGGAGGGACCGGCGACCATATCGATACCCACGTCACCCGAGACAATCTGTTTGGCAGCGGCGACGAAAGCGTTGCCCGGGCCGGTGATCTTGTCGACACGCGGAATGGTCTCGGTACCGTACGCCAGCGCGGCCACGGCCTGGGCGCCGCCCACCATATAGATCTCGTCCACGCCACCAAGCTTGGCGGCCGCGAGCGTATACGGGCTGATCAGGCCATCTTTTTGCGGCGGAGTCACCATGACCACGCGCTTGACGCCGGCCACCTTGGCGGGAATGGCGTTCATGAGCACGGTGGAGGGATACTGCGCGCGGCCGCCCGGCACGTAGATGCCGGCCGCAGCAAGCGGGGTCACCTTAACGCCGAGCATCGTGCCGTCCGGGCGCGTGGTAAACCAGCTCTGCTCGACCTCGCGCTGGTGGAACTCGCGAATCTGGCATGCGGCCTTTTCGAGCGCCGCGACAAAGGCGGGATCGAGGCCTTCGAGCGCGGCATCGATCTGCTCTTGCGGCAGACGGAAGCTCTGCAGCTCAACACCATCAAAACGCTGGCAATAGTCGCGCACCGCGGCATCGCCGGTGGCGCGCACGTTGGCTACGATATCGCGGGCAGCGTCGACGATGTTTTGCGGCAGCACGCCCTTGCGGTTGAGCTGGTTGGTAACGAGGCGCTCACCGGGAGCAAGCTTGATGGTCTTCATATCGGTATCCCCTATCGGTCGAGGTTGTGTTCGAAAAACGAGAGGCCGGGCGGCGGCGCCAATCGGCCCGCAGCCCAGACGTTGGGACGCCCGTGCGTGCTCGCGCTATTGTGCCGAGCCCGCAACGGGCTCAAAATGCTTGTCCTTCACGGCCGCCGCCAGGCGATCGGCCAAGTTGCGCACGCGCGGGTCCAGGCGCGCGGCACCCGGGTTGACGAAGAATCGCGCCGTGCAGTCCATAATGCGACCGGTAATAACCAGGTCGTTATCGCGCAGCGTGGCGCCCGTGGCGGTGATGTCCACGATACGGTCGGTCATACCGACAATGGGGCCCAACTCGATGTTACCGTGCAGCGAAACGATGTCGGCGTTCACGCCGCGCTCGGCATACCAGGCGCTCGCGATGCGCGGATACTTGGTGGCCACGCGAAGCGACCCACGGCGGGCATAGTTGCGCTCGGCCTGGCCGGCGCGCCACGCGGGCTCCGCCTCGATAAACGTGCACAGGCCGTAGCCCAGGTCGACCAGCTGCAGCAGGTTGAGGTCTGCCTCGATAAGCGAGTCCCAACCGCAGATGCCGCAGTCGGCACCGCCACAGCCCACAAAAGCGGGCGCGTCGCTGGGACGCACGATGACAAACTCGATATCGCCAACCGCACCCTCGCCGGCACGCATGTCGCGGCCGCGCACGATGAGGTGACGGCCGGGGTCACGCAGCTCAGAGACGTCCAGACCTGCGGCCTCGAGCACGTCGAGCGTGTCGACCTTGAGCGAGCCCTTGGGCACGGCAATGCGCAGCGGACCCTCGACGCCACGGCCCACGGCATGGTCACCATCGGAAGCAGCGTCCTCGGCCGAGGTGTGCGCGGCCTCCAGACGCTCGAGCGAAAAGGCGAAGCCCGCCGCCGGCACCTCGATGCCGCCGCCAAATGCACCGGTAAAGATGGAGTCGTAGCGTCCGCCCGAGCCAACCGGATCGGGCAGGCCGCCGGCATAGGCCTTAAAGACCAGGCCCGTGTAGTAATCAAACGAGTTCATGATGGAGAAGTCGAACGACAGCACCTGGGCATCCTCGGGAGCCAGGCCCTCGACCAGGGCACGCAGCTCGCGCGTAAGCGGCGCGACAATGCCCGCCGCCGCCAGCAGCGCGTCGACGCGGTCGAGCACCTCGGCACCACCGTGCAGGCGCGGCAGCTCGCTAATGGCGACCTTAACGGCCTCGGACTCGGCGCTTTTCGCCACGCGGGCATCGAGGCCCACGAAGTCGTTGGCGTGCACGCAGCGCAGGGCCTCGGCGGCCAGCTCGCGATCCTCGCACGCCACAAGCAGCTCCTTAAACGGACGCACGCTACCTGCGATAATGCGCGCATCGGGCAGCGCCAACTTGCGCACGGCCTCGGCCACGAGCGAGACAATCTCGACATCGCCCGCGGTATCGCCCGCGCCGATAAGCTCAAAGCCCAGCTGCGTAAACTGACGCGAGCCGCCGGCATTGCGCTGACACTCGCGAACCACCGGCGCCTCATAGCGCAGGCGCAGCGGCAGATCGGCCGCGCGCATGCGGGTCGAAACCAGGCGCACGATCGGTAGCGTATTGTCGGGACGGACCACCAGCAGGCGACCATCATCGTCAAAGAGCTTAAACGGCGTGTCCGCAATGCGGCCGCCCTCCTCGAGTGAGCCCTTGTCCTCGAGCAGTGGCGTCTCGACCGGCAGGTAATGATGCTCCCTAAAGCAGCCCTTCACCGTACATGCGATCTCCTCGCGCGCCTGAGCCTCCTCGGGCAATATGTCCCGGAATCCCCACGGTGTGGCCGTCATCTGGTGAGCCTCCTCATGCTGTGTTTCATATAGAGCAGAAGACCGGCATAGCTCCGCCGGTCTTCTGGGTACTTTAGCATACTAGAGTGTTTGCGGGGAGAATCGTCCTCCTCGGCTCATAGCGTATTCATTTGGAAACATAGGAGCGGATTGTCGCAACCCAACCCCACCTAGACGCCAATCGCACGACGATACTCTGCCATTACCTGCGCATCGGCAGCTGCGGGGTCGGCAAAATAGCGCCAGTCATAGGTCTCGGCCGAAACAACTCCGCGATAGCCGCGCGCCACCAGCCTATCCAGGTCGGCGCGCATATCGCGGTCGCCGTCACCCCAAGCAAGATGCGTCGTGCCATCTGCCGCAACATCGACAAAATGCACGTGGGCGACATCATCGCCAAGCAGATCGAAATAATCGTCGATGGTATCCCCCGCCACCGCCATAGCGCCCAAATCCAGACACGCCTTAAGTGCCGGATGATCAACTGCCTCGATCATGTGCTTCGTGTCGGCCGCCGAGTTCACGATCATCGACTCAACCGGCTGTAGGGCCTCGAGCACCAGTCGCACGCCGCGCTCTCCCGCATGCTCGGCAATCGCACGCAGCATCGAGGCGCTGCGACCCCACGCGTCCTCGATCGGCTCGTTCAAAAATGCCCAGCCGCTCGAGACCATGACCTGCTCGGCTCCAAGTTCCGCCGCGATATCCACAACGTTCTTAAAGTACGCGAGCGTGCGAGCGCGCGCCTCATTCCCGCGCGCCGCGATATTCCACGGCTTGGGGTTGTTCTGTTCGGGACAAAGCCCCACAATCCGAATCCCATACCGCTGTGACAGCTCCTGCACCTGCTCGAGCGAATCGTATCCATGGCAATCGACATACAGATGCATCGCCCCGGTCCAAAGCTCGCAACACGTGTAGCCCGAGGCCGCTGCCGAAGAAAAGAATTCCTCAAGGTCAAAATAACGATGGCTGATATTCATGACGGCAAGCTGGGGATAGCTCATAATTACTCTCCAACCCAAGCGAGGCCCCGTTCCATATAGGAGCGAGGCCCGATTACACAAACGTTATTTGCTCTTAGTAGTCGAACTGGTGATAGTAGCGACGGTAGTTGAGGTTGTGCTTGGTGACCGTCTCGTAGTAAGCGGCAAGGCGATCGGTGATCAGCGAGGAGAGGATCCACGGGGAGACGATGACGCGGAACTCGTCGTCAAGCCCGGGGATCGCGAACTCGGCGGTGTCGATGATGTTGATGTCGGTGTCGCCGGTCACGCCGCGGGTCAGGAAGGCGCGGACGCGCTCGTCGAGCTTGCGGTTCTCGTCCTCGCCCATGAACAGGAAGACCGGGACGCCGGGCTCCACGAGCTCGAGGGTGCCGTGGAAGAAGTCGGCCGAGGTGATGTAGCGGGTGCGCTTCCACTGCATCTCCTCCAGGATGCACATCGAGAACAGGATCGTCTCGCCCCACAGGGCGCCGGAGCCGATGAACATGGTGTAGGGGGCCAGGGCGTACTTCTTGGCGAGCTCCTCGGCGCGCGGCTCGAAGCTCTTGCGGATGTCGACCAGATGGGTCCAAACATCCTTGGTCTGCTCAATAAACTTGTCGAACTGCGGGAAGCAGCCGCGGCGGTTGAGCAGGCGCAGGCCGAAGCAGTCGGCGAGGTAGTAGCCCATCTCGCAGCCGCCGTTACCGTGATCGGAAGCCATCTTGACGCAGTTCTCGGCGCCGACAGCCTGGCCGATGGGGCCCTCGGGCTTGGTCATGGCGTAGACGCGCACGCCCATGCCCTTCATCTTCTTGACGGCCTCGAGGACCTCGGGGGTGGTGCCGGACTCGGAGGCGGTGATCACGACGGACTTCTCGGTCATGCGCTTGTGGCCGGAGACGTTCCACTCGGCGGCGTGGATCAGGTAGACCTCGAGGTCGCGGTCGCCGAACTTGTTCATGAGGTACTCGAGCTGCATGAGCTCGTCCCAGGTGCCGCCGACGCCCATCAGGAACACGGCGTCGTAGCCCTCGTCGGCGACCTTGTCGGCGAGCTCGATCATCTTCTTGCCGGTCTCATAGACGTTCTTGCCGTCCTCGAGATAGCCCTCCTGGCTAAAGTGCATGATCTCGATCTTCTCGGTTTCCTTCATGGCTTTTCCTTTCTGTCCTGCACGCGACTCTATACATCGCGTTTCTTTTCGATACCAATTATAGACATACACCTAAGGTGTTTTTAATACCACTTATCAATCTGTTCCAATCCTCGGTGAACGGTCGAAATTCTCTGGTGAGTGGTATTAAATTAGAATTGAATGTATAGCTAACACCTCTGGCGCCTCCCTTGTGTGACAAAGAACAGCGTTCCTACCAGCGCAATAATGGTCGATGCCCCAAATAGCACCGCTTGGACGCCCAAAGCCTCCGCCAAAAAAGGAGCCGCCAGCAGCGGCAGCACGCCGGCGCTCATCAGGCCAAAACGCACAAAGCCGGTAATGCGTCCCAGGTATTTGATGTCGGCGCGCTCCTGAATCAAGATCATCTGCAGCGGTTCCAGGAATCCCCAGGCCAGACCGTTAATCGCCTGACCGATAATCGCGACCCCCAGCATATCGGTGCCCACGTACACCATGGACCCAATGCCCACGGCCATGAGCGCGCCGAGCAACAATCGCAGGTTGACATGGCGAGCAGAAAGCTTGGTCAGGATGAACGCGCCCACCGAGGAAGTGAGGCCCACGACCGAGGACAGCCAGCCCAGCCAGACGATATCCACGTTGAGCACATCGCGGTAGAACAACGACTCCAGCGAATCGAACGCGCCAAACGCAAAGAAACCCAAAAAGCCCGAGATAAAGATGAGGCGCAGGTCGTGGTCGCGAAACGTAAGTCGCGCACCCTCGGCCATGCCGCCCAGAATACCGCCCTTCGGCTTCTCCCCTTTTGCGGGAGCAACACACTCGTGACAGCCCAAGGAGAGCACGGCCGCCACACCCATCATGCCCGCCATGAGCAGATAGACCGATTGCGTGGCAAAACAGCTCACGATGGCACCACCGAGCAGCGGGCCAGCGGTATAGGCGATATTGCTGTAGAACACCATGAGGCCGTTCACGCGGGTACGGCCCTCGGTGGTCGACTCCAGGTATCCCGGAAACGCATGTGTGCAGGTGTTGATAAAGCCGCCCGCAAGTCCCAAGACGCACGCGGCAAACACAAGCCCGGGGACAGACAACGGCGCCAACCCCACGCCAAGCGATAGCACTGCCGTAATCACGCACGTCACAAATGACGTCCGGCGCGGTCCAAAGCGGTCGATGACCGAACCCGACACCATATTGCCCACCGACGTCATAAGATTACGCACGAGCGTAATGGCGGCAACCAAAAAGGCCGTGCCGGCCAGATCATACGTGGCCGCACCGATAAGCCCCAAAAAGTAGACCGCGTTGTTGGCGCACCACTGCAGGGACTCAATAAGAATCAGCCTGACCTCTGCCGGCGTCAGGCGCATTGCTTCGCGATCCTTCGCGAACATACGAACTCCTTCTATACAAAAAGGGGATGGAGGGCATAGGCCTGCTCCATCCCCTTTCCAGGTTGCAACGAAAATCTATGCAGCCGGGCCCTTACGCCAGCACGCCGAAGAACGCGCCGATGATGCCCACGACCATGGTGGCCACGA